>QBMP01000017.1:7969-9409 GCA_003242115.1 Phormidesmis priestleyi
CTCTAACTCACTGTGAGTGGAAGGAATCAGGCAGTAGCTTCCTGGCTGGCCGCTGAAGCCGGACATTTCTAGCCAGACGGCTTGCTTGGCGTAATCGCGTTTGACCTGATCTTCGGTAACAAAGTGGAGAGGGATGGTAGCTGGCAATGGGGTGGCTCCGGCGCAAGAATAAAGGGCTAAAGGGGCGTTTAGATCTCTTTGTATGGTAAACGTATGGGTCAGCATCTTTGGCTCGAATATCCTAAAGAATTCATTAGAGGGCTGGTTAACCAATTCTTTGGCCCGACCTGCTTTCTGGTCTGCCTTCTTCTGACCTGCCTTCTAAAGTGATGTCCAGCGCGTTTTTGACACCGCTCTGCCTATGGCCTAGCTCAAGTACTCTGCAAACCCGCTTGCCCACCGGATGAAACCACAGCCGTTATTGATTAATTGGCCTATTGCCCCATAAAATTTTAAGCGCGTAGGAAAGGCTGAAGATACCGCGCCATGCTTTCTATCAGCAACCGATAACTGTGTAGCGAGGTTGCTGATAGAAACAATAGCTCACTACGGATGTCGGCTGATCGCTGAAACCCTTGGTTTTGCGTTGACATCCGTGGTGCCTGATGGGATAAGGCTTTCAGCCATTTCAGTCGCTCGACCGGAGGGCTGGTACACTGAAAAAGTAGATATCCGTGGTTTGGCCTTCTAAAGTTCGCTCTATGAAAGGCTTCTACCAGGGGTCTCCTTACCGAGCCTTCGAGTTCGGAATAGTTGGAAACCAAGCGTTAGGAATATCAGACCCTGGGCTTGTGAAAATGTTTTTACCCTTTACCGAGCCTTCGAGTTCGGAATAGTTGGAAATAGGGAGCAAGATCCTAAACGGTAAGTGCATTAGCACCACCTGATCGAGCTTCGTGCGTAGCTACCGAGTGCAGTCTATCAGCGTAAGTCTTTAGGTAGGTGCGCCAAACAGTCTCAATCGAATCAATTTCAATGGATCATGCCCCTATCAGCTAGGTCATTTTTCAGCAAATTTCGCAAAAAGCAGCCCCGGTTTTCTATATCAGAAAACCGGGGCTGCATGTAAAAGTCCGAAAGATTGTGAAGCCCAGTTCTAGGCAGTTTTCTTGCTCTCAGCGTCACTGCCAATGCGCATGAGCTGCTTGGCTTTTGCCGAAAAAGTTGTGCCATCGAGCCAATAGGCAATCAGCGCATCAAAGGAAAACAAGCCCGCACCGTTGACTGAGAAAAACAGAAACGCCGCTGCATACACTGCTGAAAGCTCCAGATACGGCAGGCTCAAACCAGCAACTTTAATGTGGTGATACATCGCTACAAACATCGTCGAGAGCAGCCCAAATGCCGCCGGACGAGTAAACAAACCAATGATTAGCAAGGGCGCACCAATCAGCTCAGTAAAAGCCGCTACATACGTAAAGAAAATCGGGAAAGGTAGGC
>QBMP01000017.1:9419-30346 GCA_003242115.1 Phormidesmis priestleyi
GAGCAAAGCCTTCTACATCAGCGAGCTTGTCGAGGCCATTATGGATCATCATAATGCCGATGACAGCCCGCAAAATGGCTAGTGTTGTCTGTGAAGCAAGGTTGAGATTGACGTTGGGCCTGAAAATAGAGCCTACAACTTTGGCGGTGTTCATAGTCAAAAGAGTGAGAAGAGGATGGGATGAGAGAGAAATGGGCGAGATATTAAGAATTAATAATTGCTATGTAAATAAGTATAACGATTATTATTCATTGTGGGAAGCATCAAAACTTCTAATGTCTAAGGCTATTTCAGGCTGTATCCGTTGCTATACCTGAAAAATTCGATGCCAATTCACTCTCTTTGAGCGAGTCCCAAATCTCATAAACCTGTTTCAAATTCAAAAGATAGTTCATGCACTAGGTTTTGTTAAGTGCTAGCCGCTCAAAATCCATGACCTCGGCCTTGGGTTCTACTTTTGACCAAATGATCTATCTGACTGCGATCGCCCGACAGCAAAAAATCACAGGATGCTGAAGGGGATGCACCTGCATTAACTAGACTTTACTTACCCGCTTTACTCAGACGCTTTACTCAGGCGGCACCGTGAACTGTTTTGATCCACTTCAAGCGCTTTTCACGCACAGAAATTCGCATAGTCATTGTGGCAATTACCACTACCCAGTGCAGCATATAAAAGGTGCCTCTGATCGTTTGCACGGCAGCGCTCCCAGCAGACATCGGTTCAGCTCGGCGTAGCGTAGTGAACATGCCCCACACAGACAGGACAATGCCTAAGACCGTGATCGGGCCAAAAACGGGCAGACGATGGCGAATAAGCGATAGGGCTAAATCCGGCAGCGCCACCGCAGGCATCATGTACTGAATCACCCAAAAACCAGCCATATCAATTGACTTTTGCCAGCCTAAGCGGTTTTTAGCCAGCTGTCGCCAGTAGTCTAAATAGCGCTGAAAGCCGCCTTCAGCCCAGCGGTTGCGCTGATGCCATAAAGCCAGGGCGCTAGTCACCCCTTCTTCTTCGACAGAGGGCGTAAACAATAGGCCAATGTCCCACTGATGCAAATGCAGCTGAATTGTGAGATCCAGGTCATCAGTGATGGTTTCTTCATTCCAACCGCCGCACTGCGCGATCGCACTGCGCCGCACAAACTGTCCATTCCCGCGCAGCTCACCAATGCCGCCAATGGCAATCCGCCGCTCCTGCATATAGCTATCGAGCGCCATTTCAGCTTTTTGTCCGCGCGTCCAAAAATTAGTGGTGGCATTGGCTATAGCCTTGCGCACCTGCACCGCGCCGATGTTTGCCCGATTATTGGCTTGCCCAAACATCGGCACAACATGGCGCAGCAGATCGCTCGGCACATGGGCATCCGCATCAAACACCGCCAGCAAATCGCCCTGAGTTTGAGGCCAAGCCAAATTCAGCGCGCCCGATTTTCCGCCGGTAGCCTCGGAGCCTCGGTGGATGACGTTGAGCTGCGGATAGCGCAGCGCTAAGCCATCTAAAATCTGCGGGGTTTGATCCGTGCTGTAGTCATCAATAATCCAGAGGTCGTAGCGGGTGTCAGGATAGTCAATACTCAGCAAAGACTCCACCAGCTTGCCAATGACTTGGGCTTCATTTTTAGCCGACACCAGCAGCGAAACGTAGGGCCAGCTTTCAAAATTTTGCGGTGGCATCAGTGGCATCAGAGCTGCCACCGAAGGTAATGGGGCCAGTGCAGATGCTGGTTTGGCTAACATTACCCGCAAGGCATGAAGGCTCATTAGCCCGGTGAACACCCACACCAGCCCGCGTCCCCAACTGACGCTATGAAGCACAGCCGTCAGTAGCCAGAGCAGGCCCAGCGCGATCGCTGCTTTTAGCCGCCTACCGGCATAGCCTCTAAACAATTCAGCGCTAAACGCCAGATGAGCCTCTAGATCCAGATAGTCTAGATCTAAGCAGTCTAGGTCTAAGCCTTCGAGGTCGAGATCAGAGGGAATGGAGTCGGCAAAATCTGACATGTGTGGTTTTGTATAGATCCCTTAACAAATGTCTTTCAATTTAACCATACCCCGATCAAGGCAAGGTTCAAGCCATGATTTGGGTCATGGTCAACTTTTGCGGCTAGCGGGCATTCTGAAAGCGCATCACATCCTCTGCATCACGCACTATTGCAGCCGCTATGTCTCTTCAATCTATTCAGCCTGCTACCAAACCAGAATCCAGCGTTTATCTGCCCTATTACCAAGGTAAAAAACGCAACGCCTTGCCCTATGCCATCGGCCTTTACAAGCAAGGCAACATCGAAGGAGAACGTCAAATTGAGGGCACTAGCAGCATCGCTTTTTTAGCGACCTGGAATGTTTCAATGCTGCCTGCTGATTTGACCCGCTGCCGAATGCAGTTTGACGGTGACTCTGAACTGACATACGAAATTACGATGGCGACGTATGAATTTGTTGACTTTTTGATTTCGGTTGTCGTCGCGATGAATCAAAACAAACAGCCTGATTTTGAGCAAGGCTTTTACCGTAAGCTTATGCGAATAGATGATTAAACCATCGCCCTCTGCGTAGGATTCCGTGGCAGAATGATGGAGTTGAAGCAGGTCTGAGTGGATTCGGTAGCAATCGTTACTAACGGCGGTCGTGATCATCATCGGGTAGCTCTAGAGATGTGGCTAACGCTATTAGTTGCAAGGAGTTAGGGCGTGACCCAATCATCAATCCAGAGATCTGCTCGTTCGTCTCGGCCTGTGCTGATCGGCTCGATTGAGTCATACAGCGGCAAGTCGGCTACCGTTTTGGGGCTGGCTTTGCAGATGCGATCGCAAGGATTTGATATCGCCTACGCCAAGCCGATTGGCACTTGCCCCAGTGAAGGCAATGATCGGCTTGATGAAGACGTTCGTTTTATCAGCAAGACCCTCAAGCTCAGCAAAGATCGCATTCGGCCTACCTTATTTTCGCTCAATGAATCGACGATTGCTCAGCAGCTTGTGGCTGAAAAACCCGTTGACCCTCAGGCGTTGGAAAGTGCGCTGGCGAACCAAGGTGAAGACATCTTGCTAATTGAAGGGCCTGGAGATTTGGAAGAAGGTACGCTCTTTGGGCTGTCGCTGCCTGATATGGCGAAAATGAGTGAGGCGGCGGTGATTTTGGTGGCGCGCTACCATTCGGCGTTGGTGGTCGATAAGCTGCTAGCTGCTAAGAAAACGCTTGGAAATCAGCTGTTAGGGGTGGTTATTAATGATGTTCCGCCTGAGCTGATGGATGAAGCGCTCATACCCGTGAAACAGTATTTAGAGCGCCACGACATTTCGGTCTTTGGGATTTTGCCGCGCGCGGCGATCATGCGCAGCGTCAGTGTAGAAGCGCTGGTACATCAGCTCAAAGCAGAGGTGCTGAACCGGCCTGAGCGCATTGATCAAATCATGGTGGAAGAGATTTCGATTGGGGCGATGAATGCCAATTCGGCGCTGCGCTACTTTAATCAGGCGAATAATATGGCGGTGGTGACCGGGGGCGATCGCTTCGATATTCAAATGGCCGCGCTCGAAAGCTCTACTCATTGCCTGGTGCTCACGGGTCGATTGTCACCGCGACCTGACATTTTAGAGCGTGCCAACGATTTAGAAGTCCCGATTCTTTCAGTGGATTTGGACACCTTGACCACGGTAGGAAAAATTGAGCAGGCATTTGATCAGGTGCGGCTGCATGAGCCGATTAAGGTAGAGTGCATTGGGCATTTGATGGAGCAGCATTTTGATACGCAGCGGCTGTTGAATGCATTGGGGCTGAGTCGGGCAGTAGCGGCCTCTTAAAGCTTGGCGCGATTTGATGATGTGCGTGGTGCGCTGTGAGGTGGAGGCTTTTGATCTGCGGCCAGCAGTTGCTGTAGCTCCGACCTGGATCTTGCCCGTAATTGTCCGTACTAAAAGACAATTGCGTTATTTTTAAGCGTGTAACGCTTGAGAGTTCTATACGAACTTTCAAGGGTTTGGTAAAATTGCACAATCTTTTGTGTTCTTTACCCCGAGACAGCCCTTGAGTCAGTCCGTCGAAAATTCACTTGATTCCGTTAAGGTAGACGACTTTTTGCAAGAGCTGGCGACCATTCAGCAGTCTGGCTCAAAGCGAATTGCGATTTTGGGATCGCGCCACGTCCCGATTACCCATCAGCGCCTCATTGAGCTGATGAGCTACGCGCTTGTGCTGGGCGGCAATCGCCTGATTACCTCAGGCGCAACCGGCACTAACTCCGCTGCGATTCGCGGGGCGATGAAAGCTGACCCTAACTTGCTGACGGTAATTTTGCCGCAGAGCTTACAAAAGCAGCCCCTAGAGTCGCGCGAACAGCTCGATTTAGTCACTAACTTAGTAGAAAATGCTGCCAATGACACGCTGCCTTTGGCGGATGCTAGCGCCATGTGCAATCGAGAAATTATCAGCCGCTGTCAGCAGCTAATTTGCTTTGCCTTTCACGACAGCCAAACGCTGCTCAAAACCTGTCAAGATGCGGAAGATCAGCGCAAGATTGTAACGCTTTTCTATTTTGATTAAGCGTTCAATTGTCCCTTTGACTAGGCGCTGATTCTTAAAGACTTCTCTCAGCACGCTGTCCCTTTCTTGGCCAAAATTTCCTGTGGATATTGTCTATTCTTTGCCGTTGGTTTCGCCTGCGAATATTTTGCTATGTAGCATTGCGCTAGGCGCTGCTCTAATTTATTTGCCCTACTTTGCGGTGGCCTTTGGCCGCTTTCAGGTGGGCTATGAAATGAGCAGCCCCAGAGCCATGTTCGATAAGCTGCCTGATTATGCTCAGCGCGCGACTTGGGCTCACCAAAATTCATGGGAGTCTTTTACGCTGTATGCTCCGGCGGCTTTGATGGCGTTTGCGGTTGGCTTGGAGCCTGAGCAGGTGTTGGGTTCAGTGGTAATTTATTTGGCTTCGCGGGTGACCTATTCGCTGTTTTATGTGCTGGATGTACCGATCTTGCGATCGCTCTCCTGGGCCATCAGTATCAGCAGCATTTTTTCGCTGTACTTGAATAGCTGCCAATCAGCTTTTGGGTAAGCCGGTAGAATGAGAATAAACTGCTTCTACTGCTTCAATTACCGCTTTAACTACCGTTTGAAATATGGCTTCTACTTATTCCTTTGACGTGGTGAGTGATTTTGATCGTCAAGAGCTGGTCAACTCGATTGATCAAGCTCGGCGCGAAATTAAAAGCCGCTACGACTTAAAAGACACCAAAACGACGCTCGATCTTAAAGAAGACAATATTGCGCTGGATACCGACAGCGACATGACGCTGCGAGCAGTCCATGTGCTGCTACAGACAAAGGCGGCTAAGCGCGATCTATCAATGAAAATCTTTGACTTTGGTGAGATTGAATCCGCTAGCGGTAGCCGCATCCGTCAGGAAATAAAGCTCAAAAAAGGGATCGATAAAGAAGATGCCAAAAAAATTTCTAAGCTAATTAAAGATAATCTGAAAAAAGTGCAAGCCTCCATTCAGGGCGATTCGGTTCGGATCTCAGCGAAAGACAAAGACGATTTGCAAGAAGCGATCGCGCTGATCAAAAGCGAAGATTGGCCAATGGCCTTGCAGTTCCAAAATTACCGATAGACAGCCGTTGCAAAAGCCACAGCATTTCGTCAATTTTGACTGATTCAATGACTGGCTCAATTTCAGATTTCCAAAGACAGCCATCTCGCTTGAGGGCGATAGCCGAGCTTCTGGTACAGGCTCAGCGCAGGCACATTATCTTCAAAAACTTGCAGGCCAATTTGGCCATAGCCCTGTTGCTTTGCCCACCGCTGAGCATGTTCCATCATTGCCATGCCTAGCCCCTGGTGGCGGTGATCAGGCGCGACATAGAGCAGGAATACATAAGCCTGCTTTATGCCTGTGCGCTGATCAACCGCTTCTCCTTGCCAAAGACAGCCCACGGGCTCAGGGCGATTTGTCCCCGGTAATCCAACCGGAGCGGTCGATGGCTGATTGGATATTAGCCACCACAGCTGAGATTGGGCAGAGAAATGGCGCTGTACCGTATCAGCTAGATGAGCGCCCGGACTGATCGCACCTAAATCGCGGTAAGCCCGCTGCATAAACTTGACAAGGCGGGCTCTATCTAAAGCAGAACCCGCCTCTAGCTGATAATTTTCGACAGGCAACGAAATAGCCACTAGAAAATGAAAGGAGCCGTCAACGCTAGCTGAGGCGACAGATTGTTTAAGTTGTTCAAATTGTTCAAATTGTTCAAAATCACCGAAACAGGTTCAGTGATAGGAGCTGGGGCCATCATATCGCTAGGGAGAAAAATTCGGGCGCTGACGGCAAGCAGCGCTACTGCGAAAATCAGGACGATAAAGAGCGGTGCAATGTACTGGCGAAAGAAATTCATGATAGTGGCAATAGCTAGACCTTCACAGCTTTTGACATCCTCCCCGCACTGAAGTGACAGGGATTCCCAAACCTCACGATTTAAGTTTCTGCTTCATAGCAACTGCCTCCACTCTCAAAGAGTTTTGGTCTTATGTTCGCTCCACAGACTAACCCCGCAAGCCCTGCGGTTCTTGTGTTTGATATTGAATGTTTTTTGATTGCTTGAATCCAGGGATGTGCTACCAGTGCCCTATCCTCTTTTCCCGGTCTACCTATTTGTCTGTGCCGTCAGCAAATGCTGAACTTCGCTCATTAGGCTGTCTGATCCATAGTCTCGGGTGGGTCATTGACCAACTTGATTCTACCATTTTCCAGTTTGGATCATAGACTAAGATTGTTCGCTGGCACTCACTTGAGGGACGCGAGACTACATCCCCCTCCTTCAGGTGGGGGGTTTGCTTCTTTCCCTCAAACTCCCTTAATCAAGATAAGTGCTTACCGGGAGTAACCATCATCCGTCTTCAGTGCCAGGACGCGACAGGGGGAAGAGTGGCTGCTTATTGCGCTGACGGAGCCAATAGCCGCCGCCTACAGCCAGCCAATAATTGAAACAGCACAAAGCCGCCAACTGTAAACTATCTGCTGATGAACTAAAGAACGGACTCTACTGGTTCGATAGAAGACTGTGACAGCTTAGCTAGCTGGTTCGATGACGTTGGCGGCACCGTCGGCGGTTGGCTGGTTCACTGCTTTGTGAATTGGGCTGTGGTGGGTGGCTGCGATCGCCGACCACCCTTCATTACTGATGCTGACTCAGCCAAAAACACTGACGCCATTGCCACCGCTAGCCACACTGAGAACCCCTGAGAACCGCACGACAAATCCGGCTTTCCTGTGCCACTGAGAAACCTGGAATAAGTTGCCCAAAAGCGTCAGCGCGCTACTGATATTTATTACATAGAGCAATCTTGACGCTAGATCTGAATCGATCTGCCTTTGACTGTGCTATCAGCCTAATGCCATCGAGATGTAACAGTTAACCGTGATATTTCGCTAAGTGTCAGGAACCTGGGTGCTTACCCTTGAATAGCTTACTGAAACGCGTTCAGGTTTTCCTTGCCCTGATTGGGTTTTCTATAGATCCTGGCAATTGCTGACAGTTTGCTCTAAAACACTTCACCGATAGCGCTTTGCAGAAAGGTTGTGTTTTTGCCTGATAGCTCCCATACAGAGGAGTCCGACCCCTGAAGCCTCTTTTGCGCTATGGCCCCTACCGGCTGGGCACACTATTAAGTAATTAAGGGTGAGCTTCGCCGATTCTCCACCTGTCCCGCTACCTCACACCATCATGAAAGCTACATCCGACCAGGCTGATATCCGCACTGCGAGTGACTCATTCGACAACATGGCTGAGGATCTGCGTGAGCCATCTGAGTTTGACCTTTCTATGGCACCTTCTTTGAATCATTCATTGGCCCCTAGAGATGAAAGCGGTGACGTTCATATTGAAGGGCTAGAGGTAGAAGCTCACACCAAATCCCGAGCGAATCGAACGACGGATCTGGTGCGGCTTTATCTGCAAGAAATTGGCCGAGTCAACCTACTGGAGCGCGATGAAGAAGTTGCCGAAGCTCAGCGGGTACAGCAGCATATGGATTTGTTAGCGCGTAGAAATGAGGCAGCGGCAAGCACCCACGGATTCTTGGCGACTTATGTAGAGCTATTGAATACTCGCGATCAGCTCAGTGCGCAGCTTGGCCATCGGCCTTCTTTAGAGCGCTGGGCAACGACGGCAGGCATTTTGTCCAGCGCTCTAAAGCCAACGCTAATAGAAGGTAAGCGGCTCTGGGCAGAGCTTGCAAACATCAGCGTAGAGGAGCTGATGGCGGTGCAAGCAGAAGGCATTCGCGCCAAAGAGCATATGATCAAGGCGAATTTGCGCTTGGTGGTGTCGGTGGCGAAGAAGTATCAAAACCGTGGCTTGGAGCTGCTGGATTTGATTCAGGAAGGTACGCTGGGCCTAGAGCGGGCGGTTGAAAAGTTTGACCCGACTAAGGGCTATCGCTTTAGCACCTATGCTTACTGGTGGATTCGGCAGGGGATCACTAGAGCTATTGCAACTCAAAGCCGCACCATTCGCCTGCCGGTGCACATCACCGAAAAGCTCAATAAAATCAAAAAAGCGCAGCGCAAAATTTCTCAAAGCGAAGGCCGTACCGCCAAGCTAGAGGACATTGCTCTGGAGCTAGAGATGACGGTCGCTCAGGTGCGTGAAGTCTTACAAAAAGTTCCTCGCTCAGTGTCTTTGGATACCAAAGTGGGCAAAGACCGCGACACCGAACTCGGTGATTTGCTCGAAGCCGAAGATATTTCTCCTGAAGATCGGCTGATGAGTGAGTCGCTCAAGCGTGACTTGCAAAAGCTGCTGACGGATTTGACCACGCGCGAGCAAGAGGTGATTAGCCTGCGCTTTGGTTTGGGCGATGGCGTGCCTTATTCCTTAGCTGAAATTGGCCGTACGCTAGAGCTTTCCCGTGAGCGTGTCCGCCAAATTGAGTCGAAGGCGCTGCAAAAGCTCCGTCAGCCCAAGCGCCGCAACCGTGTCCGTGACTATCTCGAAGCGCTGAGTTAGCTGTCGCTATTTCACTAAAGATCCCAATCTCCTAACGTTTTCCGCAGGCATGGCTAACATGCCTGCGGTTTTTTTATGGCCAGATCCAATTCGAGTGCCCTAATTTTTATACAGTTTTCTATACATTGGATTTAAGCTCTCAACTGATTTGGATCTAACGTCTCCGATGTTTATGATTTTGATTGGTTGGACAGGAGTGGCGACGCTAGTGCTGGCCCCGTTTGGAGCGTTTGCGATCAATTTGGCGGCGATTATGGCGATCGCGAAGCGGCTTGGGTGCGATCGCTCACTGCTAACTTGGCCAAAATATTGCGTACAAACAGGTTTTAGGCGATCATTGTCCCAGTTTTAAGGAGCCGCCTTGGAGAAAATGCGAACAGCTTGGCTATTCCCTAGTGCCAAATAGTCTCCATTCCCGCTAAACGCAGCCACTGTGCCGATAGAGTCGTCTAATTTTTGAACCGCTCTGGTTTGCACATTTCCCAAGCGGCTCCCGGCCACATCCCCGCGAATAAAATAGTACTCACCATCCGGGCTAAGACGAGTTAATAGATCGGTGCGATCCGCATCGGGCAGGGCTGTGCGCCCATAAAACTGGCCTGTATTGAGACTCCAGGTATCGAGGCGAGTCTCATACAGCGCTTGCCGTAAGAAATTCAGCAGACCGCTGTTGGTAAACACCATATCGGCAAACGTAAAATTGGCTTCGGTGGGGCCGACTAATTGAATGGTTTGAAAATTGTCAAAACCATTGTCTTGATTGCGTCGCCAGAGGTTGACGCGATTTTCGTAAAAGGTTGGCCCTGAGTCATGATAAAGATGGCTAGCCGTGGCTAAGAACTGCCCATCGGGGCTAACGGCAAATTGCAAGAGTTCCCCATTGTTGTCAGCAGCGTAGTCTAAAGATTGAACAACTTCGCCTGTAGTCGCGTTGTGAAGGCGTAGCTGACCGTCGGTAGGGCGACTTGTCTTGCTTTTACCCAAGTTCACTTGTGTCATGATTTGGGTGCCATCAGGGCTGAAGGCGACTTGGGCAAAAGAGACTGATGGAGTCCCGTCACTCAGATCGGTATGAGCCGTGCCTAGCGACTTTAGCCAAAGCTGTTCACCTGTCTCAACAGACCATGTGGCTGCGGTTACGACTTGGCTAGGTGAGGTTTTTAAGATGGCGGCAACTTCTGTTCCATCTGGGCTGATGGCGATCGCTTCAACCCGCGTCATGCTCTCAGTCGCAATATCTCTCACGAATATATCTCTAACCAATGCGCCCGTTTGCGCATTCCAAATCTGAAGATGACTGCCTTGCGAGGCTAGCGTCACAATTTGTTGCCCGCTACTGCTAAAGCTCATTTTCTCAGCTTCTACGGAAATCGTTGCAACGGGTTCACGCTGCCAGCTATCGGCTTTTGCTGCCAAAGGTGTGGCCCTACCTTCCTTAACCAACGCCTGATAAACAAACGCGGCTACTTCAGCGCGGCTAGTGTAGCGATAAGCCCCAACCTGATCGGTATTGGGATAGTTCACAACCAGATTTGCGGCAGTGGCAGCGGCGATAATAGGCCGTGCGTAATCTGGAATATAGTCAGCGTCGCTGGATCTAGCCAAGGTTGCTAGACTGCCGCCTGCGTATTTTAATCCATTGGTCAGCGAAACCAGGGCTTCGTCTCGGCGAATGGGGCTATCGGGTTCAAATCTGTTGCCGGGATAGCCAGAGAGAAACCCCGCCGCACGAGCAGCATAGATGGCTTCGGTGGCCCAGTAGTTGGGCGGAATATCGGTAAAGGGTTGAGCGGCGGTAGGCTGCGATTGGAGAAAAGCGCGTCGCAAAATAGCGGCGAACTCAGCGCGAGTGACTCGCTCATTAGGCTTAAAAGTTCCGTCAGGAAAGCCGCTGATAATGTTGAGTCGGGTGAGCCCTTCGATGTAGTCATGCGCCCAGTAGTCACTTGAGACATCGGTAAAGGTATTTGGCTGAGCCTGAGCGGGCTGAGCTTGAGCCAGATGAGCTTGACTGGTTTGAATCTGAACACTCTGGTTCTGAATGGTCTGGTTCTGAATGGTCTGGGCTTGGGCTTGTGTTTGAAGAATGGCGGATAAAACAAAGGGAGCGCTAAGACCTGTTATGAGGCTAAAAGCCAAGCTGAGACTAACTCTTGAGCGTGAAGAGCGTAAGTTTGAAGATCGTGAATCTAAGAACATGGATGAGGCTTCCTAATCTTTAACCTGAAATAGTATGAAATTCGCTTTATTAAGAACAGATTGGTTCAGAACAGTCCTGGGATAAAACTGTTCCACTAAGAACAGTTTGCCTCTGACCAGCCCTGATGGCCTCGGCCTTGCTGACAGCGCACCTGACGGCCTGCCCGCTGAATCTGCCATTGGCCATTTTGCTGAGCAATATCAAATTGATGCCGAATGCCCGCTAATGAGTCATCCAGCATACCGCTTTGGTCAATCGTAACGATGACTTGACTCGGAGATTCTACAGCGCCGCCAGTCAGCATTTCGATATTGACCGGGGCAGCGCTGCGCATATCTATGCTGTTCATCGCCAGCGCTAGCGGATCGGTGCCGTTGCGCTGGGCTGACGGAATTTGGCTAAGAATGTCAGTGTGACCGGCAAATGAGTCTGTGTCGCGCCAGATGTTGCTTACGATAGAGTCTGCTTGTAGTAGCGTTGGATTCGTATTATTGATCTGTTCTTGTAAAAGCGCTAGGGCTCTGTCTTGACTGGCTAAGCCACTGTAATATTTTGCCATATCCACCAGATTAATAGGGCGCTGATCATCTTGCGCTGAAGCCGATAGCATTAATATCCCAGCAGCGCTACTCGCCATTATCAATAGCGCTGCTATGCGCTGTGAGCATTTTGCAAACTGGTTTACAAGTCGAATGGGCATGTTAAAATCTCTCTTACTTGGCTTAATCATGGGAAATATTTTGATACCTTAATCTGAACCACCTAAAACTATCGGCCCTGATCAGACACATTCTGCAAGTGGTTCAGACGCGAACTTACGCATCGTATGCATTAATCTCATCTTGATGGTTGCTACTGTAGGTCAACTGTAGGTCAACTGTAGGTCAACTGTAGGTCAACTGTAGGTCAAGCGGTTATTCTACGGTGCCTAGCTGTAAGGCGTAGAGCTTGGCGTATACGCCTGCTTTGTCGATGAGCTGTTGGTGGGTGCCGCTTTCGACGATGTGGCCTTGCTGAATGACGAGCACCTGATTGGCTTGGGTGACGGTGCTGAGGCGGTGGGCAATGACGAAGCTGGTGCGGTTTTTGAGAAGTTGCGCGATCGCGCCCTGCACCAATCCCTCCGTTTGCGTATCAATGCTGCTAGTAGCCTCATCCAAAATCAAAATACGGGGATCGATTAATACCGCCCGAGCAATGCTGATAAGCTGTCGCTGTCCCTGGCTAAGCGACGCCCCTTTGCCGCCTAAAACAGTTGCATAGCCTTGAGGCAAGGTTGTTATAAATTCGTGTACGTTAGCAACCTGAGCAGCGGTTTCAATTTCATTTTGAGAGGCAGTTGGATGGCCAAAAGCAATATTTTCAGCGACAGTGCCGCTAAAGAGAATATTGTCTTGCAAGACAAAGCCAATCTGTCGGCGCAAGCTGGCCTGAGTGACTTGGCGAACGTCTGTGCCATCTACACGAACTGCGCCTGCGGTGACATCATAGAAGCGCAAGATGAGATTGATGATGGTGCTTTTGCCCGCTCCAGTCGGGCCTACAAGCGCAATCATCTGACCCGGCTCAGCGCAAAGGCTAACGCCATCCAGCACCTTTTGACCAGGAACATAGCCAAAAGAAACATTGTCGAATTCAACTTTGCCTTTAATCGAGGGCAGTTCACTCGCATTCGGCGCGTCGGTGAGCAGTTCGGGCTCATCTAATAGCGCGAAGATGCGTTCGAGGCCAGCTAATGCGCTCTGCGCCTGAGTATAAAACTGGCTGAGGATCTGAATCGGCCTAAAAAACTGTTGTACATACAGTAAAAAAGCGGTGACTGTGCCTACCGTTGCCGCCCGGCCACTGCCAAATAACCGCCGTAGGCCAGTACCCCAGCGGTTGCTAGCGTATTGAGAAAATCAATCGAAGGCAAAAAAGCCGCTGTGACTACAACTGCCTGCACATTAGCATCTCGATTAGCGGCATTGAGCGCTTCAAACGCATCAATGTTGTACTCTACGCGGTTGAATGCCTGCGCTTCTTTGACGCTGCTGACATCTTCTTCAATGCGGGCAGAGAGATCGCCAATCGTCTCACGGGTGACTCTGAATCTACTCCTGGCCCAGCGCGAGAAAAAGCCGGTCGTCAAAATCATTATCGGCACGACTAGATTGCTCAATAAGCCTAGCTGTAGGTTGATCAGCAGCATGGCAATAATGATGCCAACAAGGCTAAAGGTGTTGCCTAAAATTTGGGGAATGCTTTGGCCAAATGCCTGGTTGATCACGCTGACATCATTGAGCAATCGGCTCATCAAATCGCCTGCTTCACTTTTGTCAAAAAATCCAATAGAGAGACTTTGAATCTTGATAAAAATGTCTTGTCGAAGCTGGCCCAGCACCTTTTGAACAATGGCTCCAACCTGGAAAATCTGGACGCGAATAGCGATAGTGCCAATGAGATAGACGATGGCTAATCCTGCAATCATCCAAATCAAACCGGCTAGGTTGCCAACCCCAATGAGATTATCAATTGACCAGCCGATCAGAAATGGGCCAATCGCTTGAGTCGCGGCACCGATGATGACTGCGAAAATGGCAATCGGTAATTCTTGGCGGTAGGGCTTGAGGTAGCCAAGGAAGCGGCGGAAGGTAGAGGCTTGTTTGTCGGCTTTTTGCTCTGGAGCAACGGGGACAGTGTGCATAATAGCAGAGTGATAACGGCAGAGATAACGACAGAGATAATGGGCGCGAGATAGTGGGAATTAATTAGCCAAAGCGGCGATCGGCTGTTCCATCTGTGATTCCAAAATGGCGCTGTAGAGTGGGCTCGTGCGCATCAGCTGTTCATGGGTGCCCTGAGCGACGAGTTCGCCATCGTTAATTAACAAGATTCGATCAGCGCTTTGAATGGTGCTGATCCGCTGGGCAATCACAAAGGCACAGCAGGTGCGATCGCGCATCAGCTTATCTATATTGGTTTGAATTTGTGCGGCGGTTTCGGCATCAACCGCCGAGGTACTGTCATCGAGAATGAGAATGTGATAGGGGGTGAGCAGCGTTCGGGCGATCGCAATTCTTTGTTTCTGCCCGCCCGAAAGCCCGCCGCCGCGCTCACCGACTATCGTGTCATAGCCTGCTGGCAAGGTTTCAACAAACTCGTGAATGTGCGCTGTTTTAGCGACTTCAATAATGTCTGCAAGCGAAGCTTCTGGCTTGGCATAGGCGATGTTACTGCGAATGCTGCCGGAGAACAGCGTTGTTTCTTGAAAGACAATGCCGATGCGCGATCGCAAACTTTCCAGCTCAAAATCGCGCACGTCTCGCCCATCAATTCTGACCGCGCCTTCAGTAACGTCATAAAATCGCTGAATCAAATTCACCACGGTGCTTTTGCCCGAACCCGTCATGCCCAAAATCGCAATCAGCTCATTCGGCTTGGTCTCAAAAGAAACGCCCTTGAGCGCTGGCGTAGTCGCCCCCGGATAGCGAAACCACACATTTTCAAAGGTAATGCGTCCGCCACAGCTATCAAAAGTAGCTGCATTCGCTCGATTTTTAATCTCAATGGGGGCATCAATAATCTCGTATACGCGCTCAGCAGAAGCCGCCGCCTGAGCAATCACCGGAGCCGCGAATCCAATCAGCAAAACGGGCTGCAAAATAAACAGCAAATAGGCATTAAAAGCAACGAGTTCGCCAATTGTAAAGGTGCCCTCAATCACTAGAGCGCCGCCGTAGCCGACCACTGCCAACGTGATTAAATTGCTCAGCAAAAAGATAAACGGAAAGGTGTTGCGAATAGCGCTCAGCGTCTTGACATAGACGGCGATGAGCTGGTTGTTCATTTGGGTGTAGCGCTGCATTTCTACCGGCTCACGGACAAAGGCTTTGACAACCCGCACGCCGAGCAAATTCTCTCGCAGCACTTCGTTAAGATCGCCCAGGCGCTCTTGTACTTGACCAAATAAGGGCTGATTTTGGCTAAAGAACCGGAATAGCAATGCGCCCGCTAGCGGGATCACTGCCAGCGTCACCAGCGCTAATCGCCAGTTCATAATCAGCAAAATAGTGGCAATCGTCACCAGCGTCAGCAAGGAACTGATGACTTGAACTAAGCTAGTGCCGATGAAAGTGCGAATTTGTTCGATGTCACTGGTGATGCGGGTCAGAAGCTGTGAGGTTTGTACCCGGTCGTGATAGCTAAAGCTAAGGGTTTCGATTTTGCGAAAAACTTGGCCGCGTAGCTCGTAGGCCACGCTTTGGGAGGCGGCTTCGGCCCAGTAGCTTTGGCCAAAGTTGAACAGACCACGCGCGATCGCGACTGCCACCATCAGCGCCCCAGTCACCAGCACTACCTGCAAATTTTGCGGGGCGATGCCCTCATCAATGCCTCGCCTAAATAGCTGCGGGGTCAGGGCATTTGCGACCGTCAGCAGCAGCACACTGACCGTTGCTCCAGTGGCTAGCCCCAGGTAAGACGCCAGAATTTTGAATACGCGGTTGAGGGATTCCATATAGCAGCCATCATCTCAAAGTGTGATCTCAACAGACTAGATGCTCAAAAGATAGCAATTCATACAGATTTGCGAGCTGCTGGGGGCTAGGAAGGTACAGGCATTAAAATAAATCAAATTAAGGCATTAAAATAAATCAAAATCATCTGAAATAATGATTAGTGTCCGCGCTTAGGTGATGTTTCCCTTGCGAATAGCGGGTTTAAGTCAGTACGCTATGAATGCTGTAACCCCCTTATCAGTCGCCACATACCCTCAGCTATAGTCCGGCTTTTTCTATGAATTTTGTATCGGTAGCGTTGAGTAGTTGCTTGTTGATGGCGCTTTCTAAGGGAAATCTGGCTGTAGAAAAATACGCGGTAGAAGAATCTACTTCGCCGCCTGAGGCAGTAGTGAGTGCCGAACCGACCAGATCTCCGGCCAGATCTCCGACTGAACTTCAGATCGGATTAGAGGCTAAATGGCTTCCTCCGAGCCTGCCTTGGTATGGTGCGGGCATTGGCTTAGTATTAGCCGTTGGCTGGAACCGCTACTTGAGCCAACAGCTTCGTCAGTATCGCGGCCGCGAAGTCCCGTATCAGGCGGTTTTAGACGCTATTCCAGATTTTTTGGTGAGAGTAGGCGTAGATGGACACTACCGGGAGCTGCGGGTTCCAGATCGTGATTTTGCGCTATTTTCTTCAGCTGATCTAACGGGCAAAGCCCTCGCTGATGTCCTGCCGAAAGATTTGGCCGATCAACATCTGCACTATCTAGATCAGGCGCTGAAAACGGGTGAACTTCAGGTTTTTGAGCAGACGCTGCTGGTGGGCGATCGCGTTCAGCAAGAAGAAATCAGGGTGATCAAAAGTGGGGATGATGAGGCGCTGTTTATGATCCGTGAGATCAGCGATCGCAAACAGGCAGAAGCGGCTCTACAGCAAAAACTTCAGCAAGAAAAAGCGCTGTATTTGGTTGTTCAGGCGATTCGTAACTCCCTTGATTTGGCCACTATTTTTGCCACCGCCACCGCCGAAACTGTTCGGCTATTGCCGGGTGTGAACTGCTGTGGGGTGGTGCAGCATCTGCCTGAGCGGCATGTTTGGAAAATTATTGACAGAGCCTGCTCTGAGCCAGAGCTGCTAGCTTGGGTGGGGCTAGAAGTTTCAGAGTCAGGAAATCCCTTTTCCGATCAGCTCAAACAGCTTCAAGTTGTGCGGGTGCCAGATACTAGCAAGATTCGAGACGAGGCAAACAAGTCAACTGCTGAGGTTATTCCAGGCGCTTGGCTGATGATCCCTTTAGTGATTGAAAACCAGCTTTGGGGAAGCCTTTCGCTCAGCACTCCGCAGCCTTTTGACTGGCCCAATAGCTTGGTCGATCTCGTACAAACGATTGCTCACCAGTTGGAAGTAGCTATTCAGCAGGCGCAGCTTTATCAGCAGGTAGAGCAAGAAAAACAAAAGCTGCTGCAAAGTCAAAAAGCCCTGATTCAAGCGCAGCAAATGGCCCAAATGGGCAATTGGGAAATTGATGTAGCGACTGGACAGACGACGGCATCTGACAACCTGTTTCGGATCTTTGGATTAGATCCCACGCCCTCAGTAGATCTCGCAGAGGCTATGGTTAGCTTCATCCATCCTGATGATCGCCCTCAGCTAGAGCAAGCTCTATTTCAAGCCATGACAGTCGGAACGCCCTATGAAATTGATCTACGTTTTTTCAAAGCGGATGGCTCAATCGGCCATTTGGAAACCAGGGCGGAGGCCGCGTGCGATCAGCAAGGGCAGGTTGTTAAGGTCTTTGGCACTTCTTTGGAAATTAGCGATCGCATCCAAACCGCCGCTCAGCTCAAGCACGACGCCCTGCATGATGGCCTCACCAGACTGGCTAATCGCACGCTATTAACAGAACGGCTAGATCTGTCACTGCGACGCGCTAAGCGGCACCTAGACTATCAGTTTGCCGTTCTCTTTTTAGACCTGGATAACTTTAAAGTCGTTAACGATAGCCTCGGTCATCTGGTGGGCGATGAGCTGCTCTTAGCCGTTGCCGCCTTGCTAAAGCAAATGATTCGAGAAGTGGATTTAGCGGCTCGGCTCGGCGGTGATGAGTTTGTTGTTTTGCTGGATGGAATTGATGAATCTAAAGAAGCGGTTCGGGTCGCAGAGCGAATTCTAGCTGCCTTAGAAAGCCCTTTCCCGATTGCCAATCGGGAGATATTTGTCGGTGCTAGTATCGGCATTGTGATCGGCGCAACGGACTACGAATACGCTGAAAATCTCTTGCGAGATGCCGATTTGGCGATGTATCGCTCTAAACAAAGCGGGCGAGGCCAATATACTGTTTTCGATCCCGTGATGCACTTAAAAGCAGTGCAGCGATTGCAGATTGAAAGCGACCTGCGCACAGCCCTAGAGTGCGGTCAGTTTGTACTGTATTATCAGCCTGTTTTTTATCTGGAATCACGAACCCTTCGAGGTTTTGAGGCGCTGATTCGTTGGCAGCACCCACAGCAGGGGGTAATCTTGCCGACTGAGTTTATTGGCATTGCGGAAGAAACTGGTCTAATTGAGCCGATTGGTGAGTGGGTTTTGCGCAGCGCTTGTGAGCAGTTAGCGCAGTGGCAATCACGATTTCCGGCTCAGTCTTTACAAGTCAGCGTCAATCTCTCGGTTAAGCAGCTGAAAAGTTCGCTGTTGCCCAAGCTCGATGCGCTGCTGATGGCCTACCTCATTGAACCGGGTTGTTTAATCCTTGAAGTAACTGAAAGTATGCTGGTAGAAAATGTTGAGGCCACGGTCAAGCTCCTAGAACAAGTTAAAAAAAGAGGCGTTCATATCAGTTTGGATGATTTTGGTACGGGTTACTCGTCGCTGAGTTATTTACATAAGCTGCCTCTCAATGCCCTCAAAATCGACCGTGCCTTTGTGAGTTGTGCAGAGGGCTTTACTGAACCAGATACTCGCAATCGGCTGATTGCTGAGTCAATTATTGCCCTGAGTAATTTGCTGGAGTTGAATGCGGTCGCCGAAGGCATCGAAACCGCCGAACAGCTAGAATGGCTCAAAAAGCTCGGCTGTGAAGCCGGACAAGGATACTTTTTCTCACCGCCCGTCTCAGCCGAGCAGGCTAGCAAAATACTCTCTGAACATAGCTGCCCCTGTTGACTGCTTAAAAATGATTGTGACTGCTTAAAAATGATGGCTTAAAAAACTAACACAGGCACTCTTTTATAAGCAGGCGTATGTGATTTTGGATCGCTCACACCCTTCATCAGAATGTTGGCTTCAGGATAAAACATCAGTGCTGCGCCGCGTCGAACTGCGCCACTGATAATTTCAATGTTGTTGAGTGCGCCTGCTTCGCCTTGCACAGTAACGGTTTGATGGTCACGCCATCCGCCTGCCTTCACATCATCAGGATGCATTAGTATGCAGTGCCGATGCGGCATTCCGCGATACTTGTCGGCGGTGCGATAAACCACCGTATTATGCTGGGCGTAGCTGCGTCCGGTGATCAGCGCTAATACAATCCCCTTTTTTTGTCCCTTTTTTTGTTGGCCAAACGCATCTGGCGCTGGTAGTGTGAGCTGAGGCAACGGCGTTAGCTGCATTTGAGCTTTGCCCGAAGGCGTCTTAAACAGAGGTGAGGTGAAAATGCGTCCGTCAATCGTGAATTCTGTTTTGGTGTCGTCAATTTGGCCAATTTTTTCATAGCCTGGAATGGTTTCGGCAATGAGCTGACGCACGTAGCGAGTGTCTTGCAGCTTTCGCCAATCAATGGGCGTATCGCCCTGTAGCCGATGCGCTAGCTCTGCAATAAAGTTCACTTCAGCCATCAAATCGGCCTCTTTTAGATGCGTCTCGCCTTCGTCGTTAAGCCGTACAAAGTTGTTGCCAGATTCGACCGTGGTCTTATGTGGATTCTCAAAGCGGTTAAAAACGGGGAGAATGAGCGTGTTTTGCTGGCCCAGTCCATGAAAGTGTCCCAGGTTTGGCTTGGTGGCAAGGTAAATAACGGTGTCGATGTGGCTGAGGGCGCGTTTGGCTTGGCTCAAATCAGGACTAGCGGCGTAGAGATTGCCGCCTAAGCACAGCAGCGTATCGACTTTACCGGCATCGGCAGCTTCTATGAGCGATCGCGTATGATAGCCCGGTTGAAGATCTAGCGGGCGATCTAATAATTTCTCTAATGCCTTTTGCAAAGCGGGTTTCAGCTCATTTTTAACGCCCATAGAGCCAAAGCCCTGCACGTTTGAATGGCCGCGAATAGGCATCACACCTGCACCAAGTTTGCCGACGTTGCCAGTGAGCAAGGCGGTATTAGCAATACCACAAACCCCATCTACTCCATTCGCCTGATGCGTAATTCCCATTGCCCAAGCAAAAACCGTCCGCTTAGCTTGGCTGATAATCGTCGCGGCGCGCTCAATGTCAGCTTTAGCGATGCCGCAAGTTTCGGTAATGCTCTCCCAGTCTGTTTCTTTTGCCTGATCTATGACCGATTCCCAATGCTCAGTATGCGCTTTTAAGAAAGCATAGTCTACCAATTCGCGCTCAATTAGAGACTTTTGAATGCCGATAAAAATGGCTAAGTCGCTGCCGGGAATGGGCTGAAGGAACAGATTAGCAATATCGCTGCCGGGAATCAGTGACTTAACCGGGAAAGAAGGCGAACCGAATTTGACTAAGCCCACTTCGCTCACCGGATTGATCACAATGATGCTGCCATTGCGATCGCGCAGCTTAATCAGCTCATTCATTAGCCGAGGATGATTTGCAGGCGCATTAGAGCCAATTAGCACCACACAATCTGACTGCTTCAGGCTTTCTAAACTCACCGTAGAGGTGCCCGATCCAAACATCGTACTCAGCCCTTCCGTAGAAGGCCGATGGCAAAGATCTGAGCAGTCGGCTAAGTTGTTGGAGCCTAACGCCCGCATCATCAGCTGCAACAGATAAGCCGCCTCATTAGAAGATCGCCCGGAGCTATAAGAAGTTACCCGCTCAGGCGGCTGGCGAAAAGCCGCTTCTACTAAGTCATAGACCTCATCCCAACCCAATCGCTCATAATGCGATGAGCCCGCTCTTAAAATTGCCGGAAAGCTCAAGCGACCGAGCTTATCTGCTTCCATTGAGCTAAGTTGCTGCAACTCTTCAATAGAATTCTGCTCAAAAAAATGCGTCTCTACCGGCGGCTGCAATTCTGCCACAATTGATTCAACACTTTTGGCAC
>QBMP01000180.1 GCA_003242115.1 Phormidesmis priestleyi
TTTTCGCTGTCTATTATCTCCTATCCTATGTATATAGACACTTTATCCTGTCCCACTTGACGGAACCAGTGCCGTAAAGTCAGCAATGCCAGATATTAAGTACCAGAGATAAAGTATCTAGGCATCAAAAAATCTGCTAGTGGCCTGTGTGGGCTACCAGCAGATCTGTAGATGATTGCTAGATGCTAATGAATGGCAGTTGATTGGCGCTCGAAGGCCACTCGAACGTCGGTTGAATAACGAAAGGGAGGGAAATCAAGTGCGCGGTCTAGCTTTGTTGACTTTGAGCGTGCGTCCCATCCATTCTGCGCCATCTAGCGCTTCAATAGCGGCTTGCTCTTCTGGATCGCTGCTCATTTCTACAAAGGCAAAGCCTCTGACCCGACCCGTTTCGCGATCAGTAGGAAGCTTTACAGATTTTACTGAGCCGTATTCTCCAAAGGCCTGATTGATGTCATCTTGAGTAGCATCAAAAGACAGATTTCCGACGTAAATTGACATAAAATCACCTCTAGCGTTTTTCTAGAGTCTGGATTACAAAACTTCAGAGTAGCAGCATACCCTAAAGAAACAGCTTCTTACAGGTATTTATCCTTCAATGACGATCTCTTTCAAGATACGCTTGCCAAGAGTTGCTATCTGACACAGTAGCACAGTCACATAGCGTGTCACTACGGCTTTGCTCATGCTTTACTGAAAACTGTTCAAGCATTGCCTAATCAGGCTTTCCAGTCTTATGTATAACTGTCTAATAGGTGTAACTGTCTAATAGGTGTAACTGTTTAACAGCGGTTTTGACTGTAGCGCCGATTACAAAATCTTCTTCATCAGGCATTCATTCCCTCGGTTCGCTCATTTTTCATAGGTAGTGTCTGATTTCTCAAGCACCTACTATAGATAGCGGCATAAGAGATAGTTATACGCTACAGATAGATTGCTTGAAGATGAAAAACGCTGCTGGTAGCGTTAGCGAACCGAGGGTTCATTCAGTCATTCACACCTGTTCGCTAGTATTTATCAGGTATTTGTCAGCCTTTTACTATCCGTTTAACCCGCCGTTTACGAGAAGACACTATGGACGTTATTTTTCATCTATCTTTCCCCGTTGACAATCTTGCTGATACGAAGCGTTTTTATGTGGAGGGTCTGGGCTGTGAGGTTGGCCGTGAGGGCAAGGGATCGCTGATTTTGAACTTAGGTGGGCATCAGCTAGTGGCGCATGTTGTCACAGCGCCGATGCCTTTGCAGCAGGGGATTTATCCGCATCATTTTGGGCTGACTTTTACGACAGAAGCGGATTGGGAGCGCTGTTTGTTGCGGGCTCAAACGCAGGCGCTCAGGTTTTATCAGCAGCCTAAGCACCGATTTAAAGGAGAGCGGATAGAACATCGGACGTTCTTCTTAATTGATCCGTTTAATAATTTACTGGAGTTTAAGTATTATCGGTATTTCAGTGCGGTGTTTGGAGAGGTGCAGTATTCTAAAGTCGGTGAGGCTAGCTAGCTCAAGTCGGATTTAATGGGAAAAGCAGATGCGCTCGTGAGCAGAGCTTGGCTGATGGCTTTCAACCCTTGGGGATCTTGAATCATTTGATTGTGCGCTGAAACTGAGAGCCGTTGCACCTGTCCGATGGGCACCTGAGAACTCCAGGGCGGCAAGATCAACAGATCAAAAGGAGTCCACAGTGAGACGAAGTGCAGCCTTTTGAGCTGATGGATGTCTTGGTTGAGCGATCGCAAAAAAGGGCTGTTGGGTCGCATTTGCCGAATGCCGAAGCGATCGCTAAAAAGCCCCAAAACCGTCCCTTGGTGAGGCGCAGAAACGGTGACTAACCGCTGCACCCTAGCCAATCCGCCAAGGCGCTGCACGTAGTAGCGACTGATCAAACCACCCATGCTGAATCCGACCAGATCAAATGGCTGCTGCGCGCCCAGGTGCTGATTGATAAAGTCTGCAACCTGCTGTGCTAGGGATTCCAACGGGGCATCGCCGTTGTTGGGCGTCATACTCAGCGCATAGACTTGCCAACCCTCATGCTCTAAATAGGCTTTGAGCGTTGAAAAAATGCCTGCTGTGTTCCAAATGCCGTGTACCAATACAACTGGATTCCGGGCCGGATTATGAGCCGGATTGCGGGCTAAATTATCAGACTGAGCCATTACGGCTTTGCCTGATTGCGGTCTTCCCAGCGAAACAAAAAGACCATGAGGGCGACGACCCCGATTTGCAAAGCCAGATTTGGCAGTGATTCTGGCAAATCGCGACCTGCTAGGATTTTGGTCAAAAAGACGAAGCCCCCAATCGCCCCCGAAGCGCCAAAAGACGCATAGATAAACTTTCGTAAGCCTTTGTAGGGCGCTTTAGATTCGGCGACTAAACGCTCGTAGCGCTCTTTGCTCATACCCTTTGGAGGGCCCTTTGGAGGGCCCTTTGGAGGGCCCTTTGGAGGGCCTTTTGGAGGAACCGCAGTAGGGCTATTAGGTGAACGATTGGAAGCTTTTTTGCCAGATGATTGACCTTTTGTCATAGCTGCCTTGAATACTTATGTTACGTTCGTGCTGGTTTCCTCATTTTAAGGTGAGTCGGTCATGGGCGCGATGATGATTCGCATAGGGGCTGGTGACTGCTATAATCGTTAGCTGAATCGCCGATGTGGCTCAGGGGTAGAGCAGCTCATTCGTAATGAGCAGGCCGTGGGTTCGAATCCCACCATCGGCTTTGACTAGCAGCTTCAATTGTCGGCTTTTTAGGCCGATTGTGACTTTTGCTGCCCTATTGCTGTCGCGAGATCGGGGCGACCGACTGAAATGAGCGCCTGATCGCGGATACGGCAGGCGTCACAAACGCCGCAGGGCAAAGATTCACCCTGATAGCAAGACCAGGTTTTTTCGATAGGGACGCCTAATTTTAGGGCTCGGCGAACGATGTCGGCTTTGGAATCCATCACCAGCGGCGCAACGAGATCAGGGGCATGGCCTTCTAATCCGGCTTTGGATGAAAGCTTGGCTAAGTGTTGAAAGGCGGATAGGTATTCTGGGCGGCAGTCTGGGTAGCCGGAGTAGTCGATGGCGTTGATGCCAAGGTAAATGGCTGTAGCGCCTTGGGCTTCTGCGAGTGATAGAGCGATCGCAATAAAAACCGTATTTCGCCCTGGCACATAGGTAGAGGGAATTTCATCGCTCTTGAGGCCATCGGTCGGGACGCTCATCGCCTCGCTGGTGAGAGACGATCCACCCCACTGAGCTAGATTAATCTCAACGACGTGATGATCGGTGATCCCGAGGGTTTGAGCAATATCTTCAGCGGCTGTGAGTTCGCGCTGATGCCGCTGGCCGTAGTCAAACGAGATCGCCGTGACGCTGAAGCCATCGACCAAAGCTTGGGCGCAGCAGGTCGCTGAATCGAGACCCCCCGAAAGTAACACCACTGCCTTTGGCTGCTCTTTTTTCTGGTTGCTCATCAATATGTACTCTTTTTAACTAACAATCGAATGCAGTCGAATGGCTATCTAATGCCTAAGAATTTGTGGGTTTGTAAGCTGACTCGCCAGTCAGGATGCAGTCGCACGTAGTCAAATACTAGCGTTTGGCCTTGTTCGCTGTTCCACTCTGGCTGTAGCATTTTTTTTGGGCCATCTAGCCAGTGATCTGACGGGTCATTTGGGCGGCTAGCATGAGCGGCTAGTTGCGTCGCGGCCCATTCTGCCCAACCCAAATCAGCTTCATCCCCAACAACGATTTTGAGTTCATGAATTTGACTGTAGATAGCGTCTAAAGGCGGCTTAAACCGCTTGGGCGAGAGTGTAATCCAATCAAATTCGCCCGTTAAAGGAGAAGAGCCTGAGGTTTCTAAATGAACTCGTAATCCTTGCTGCCGTAGCGCTGCGCACAGGTGAGTCAAATCGTGCATCAGCGGTTCTCCACCTGTGATCACAACCATGAATGGCTGAGCCGCTAGCGCTTCTTCAACTAATGCAGCAATCTCTCTTTGCGGGTGAGATTGCATTGGCCAAGAATGCTTGGTATCGCACCAAGGACAGCCAACCTCGCAGCCCGCTAACCGAATAAAAAAAGCGCTGGCCCCTGTCCAAATCCCTTCGCCTTGAATGGAGTGAAAAGTTTCAACCGTCGGCAGCGTACTGGGCACTGTACTGGGCAACGTGCTGGGCAGCGGTTGAATCGGACTCTGTTTGACTGTAACAGCAGGCATTGATAAATTCATGAAGATCACAGCTCATCACTTAAGCATTAATTTTCCAACTAGACAAGGTAGCTAGAGATATTTTTAGCTATAGTTTGGCTTGAAATAGACGAAATTGAGACGAAATTCGGTAAATTAAGAAACTTTCAGTCAGATTCATACTCAACCCAAGAGTCGGGCGTTTCGGAAACGCAGACTTTGAGATGAATGTTGGGATTGAGCATTTTGCTAGTTTTTTCATGGATAAACTGGGCGATCATTTCGGCAGTTGTTTCGTAGTTTGCGGGCATGACTTCGTTTAAAACGCAGTGATCAAGGCCGCCTTTGAGCATGTCTTTTTTAGCCCAGCGGAGGGTTCTAAAGTCGGCTACCATCGCGGGATGAGGGCAATACTGTGAGGCTTGAAGCTGACGGGCGCTAGCTTCTATGCGCACCCGGTAGGTGTGGCCATGCATCCGACCGCAGGGGCCGTCATAGTCGCGGATGAAGTGCGCGGCATCGAACGTAAACTCAGTTGATAATTTCCATTGAGGCATGAGTCGTTTTTCTGGCTTTTTTGGGCTTTGTGTTGGCTTTTTTGTTTAAGCTTTTGTTGCATGAGGAAGCACAAACTTACATAGGGCTCTCCATAGGGCTCTAAACTATAGGCGCAGCGTATTCATCGTAAGCGCATTACTAGCGTGAGGAATTAGTTTTTATGGATTTAGGTTTGGCGGGTAAAGTGGCGGTTGTGACTGGCGGAGATTCGGGCATTGGCAAGGCTACGGCTGAAATTTTGCTCAAAGAGGGAGCCAAGGTCGCTATTCTCAATCGTTCTTTTGATGAGATTGACGATCTTAAAGCCTTTGGCGATCCGTTTGCAGCCAAGGCTGATATTACCAGCTTAGAGCAAGTAGAAGCCGCCCGCGATCGGATTACGGCGCACTTTGGCGCACCTGAAATTGTAGTTCATGCGGCTGGCATCACCGGGGCTGTGGGTGATTTTTTAGAGATTGATGACGATGGCTGGATGAACACCATTGACGTGAATTTGATGGGAACCGTGCGCGTATGCCGCACCTTTATTCCAGCGATGCGAGCTGCGGGCTGGGGCCGGATTGTATTGCTAGGATCAGAAGATGCCGTGCAGCCCTACATTGAAGACATGCCTTACTGCGCCTGTAAAGCCGGGACGTTGAATTTGACGAAAAATCTTTCTAAAGCCTATGCCAAGGACGGTGTGCTGACAAATATGGTGTCGCCTGCTTTTGTGGAAACGGCGATGACGGATGCGATGATGCGATCGCGCTCCAATGAAAGAGGCATCAGCATGGCCGAAGCCGTCGAAAGTTTTCTAGCTGAAAATCGCCCTGGTATCGAAGTCGGCAGACGCGGCAAAGTCGAAGAAATCGCCGCAGTGATTGCTTTCTTGTGCTCTCAGCAGGCCAGCTACGTCGTTGGTTCCAACTGGCGAGTAGATGGCGGCTCTGTTTCCACGATTTCTACCTAATCTGATTTCTACCTAATTTGACTCTACTTTTTCCAACCTTACGGGTAGCGCTCCGTTGCTGAGCTGAACCGCTAGGATGTTTGCGGCTTCGCGGGTAAAGCTACCGGCAATTAGGGCTTCGCCGCCCGTAATTCCGGTTTTAGCAAAGGCAGCATCCACTAATGGAGCGCTGAGCAACACCTCATCTAAAAATATGCCGATGGCGCGGTCAGTACCTGCTAGCGCCTTGGTTTTATCAGCCAAAATATCAGCACCTTGGGCGTTCAGCCAAATTTTCACGTCCCAAGTGTGACTGTCTGCGCCAGCAACGGCTTTGGCCTCTACCGGCATTTCGCTCGCCAGCATTTCACTGTTTAGCTGGCTAGGCTCGAATAGGTCGCCAATCAGGGCTCTGGTGCGATCAATTTGAGGTTGCAGCGCCTCGGCCTCAGCCTGCTGATTCGTCTGTAGGAGGGTATTTTGCGCTACTAGCAAGCGCTGTAATTCTTCAATCCCTTTGGTTAGATCGGCTTTGGTGTCAGCTTTTTGCTGACGCAAGTATAGCTGTCCGGTACTGGTGAGTAGGGCTTGTGTCGCTGCCGCATCGGCCGTTTGCGGTAGCCGCACGAGGATTTTATTGGGCTCAATAATCTCTACTTCGCTGGGTTCAATGTCGAGATCAGCGAGTCGATTTTCCAAGATGGCTTTGGTGCTATTTAAGCTTTGTAAGTTGAGGCCAGCGCCGCCCTCAAAGGCGCTGGCCTGCATGGTTACTTCCGTATAGTCTTTGGTCTGGGTAGTGCAAGCTACGCCTGAAATGACAACGGCTGTTAACAAAGCTCGTGGCAGTATTTGAGTGAGCGATTGGGTCATCTATTTGGCCATCTGTTTGGTCACCTATTGGTCAGAATTCTTTAAAACTGACCGTTGAGGGCGGCGACGCAGCGATCGCAAATGGTCGGATCAGCCGTCGATTCACCCACATGAGTCGAGTAATTCCAGCAGCGATCGCACTTTTTCCCGTCTGCATCGACGACTGCGATCGCAATTTCTCCGACCTCGCCGCGATAGGTTGCTCCTTGCAGATCAGCCGCACTCTCTACTAGCTCTACTTGAGACACTAATAATAGATAGCGCAACTCATCGACTTGATTAGACTCCGCATCAAGACTATCGGCCGGATTAAGGCTCACTAGACTTGCTCGCAAATCAGCATCGGCGACAAACAGCTTCAGCTTCGCCTGCAAAGAAGAGCCAATGGCCTTGTCTGCGCGAGCCTGCTCTAGCACCGTGTTGGCCTCATCGCGTAAGGTGCGTAGCTGCTCCCATTTTGCCGTCAGTTCTGGCCGCTGCCACTTATCTTCCAGGGTTACCCACCCTGATTCAAATACCGATTCAGCCGCTGTTTCATATGGTAGAGCCTGCCAGATGTCTTCTGCCATATGGACTAATACGGGGGCAATAGCCTTGGCCAAATTCTCAATCGCTACCGCTAGCACCGTTTGAGCGCTCCGCCGCCGAAGCGAACTGGCCGCGCTAATATACAGCCGATCTTTCGCAATATCTAAATAAAAGTTCGAAAGATCCACCACACAGAAATTCTGCACCGTCTGGAAAAACTGAAAGAACTGATACGACTCAAACGCGCCTTTGACCTCAGAAAACACCTCTGTCATCCGGTGCAGCATATATTGATCTAGCTCAGGCAGTTGTTCGTAAGGCACCGCATCAGTGGTGGGGTCAAAATCGTGCAAATTGCCCAACAAAAACCGCGCCGTGTTGCGAATCTTGCGATACACATCCGACATTTGTTTGACATTGCGCATTCCTAGCCGCATATCGCCTGAGTAATCGACCGAAGAGACCCACAGCCGCAGCACATCCGCACCATAGGGCGGCTCTTGCTTCTGGTTATTGCCGCCTTCAATGATCACCTTGGGATCTACGCCATTGCCCAAAGACTTACTCATTTTACGGCCATTTTCATCCAGCACATAGCCGTGCGTCAGCACCTGCCGATAGGGCGCATGGCCATTCGTCGCCACACTGGTGAGCAAGCTCGATTGAAACCAGCCCCGGTGCTGATCAGATCCTTCTAAATAGATCTCCGCCGGATACTGCAACGCCTCACGCTGCTGCAATACAGCCGCCCAAGAAGACCCCGAATCAAACCACACATCCATTGTGTCGGTGCCCTTCACATAGGTTTTGCGATCGCTGCGATAGGGCTCCGGCAACAGCTCTTCTACGCTCATTTCCCACCAAGCATCTGAACCTTTCTCAGCGACAATCGCCTGCACATGCGCAATTGTCTCCTGAGTCATTAGCGGCTCACCCGTCGCCTCGTCATAAAACACCGGAATCGGCACCCCCCAACTGCGCTGCCGTGAAATGCACCAGTCAGAGCGCTCAGAAACCATCGAGGTAATCCGGGTTTTGCCCTGAGCCGGAATCCACTTCACCTGATCAATCGCCGCTAGCGCTTCACCGACAAAGCCTTTCACCGAAGCAAACCACTGCTCTGTTGCCCGATAAATCACCGGCTTTTTCGTCCGCCAATCATAGGGATATTTGTGCGCGTAAGGTTCGTGCTTCAGCAACACTTTTTCTTCGCGCAGCGATTCAATAATCACATCGTTCGCTGTTTTCAGCACATTCAGCCCTTCAAAAGCGCCCGCTTCAGCCGTAAAATCACCCCGACCATCCACCGGACACAAAATCGGCAGATTCTCTCTTTGCCCGACCAAAAAGTCTTCTTGACCGTGGCCCGGCGCAGTATGAACCAGACCCGTACCCGATTCTATTGTGACATAATCGCCACCAACAACAATTGGACTCACCCGATCAAAAGCGCTGTCTCTTTGGGCCAGCGGATGGCGGTAAGTAGAGCCTACAAGCGCTTCGCCTTTGAGTTCGGCAACAACTTTTAGACCATTTCCAAAGGTCACAGACAGCTTCTCGGCAAGATCTTTGGCGAGAATTAAATATTTAAATGGCTCACCGGAAGCGCTTTCGACCACTGCATAGTCCAGTTCAGCATTCACAGCTACCGCGACGTTGGCGGGAATTGTCCAAGGCGTAGTCGTCCAAATGGCGACGCCCAGATTCTCCAAATAAGGGGATAAAACAGCTTGGGCAGCGTCAGCCGCACTCACCATCGGAAAAGCCACATAGATGCTAGGTGAAATATGCTCTTCCGGGTATTCCAGCTCTGCTTCTGCTAAAGCCGTTTGGGATGACGGACTCCAGTGCACCGACCGCAGCCCTCGGTAAACGTGGCCATTTTCTACCATTTTGCTAAATACGCCGAGCTGAGCTGCTTCATATTCCGGCTGTAACGTTAGATAAGGATGCTCCCAGTCGCCCCAGACGCCATAGCGCTGAAAGCCTGCACTCTGCGCTTCTACGGTTTCGAGGGCGAAGGCTTTGGCTCTTTGGCGTAAAGACAACGGTGTCAGATCCCGGCGCACAGAAGATTTGAGTTTTTGCAGCACTTTTAGCTCAATCGGCAGGCCGTGACAGTCCCAACCGGGCACGTAGCGAACTTTCCGGCCTTGCAGACTTTGATATTTATTGATGATGTCTTTGAGAATTTTGTTGAGGGCATGGCCCATGTGCAGATCGCCGTTGGCATAGGGGGGGCCA
>QBMP01000181.1:0-4468 GCA_003242115.1 Phormidesmis priestleyi
GCCCTACAGCAAACGTCCGCCCTCAGCCATTAGCAGTTGTGTAGCCGTTTGAATGTCTTCTGAAGAAGCTTCTACTATCAGCTTGTAGTTGGCTGGTGTGTCTTGTTCGCGCCCTGCACCTGCAAAAAAGGATGATAAACCGCCCGCTGCACTGCCCAAGGCTGCGCCGATTAAAACTACTAATACGGACAAAGGGGTAGCGTTTTCGGAAATAGAGGCCAAATTTGGGATACTTTGAGCGGTGAGCATGATGATGGCACCCGCGATCGCGCCCGTAACCCCACCTAGACCGGCTGCTTTTAGCGTATCCGCTTTAATAGTATCCTCTTCAGGCACATTGTCAGCTAAGGGCGCAACGACTGCACTCTCGGCGCTAGCAAGTGCTTTCGCTATTAGGCTCTGCTGAGCTTGCTGCAAAGCTTGCTGCGTTTCAAAACCGACTAAAATTCGCTGATGGGTACTGGGGGGCATTGGGGAGCGCTCTCATGCCTTTGAATATGATATATATGGTGTAACTCGTGCCTACGGCTTTGGCTTCTGTCTATAGGTAGGCATTAAAGCCGTAGGCAAGCTCTGAAGGGAATCTGCCTCTATAGCTCCAACGGCTGGCTAACGCCGCAGTGCTTACAGTGTGGCAAATGCTGATAGGTGAGATTGTGGCAGTTGGCGCAGTCGTGGTATTGAGCATAGCTACAGTGCGGACAGTGAATATCGTGTTTGCGAATTCTTTTGGCACAGTTGACGCAGCGCATTTGCTGTACGCGGTTTGCGGCCTGTAAGCGGGTGTTGAAAACAAACTTTTGACAGAATTTAATGATGCCGAAGCCGATCACCGGAATCAGCAAAATTTGAACGTAGCTCCACAAAAAGCGCAGACCACCAAAGAGTACTGCGATAATGTTGCTGAGCCACTGTAACAGAAAGCCGACTTGGAGAAATTCAAAGATCTTCCAGATCAAAGGGATTAGGAAAATCGCTAACAGGTGCCAGCTAATGAGAGCAACATAGCCATAGCCTCGGCGCTGAGCAAAGCTATGAACAGCTGAAGCAAGGGCTATCAAAGGCAGCAAAAACAGCCCTTGAAACAATAGCTGAATGCTGGGATACCAGAAGCTGGCTTGGCGGTAGCCTTTGTCGGTAGGCGCAAATTTGGTATCGTCAGCGAGTAGCGCTAGAAAAGCTTGACCCTCCGGAGATTTAGCAAGCTCTGTTTTGAGGCTAGTGAGGGTTTGTTGGCGCTGAGCGATCGCGCGATCATTTTGCTCAATGTTAGCTCTAGCTTGAGAAGCTTCAACGTTATTGATTGAATTCGATTGAGGCTGACCAGCGATCTCTTCTAATAAAGTCGAATCGTACTGCTGACGAATGCTGTTGTTTTTGGCTTGGAAGGAGGTGATTTCGGCTTGGGTGTTGTTGATGTTTTGGGCGATCGCCTGATTTTCCACCGAATTCACCGCATTGCTCGTCTGCTCATACTGCAAGCAGATCTCAGAGACTTCTCCTAAGCGCCCTTGAGCGGCCTGAGCGTAGGTTTGCTGAAAGGCGTTGGGATCGATGGTGAGCGATCGCGCCAAAATATCATAGTCTTTGTCTTTGACGGTGCTATTGCGATACGCCTGCCATTCACTGTGGCAGGGGTAGGCAGCATCAGGGCTAATCGGCCAGTAGCTGACATCTTGTAACCCGCTAAACACATTGAATAAAATAAACAAGTCCACAATGATAATGACGATCAAACTGAGCTTGTTAATCGGCTCATGATTGATCTTGCGAGACTTGTTGAAAAAGCGGTTAATCCAGCGACGTAATCGGGACAGCAATCGTGACAGCATAAGAGCGCCTACCAACGCCTGAAGCCTTGGCTATGAAGAGTGATGATTGAACAAAATTGGCTATGCGCGCTAACATAGCCAACCTGCGTTTAAAAATTTTCAGAAGATGGGCCGTTCTTTACAGTGGTCTATGACCGAGCCTAGTAAATCGCAGCATCTTTTGATCATTAATCGAGCGAATCGATTGAGCGAACCTAAATCAATTAATACTGCTCACCTCTTCCTGCCGCGCAGCGGTTTCTAAGTTAAACAGTACCTGCAAGGTCGCCATTGCCTGATCGCGGGCGTCCATGTCCCTTTGAGCGCGCAGTTGTGTCATCGGGTCGTGCAAAATTTTGTTGACGATGCCGCGAGTCAGCGCTTCGACGACGCCGCGATGCTTTTCAGAAAATTCTGACCCCAAGCGCGACATGGCTTTTTCTAGCTCCTGAGCGCGAATGGTTTCGACTTTGCTGCGCAGACTGCTGATAGTCGGCACTGTATCGAGCGATCTTAGCCAATCCATAAATTCTTCGACTTCTTCATCTAGCAGCGCCTCGGCCTCCATCGCCATCTGCCGACGGCTCTCTTGGTTTTGCGCCACCACCGCCTTGAGATCGTCTACGTTAAAAGCAAACACCGACGCTAGCTCACTAATATTGCTATGCACGTTACGCGGCACGGCAATATCAAATACCATCAGCTTTTGCCCTGTACAGATGGGCTCCAAATTCTGACGATGCAAAATCGGCTCGACTGAAGACGTACAGGTAAAGACGACGTGCGCCGATCCGACTATTTCTAACATGCCATCAAGGGTGCCGGTTTGAATATCGACATCACCAAACTGAGCCGCGAGGTCATTGGCCCGCTCAATCGTCCGATTGAGCAGGGTAATTTTGTTCGCCCGCTTAGAGATTAGGTGCTGTACCAATAGGCGGGCCATCTTACCCGCGCCCAAAATTGCAATATGACAGTCTTCAAAACACTCGACCTTCATCAAAGCTAGCTCTGCTGCCGCTGAGCTAATTGAGACTGCGCCCGTACCCAGATTAGTCTCTGTGCGTACTCGCTTACCCGCTTTAATCGCATCTTTGAGCAAACGATTGAGAATGCGGCCAACGCCCTTGTGCTGCTGCGATAGGCTCAGTGCGTGCTTGACCTGCGAGAGAATTTGACCTTCGCCTAGTACCAAGCTATCGAGCCCGGCGGCGACCCGCATGAGGTGCATCACCGCATCCTGCTGAAGCAGCACAAACAAATGAGGCCGTAAACTGCTGAGATTCAGGCCGCTATGGTCAGAGAGAAAGCGGATCACATCGCGCACGCCTGACTCGGTTTCGGTGGTGACGATGTGAATTTCTAGGCGGTTGCAGGTGCTTAAAATGGAGACTTCTTCAATACAGGGTGAATGGCTAAGATCAGCGATTGCATCTGCGACTTGAGCAGAAGGAATGCTCAGCTTTTCTCGAATCTCAACCGGCGCAGTTTGATGACTGAGCCCAATGACCGCAATATTCATGGTTGCTTCCTAGGCGTCTGTTATGAAGGATGTTCTATTATTTTCTATTAATAGAGTGAGTGAGCATTGCCACTCTATTTAAAGTATTAAACAACTGAGGGCTATCTCAAGGAAACTCAACAAAACTCTATTTTAAGAAATGCTCGATAAAGTGTTTTTTAGGCTGTTTTCGCAAACATAAAAAAGGCGCAGACAGATGCGTCTAACGCCTTTCGCGGTATTTAACCTAGTTGGCCTAGCTAATTGTTTTGGCCTGGAGGTGCTTATACCAAGTTCACACGCTTGGGCTTACCGGACATGTGCACGGTATCGACAAAGCGGGCGGTTTGAGACTGGCTAGAAATGACCAAGCTCTGAGTACGGTAGCCGCCATTGAAGAAGCGGACGCCGTTCATTAGGGTGCCGGGGGTAATGCCGCAGCCTGCAAACAAAACGTTCTCACCGCAGGCGAGTTCTTCGGCGGTGTAAATTTTGTCAGGATCGGTAATGTTCATTGAGGCTAGGCGCTCTAGGTTGGCTTCTTTGCTTTCGCCAATCAGGCCGGTTTTGACAATGGCCGGATCGTAGATCAGCTGACCCTGGAAGTGACCGCCTAAACAGCGCATTGCGGCCGCTGAAATCACGCCTTCGGGAGCTGCGCCAATGCCCATGAGCGCATGGACGTTGGTGCCTTCAAAACCACAGGAAATCGCGGCTGAAACGTCGCCGTCGCTGATTAAGCGAACGCGGGCACCGGCCTCTCGAATTTCTTTGATCAGGTCGTTATGGCGTTCGCGCTTCATCACAATGACGACTAGCTCATCGACCGCGCGATCTAGGCATTCACCTAAAATTTTGAGGTTTTCAGCGGGCGACTTGCTGATATCGACTTTGCCTTTAGCAGCCGGTGGGGCCGCTAGCTTGTTCATATAAAAGTCGGGCGCTGCAAACAGACCGCCTTTTTCAGAAATTGCCAACACGGCCATCGCACCGGGCTGACCGTAAGCGCAGAGGTTGGTGCCTTCGCAAGGATCAACGGCAATGTCGATTTCGAGCAGTTCATCAAGGCTGCAAACCTCTGCGGCATTGGGCTGCGTGCAAATGCCGACTTCTTCACCGATGTAAAGCATGGGGGCGTCGTCGCGCTCACCTTCGC
>QBMP01000181.1:4478-6602 GCA_003242115.1 Phormidesmis priestleyi
TCGCCAATTACAATTCTGCCGCGCATATGAATTTTGTTCATACGTTCGCGCATTGCTTCGACGGCAACTTCGTCGGCGATGTCTTTTTCGCCTTTGCCCATCCAACGAGCAGACGCAATAGCTGCTTGCTCTACAACTTCAATAATCTCTAAACCGAGGGTGGTTTCCACGGGGTCTTTATTCCTCCAAACTGCCGAATTTAGCCGAACTTAGCTGAGCTTAGCCAACGCTGATAGCCGATGTTAAAAGTGTTAAAAGAGTCTTTAAATTCTTTACCAAGCCATCTTCGAGTTTATCAGAGATCTCACCCAAGCTATTTTAAAGCTGATTTAAGGTTTGATGGGGGTTTGGTGGGGGTTTGAGCGAAGGGCAATGGCGGCTGACGAAGTTCTACAGCGCTGGGGGCTGCTTGCCTTTGGCGATTTTGACGTAGAGGTCGTAGTCGATGGTGCGATCGCCCATCATAGTCGTTAGCCCAATTGCTTGAATAGCTGACGTTGGCCCCTCCGGCGAAAGCTGAGGCAATGGGAAAACGCCGCCCTTGAGCGCATTAATCTGAGCCAAATCAATATAAAAATTCCCATTATTAGGCGTTTTAGCCTGTCCAGTTAGCGTCTCAAAGGTTCTCGACTGCGCTAAAGAACGCTCAGGATTCGGCAAAATTTTGTCAGCAGTACCAGCGCCTACCGCAAAAAAAGTTACATTTCCCGGTAGCCAGCCGTGGCTAAATTCTAAGCCCTGAAACGGTGAAATCCACTGGGTAATTGAGCTGCCTTCTAACTCACGAGTTTTGACCTGAAAGCGATAGCGGCTAGCCATCACATCATCTAGCTGCGCCCATACCGATTCCGCCGTTTTACGGTCATTGGTCTGCACCATTACCAGTAGCGGCGCACTTTTAGGCACCGAGCCTTCAGCAGGCGAATTGCCAGAAGAATCGCCAGAAGAATTACCAGCGGCAGGGCCTTCAGTCGCGGTGCTAGGAGCCTGATTTGAATTTGCATCGGGCACTGCTTTCGTCGGCGCTGACGGTGGCAAAAGTCCCAGGGCAAATTCACCGCCTGCCCAAGGCATAATATCTTCGTCCAAATCCAGTCCCGTTTGCGCTAAAAGTCCGGCTTTGAGGTTCTGTGGGTTGGGGAAAAAAGGCGGCGAGCTGTTGCTGTCACTAAAGGCTTGCCAAAACTGCTGGAGATTGCTGCCCGACATCATCACCAGCGTGTCTGACGGCAGGCGGCGCGGCATGTCTCCAGCGCCATTGCTCAATTCGCCGTAGTCCAGGTCATTTTTGGGCATTAGCCAGCTTGTGCCCTGAAAACGGACGCCTTCGGATTCTATAAGGGCGTTAGCAACCATTCCTTGAGAGCCTTGTAGCGGCAAAAGGCTGCTGCTTTCTGGAGGACGCTGGGCGAGCGGTGAGCTGGGATCTACGGGTGTGGCTAAGACTTCATTCGCTGCGGGCAAATTCAGATAGAGCTGAGCGAAATTTGTACCGGGTGGCTGTGGCGCTTGGGCTTGAGTAGCGGCCTTGCGGTATCCGGTAACGTCTAGCAGCGATCGCCCGCCTTTTTGCGTATCAATCGCCTGATTAATGCCTTCATTAGTAGCGCTCAGCAATAGCCAGTTGGTGCCAATGACGGCTGTTTTAAAGGCTTCTTTTGTCTGAGTTTCGATGGTTTGCACCGTCACGCCCTTATAGCTGCGGCTGGTCTTGGGGGCGTTGGCGGGCGTTGGCGAATTTTGCTTGCGCTCAGCTAGCAGGGCTTTAGCTTTGAGCGGATCGCTGATTGGAACGATCATCACCCAATTTTCAGCTGCTGTGGCGAGGCCACCGTTGGGGACGGCTGGCGGTTGGCTATTGCCAGCAGATTGATCGCGCTGAGCGGGCAATAGGGCAAAGGTGACGCGATCGCCAATCCAAGGCTTAATGTCTTGCTTATATTGATAGCCGTTGGCCGTTAGCAGCCGATCTTGCCACTGCCTCAAAACCGTATCCAACTGCTCTTGGCTGTCGGCGGTGCCAAACTGCCGAAGCTTTGTCCAGGCCAGCTCATCGGTGGTTAGGGTGACGGTTGCTAGCGCTGTTTGGGGCACGAGCTGAGCGCCGGTCGGAGAGAGGCTTTT
>QBMP01000181.1:6612-9313 GCA_003242115.1 Phormidesmis priestleyi
GCAAAGTTTAAGTAGGCTATAGCCCCGACGCTGACCAAAAAAATTGCGCCTAGCGTCAAGGGCTTGGGGAGTTTTTGAGGTAATCGCAACGCAAATTTAGAGGTCACAGCTTTCTTTCCTGGAGATTCTCAAAGATTCGGTCGCTACCGCACTGATTTTCACTGGCCTGCACTGGCTTACACTGGCCTGCACCAAACGGTAGCCGCACTGAACTGTATCAAAGAACTTGACAAAAGTGACCTGTGAAACTTCCAAGTGACTAAATTAAGTAACTAAATATTGTTGATGTATTTCATTGCTGTATTTTCAAAGGCCGCTGCAACCTTGAGTTTTTTTACCGCCGGTCTAGCGGTTTCGGACAAAAAGCTATGCTAGCGATGAGCCGATTTTTGAAGGTCTATTAATCGGTGCGTATTTCAGAGGATTTTTTGTCCTTGCTTTCATCGCTGCTAGCTGCCACCGATACTCTATCTATATTATGGTTACCCAAACGGTTAAGCCCGATCCTGATGCTGCCAGCCCGCTGGCTGATTCCTTTGATAGTTCTCATGACCGCCTTTTTACGCCATCTGAACAGCGCGCGCGATCGCGGCGGCAGCTTTGGATGGCCGCGATTAAGCCGCCGATGTACTGTGTTGCCGTCATGCCCATTGTGGTTGGTAGTGCGGTGGCCTATGCCCAAACCAGTGCTTTTGATTTTGTAACCTTTGCGATTTTTAGCAGCTCAGCTGTGCTGCTGTTGGTTTGGGAAAACCTTAGCAACGATGTTTTCGATGCCGCGACCGGGATTGATCAAAACAAGCATCATTCTCTGGTCAATCTCACCCAAAATCGCGCTTTGATCTTTTGGTTAGGCAATGTTTGTTTGCTGGTAGGCATCGCTGAAATTCTGGCGATCGCCCTCTACCAAAAAGACGCCACCGTCTTAAAAATGGTGCTGGCCTGCTGCGCGCTGGGCTATCTCTACCAAGGCCCGCCGTTTCGATTGGGCTACCAAGGTCTAGGTGAAGGACTCTGCTTTTTGAGCTTTGGCCCGCTGGCCGTTGGGGCCGCTTACTATTCACAGACCCAAAGCTGGCCTGAGCAAATTTGGCAGGGCGCGCTGCTGCCAAGTGCTTTAATCATCGGCATCACGACTACGCTAGTGCTGTTTTGCTCCCATTTTCACCAGGGAGACGACGACCTGAAAGCCGGAAAAAAATCGCCGATTGTGCGGTTCGGCACCCAGCGTGGCGCGCAGCTATTGCCGGGAGCCTGTGGCAGCATCCTAGTGATTTCTGGGCTGGCGATGCTGCAAGGTCAACTGCCCTGGAGCGCTCTATTGCTTTTGGCCAGTGCGCCCGCTGCTGTTCAGCTATGCCTGCATGTGCTGCGGTTTCACGATCAGCCTGAGCGAGTGAAAAATGCTAAGTTTTTAGCGATTAATTTTCACTTTTGGAGCGGGCTGCTGCTGGCTGCGAGCCTATTGAGTGCCGGTTTAAGTGCGGGTGCGAATGTGGGATTAAGTGCGGGCACTGGGCTCAGCGCTGGGTAACCGCATGAGCTACAAGCAATCGCTATTATTTGAGTTTCGCGCTTACCAGCGGCCTTTTCGCCAGACGCTGAACACTCGCTACGGCGCTTGGACTCATCGCGAAGGCATCATCTTGAAGGTGACGGATGGCCAAGGGCGCATTGGGTTTGGCGAAGTTGCGCCTTTGCCCTGGTTTGGCAGTGAAACGCAGGCGCAGGCACTGGCATTTTGTACGCAGGTGCCGCAGCGACTGTCGCTGTGCAGCGAACTGGCGATTTTATCGACGCTGCCCGCCTGTACGTTTGGCTTTGAAGTCGCCTTGGGCAATCTTACTCGTGATATTCACTGCGCTGATCTCAAAACGGATCGCTACAGCGCCCTATTGCCGACAGGACAAGCGGCGCTGTCAGCTTGGTCGGGGCTGTGGGCCATTGGGCATCGCACCTTTAAGTGGAAAATCGGCGTAGCGCCCGTGGCTGTTGAGCTAGCTTGGCTTTCTCAGTTGATGGAGCGACTGCCGTTGGGGGCGAAGCTACGGCTCGATGCCAATGGCGGGCTAGATGAGCTAGCGGCGCACCATTGGTTGGATCACTGCGATCGCCTCAGTCATCGCATCGAATTTATTGAGCAACCTCTCCCACCCGACAGCTTCAAAGAGCTGCTCAAGCTTTCACACCGCTACAGTACCCCCATTGCACTCGATGAATCAGTCACTACTCTCGATCAGCTCAAGACCCATTATTTTCGAGGCTGGCGCGGAATCTATGTGATCAAAGCCGCGATTATGGGTTCGCCCAGTCGGCTCAAGCAATTTTGCCGAGATCATCCGATTGATATCGTCATTTCATCTGTCTTTGAAACCGACATTGGCCGTCAGGCGCTGATCGATTTAGCGGTAGAGCTACAGAGCCTGTTACCAAATGCGCCGCGCCGCGTGTTGGGCTTAGGCACACAGCAGTGGTTGCCAAATGACGGCCTCGACGATCCAGACTGGGAGGCGCTATGGCAGCGCCTGACTTAATTTGGCAAAACTTAAGCACTAGGCCCTGGCTGATTCAGCCGCTCGGCAGTTCTGACCAAAGTTCTGATCAGCTCAGTCAGAGCCAAGTTTGGGCCAATCAGGTGCGCGATCGCCAACAGCACTTCCCCCCCAATTCCTCATCTCCCCACACTCCCGCTCCCCTACTT
>QBMP01000182.1:0-6040 GCA_003242115.1 Phormidesmis priestleyi
GTATCCGCTCTAAATTTAGCATCGCTGGCCTCAGATATAGTTGCTTTATACTACCGTCTATTTCCCAACAGGTCTATTACATTGCCTTAAGACCTGATCTTTTTTCATTTTGATTTCACATTCGCAAGAGAGAATGTATGTCTAAAGTGTTTGAGATTTCGCTACAACCACCATAAAAAATTACACAGTTTGGCCTTAGTCAAGAGATCTCATAGTAAGCACAGGGCAAACGCATACTCCATCATTTTCTCAATAAGAGCACCTAAAAGGGGCCTTATTGAGAAAAATAGAGGCAATTTATGGCCAGTCAAACGCTGAAAGCCTTGTTCTTTCGTTGGCACGAAATTAGTATGCGTTTGCCCTGTTGCCAATGACCTGAAACTTGCGCTGTTCCAAACTAATTGCGTCGAGGTCAAGCGCTAGCACTTCTAAGATCCGGGTTCCGCTGCGATGCAACAGCCGCACAATCGTATGGGTTTAACAATCTACTTCAACGGCCTGATACAGGCGCTTGATTTGGTCTGGCGTCAGGTAGCGAATGATTTAATTAGAGGCTTGCTCACCCTATTCTGCATCTGGCTTACGCCGCTTTAGCTGGGCAATTAGGATTAGCCTTTATATGTTGTTGCTCAACCGCATAGTTAAACAGGGCTTGTAAGCTTGACTAATGTCGATGATGAGTCGTATGGGCCAGATGGAAAAGACTGTCGAGATACTCAGTCAGGATTTGGCGATCGCACCCAGCGAGCTGCACCATCACATCGCACAAGCCAAGCTGTAGACCGAGCTAGTGATCGCGCCCTGTCAGCCCATAGAGGTGAGGTGAGGTGAGGTGAGGTCGCTGTCACTATTGGCCGGTAGCGTATTGTCCAATGGCTTCGCATCGAGGTTGACCGCTAGTGCTTCCTGTAATCGCTTCACCCCTATGAGCTGCACCAAAAAAACATTAGGGCACCTGCCGCTTTGCCGATGTGAAGCGCGATCTCTGCTGCTGGAGACAGTGGCACTGCTCTATTACTCAGCAGTCAATGGCGACCAGCGCACCTCCTGCTGGTCGCCATTGACAACGGCGGCGGCGTAATAGCGGTGACAGGCTTGCAGACGATCGCTCCCAGCAGACTCTGCCATCACGCCCCTGATAAGTACTGACTACTGCAATCCCTAGCCCAGAGGAGTGACGACTTGCCGATCCTGGCATAACCAGTAAACCAATAAACCAATAAACCAACTCAGTTATTGATATGTTGTATTTTCCGTAGCCTCACGCCACTTGATGACGCTACGCAGTTCAGGCTTGTGTTTTACCAACTACCTCTGTGTTGATTTAGATGATCAGATCCCTTTCAATACCGCTCACCGCTGTCTGAAATCCCACGGCATCACTGGATTAGCCTGCGACCAAAAGACCAACCCATTCTGCTGCGCGATCGCCTCTGCATTCAAATACGTCTCAGCGGCGCAATTGCCCAAGTACTGACGATAGACGACAGCATGACCGCTGGCGACTAGAGAAAGATTCACATTTCCGTCAGGCCGAAAAACCTCTGCGACAACGCGGCCATAGCGGTCTGTATCGACCGGGCGCAGTGAGACGACCGTATTGATTGGTAAGAGCGCCTGCAACTGCTGCTTTGCTAGCTCACCATAATTTGGTTGTCGCATCTCTGGTGCGTCGATACAAGCTAGGCGAATAGTCTGCATGTCTTCGCCCCGGCTGACTCGAAGCGTATCACCATCGCCAACGGACAGAACGCGCCAGCTCTCAGAAGAGGGCGTTACGGGCACTGACTGGGTATTTTCCGCCCGTCCGCCTGGATTGCCGTTTCGATTAGAAAGGCCGGGTAATTCAATGACGTTGCCGGGTGCGTTCAGACTTCCTCCAGAGGAGTTGCTGCGACTGGATGGGGAGCTTGGCTGAGTTGGGTTTATGGAACGGCCTGCTCCCAATGCACTAGAGCCAGCAGTTCCGGACGAGCCACTTCCGCCATGACAGTGGTATGTGCCGTTGCTGCGGTTATTATGGCATCCCTCAGCATTGGTTCTGCCTGAGTGGGCTTGGGCACTGAATGGGAAAGCGCAAACTGCAAGCAGTGCGATCACGCGGATTGCGCGGAGGTGAAAAAGGCTCATTTTAGACTTTCTAGAAACCCGACTATTAAGACTATCTCGCACCCAAGCACGATGCCATCCGTGCTAAGACGGGCAGTCTAGGGTCAACCTGATCAGCTCCTGCACAATCCGCGTCTGTAAGCCCGCAAACAGGTGCAACTCATCTTGCGCCCGTGTCATCGCAACATACAACTGTCGTCGATCTCTCTCTGCCTGCTGAGAATCAGCCTGATGGCAACTCCCCTTCAGTGTTCTTCATCTCTGTTCATCATCTCTTCATCAAACAGCCTGAGAGCAATGTCGCCGCCGGGGAAACTTAGAAATAATAAATTCCCCGTTTCTCATCAGCTCTAAACATATGTTCAGCAAGCTTCTCCCTGTCGCTGCTCTGACAGGCATTCTCGGATTGTTTTCTCTACCTACCGTTCTAACAACGCCTACCTCAGCTCAGGAAGCTAACTACCAGCAGGTGATGCAGGCGGATAACTTCTCTCTCTGGACTTCAGGTGAGATGAGCGGCATCGCTTTCGACGTATGGCGCAGACCGGCGGCTTCGGGCGGTGGCTACTACTACTTCCTCTGGCAAGGACAGTATGGCCGCATCGTAAACACGGGAGAGCCGGAAGTCGTCGTCTTCTTTGATAGCAATATAACTCAGTTGAAATCTGAGTTTCTAACCGATTGTAATAACACATCCGGCAACACCTGTCTAAACCCAGATAGCAAACCTACACACTATCGGTTTGATGGCCCCTGCATCCTCCCCTGGCAAACAGCATCTGACGGCAGTAGCTGCGGTGGCAGGGCTGCAATTTCTAGACCCGGTATTTTCTGATATCGCATCGCCAATCAGAATGGCCCTACAGACGATCGCTCTCAACTCACACTCTGCCGTCAGCTCCAAGTCACAGCCGCGATTCCCTTGGAAGGCTGCGCCATCGCACTGCTGCATCAATAGCTCAAGCGGGGCAGCATCTACAAGTCACCATTGACGACGGCGGCGCTATGGCAGTGACAGACTTAGAGGCGATCGCTCCTACATCTTTTCTTCTTAAGACTTTCCCTTGCCAGCTTACCAGCCAAGTCGCTGGCGGCGCGGTTGGCTGGCGCGACTCCTTGTTTCCCTGGTTTGAGCGCCGCATCCAGCCACTTGGGTCGGTTATCCTTGCGGACAAACAAAAGCCTACTCTCAATATTGAACTGCTCTTTGTGTCGCCGTCCCGTAAATCCATCAACGCCCGTCCCATCATTCTCGGCAATGTGGTAAAGCAGATACCCTAGTTCGGATTCATCGCCGCTAGAAAGTTTGACTGCTTGCACATTTGGCGGCATTCCACGGAATGAAAACATCTCAAGAATGTTGTCATCAATCGAGGGCACAAGAGAATGATCGGCAGGTTCAAGACTGAGCCGCAATTCTTTTCCCCATGTCGAATCTAGTTTTTTTCTGCGTTTAGCTTCACCCATTTTTTAACTCTTCTTAAAGATGATTAAATCCACCTACTTAGCAGCAATTCCCTTGAAAAACTGCACCGTCGCTCTACAATTTAATGCTCTGTTGCAATAAGATAGCGCGTAGAAAATGCACCTACCGTTTCTGCTAATGCCTAAGATTCCAGAGCGCGATTCCATTGGAAAGCTGTGCCATCGCTGTCAATATTTTTTACGGAGTCCATTCCTGGTATGCGCTGTAAATCCTAGCGGGCCAGATAACTTGACCTGCGAAGACTTTGCAGCGATTTCTGAAGTAGATGTCGTAGAAAACAAGCAGCCGCTCGGCGGCGGTTACTATGCAGGCGATTGGATACCTCAGCCTTTTCCGACGCTAACCACGGTAGAGCAGCTAGCAATCTTAGACTGGCATCCACAGTTTACGGGTCGCTGCCCTGAGTGCGAGATGCCAATAGCAAACGCGGCAAATAGCCAATGGCACTGCAATCATTGTGAATGGCGAGAATCTGCAACTCACAATGCCTAAGCGGGCAATCTAAAACCGGCAAAGTCTAATGTGCTTATGATTTACGAAGACCAAGACTGGGACAAAGGCACTCACCAATGGCGCGAGATTAAGCCACTTACCTACCATGAGCTGAAACAGACTCCCTTGTTGTACAAGGCAAACAATACCTTCACGCAGAGCAATCCAGTCGATGTATTGCCTAAAGTCGGAGCGCGATCACGATGACGATTCGGTGGAAGAAGATCGCACCTATTCTTATCGTTATTGTGCTGGTCGGGTTCTTCCCGTTCATTAATGAACTATTTCGACCTGGCTACCTGTCAGGCATTGCTTGCGTCAGAACCTACCCAGACGGGCGCGTCAAGAATGACTGGGGAGAGAGCTGCTATGACCCGACGCTACCTGAAGCGATTGTATTGAAAAGCAAAAATACTAGATAGAGACGGTCTGACGGGGGCAGTGGCTACCGCAGTAATTCTTCTGATATGACCTAGCCGCAGCCGAGCAGGGCAGACTAAGCTTTGTCTAACTCCCCTAGCGTCATGGCCTTTATCCAAGCCGGTCAAAACTGGCAGTTCAGCACAGAATCCGATCTCGAAGAAGTCATCTGGCGTAATCTACCGAAGCTGTTAAACTTGCGGCCACTCAGTCGTCAGTTTTCAATCAGCGGCAAGTTCTGTGACATCCTAGCAATTGATGAATCTAACCAGCTCGTCGTCATAGAGCTAAAGAACACAGAAGATCGCTACGTCGTCCAGCAGTTGGTGCGTTATTACAACGTGATCAAGGCAGCAGAAACATTGCCCTTTAAAGCAGCTATCAGTGAGCCACGCCTATTGGCCATCGCACCGAGCTTCCATGCCGATACGCTCATCGACTGTCAATACAGCACTTTGAAAGTAGAGCTGATTACCTTCGCTCTTAAGACATCAAAGAACGGGCAACTAAGCCTAGTTCTGAGTGATGTAGCTGGTAGTAAGCTGAGCGCTCTACGCCTACCGAAAGCGCCACCAGCCACGCAGCCTGATATCTCCCTACCAGAAGCGCCTCGCAAGCTGCTGAACTGGCTCAGCCATAGTTCAGATGCTGAGTACGACTGGGTGATGCAGATGAGGAAGCAGCTTCTCAGCTTCGACACTCGCATGAAAGAAATCGTAACTTCAACCAGCATCTTCTACGGACGCGGTAAGACCAAAGCCTGCTGCGAGCTGAGGAAAGAAAGACCAATAGGAGGGGGTAACCAGGCAATCGCCTACTTCTTGTGGTTGCCCCACCCAGAGTATCGACCGCACGTCATCAGGATGATGGTGAACTTCAACCTTCAGCAGCAGCAGATCAGACACCTGCTTTATTGTCGCCACTCGTATCGAATCAGTGAGTCATGGAGCTTCCCTAGTCGCCCGAACATCATGGGTGTGATGCGTGGTATGCCACGATTCCAAGAACACTATGAGCCGTTGCTCAACGCCAAACGATCTATCAAATCAGCAGACATCGTAGAGCTGGCCTTGCGCACCTGGTACAAACGGCTATAGGCGATCGCGCGCTCATATTGCTAGCAAAACGACAGCAGCGCCCGGTCGCTTCAGGTAGGTGCTGCCGTTACTAGGGCTAGGCTTTTCCAGCGTCACAGCAGTCACCTGCTGACCAACCGGAATGGCATCACGGAGCTGTTCGAGCTGGCCTAACCTCGCTGTCAGCAAAAGGGTATAGCAGTGGCCTGATGTGGTTGAGATAGGCCATATCCTTGAGCGTTTTTTTATTGTCACGAAGGAAGGTGTATTCCTCCTCCCAAGCAGCCTCATCTAAAACGCTCAGGTCTCTGAGTGCCTGTACCTCGCAACCAAATAGATGAGCTGTTTCCACGACTCGCTCATAGGTACTGGGATGCTGTTCTAGATGTCGTAGCACCTCAGAGCTTTCGACAAACTCAAACCGCTGATCGGGCAGGTGATAGGACATGATTTGATG
>QBMP01000182.1:6050-9273 GCA_003242115.1 Phormidesmis priestleyi
GTATTGATCCTGCGGCTTGCCACAGTCAGTATCAAGTCCCCACCAAGCCTGTCTAACTTGAGCCGAGTATCGCTTCCTGACAGACTTACCCAGAAGCCGAAAGTCATTGATGTAGATGATAGTGACCACGCACTGAACCCCATCCTGATCTAGATAGGCCCCGGCGATCACAGAGCGCAGCAGCGGAAAGAGCAACGTTGTTCGATTGAGCGTTTTGAACAGCCGCTTAATCTCGCGCTCAACCTGCGGCTGCTTCGGTAAGTAAGTCTTGACCTTACCGCCATTCAACTCAGGCTTGAGCAAGTCGATGTAGAACCGTTCTTGCTGGTTAAGTAGATGAGTCGGAACCGATTGCCAATAAATCCGATGCTTGAGCTTGCGATGCGTGCGAATTATCTGTGGATAGCGATGATGGCCCTTCCCAAGCCATCTATTTTGCAGGTTACTCGCTTGGCCGACATACCAGACAAACTGATTCTCATCGGCGACCACGTATATGCCAGGAGAAGCCGGAAGCTGCTGTCGATCACTAAAAGGGATACAGGGCCACCGCTGCCATTCCATAAACAAACTCTAAATCCGACCGAAGCAGAGACGCTTTGTACAGCGTACCCAGACTAACTGCGCCCTGATAAATCAAGTGCCCAATTGCGAATCTTAGCAGCTTTTCGCGCTTCGAGAGCGGTACTCATTGCCCGAAATAGCTACGAAATTATCTGATGAGTATCCGAGGAATCGCTCGAACTCATCCGGTCAACGGTGGTCGTAAATAGACTGTCGCTATTCATATCTCAACCATCAGTAGCTCAGCGGTAACAGCTCAAGAGCCTGATTAGCCCCTCTTACCGCAGCCTAAGAATCTTACCTGATTTTTGATATAGGGCGCGTGATCTCGATAAAACCGTCCGCGCCGTCAGCTCAAGTCACAGCGGCGATCGCCAAGGACTAGCAGCGATTCCCTTGGAAGGCTGCGCCATCGCACTGCTGCATCAATAGCTCAAGCGGGGCAGCATCTACAAGTCACTATTGACGACGGCGGCGTAATAGCGGTGACAGGCTTGTGGGCGATCGCACTACACAAAACCTTATCCCCCAAAAAACACGCCTACTAGAACGTTATTAATATCGGGTTTGGTGATTGAAATGAAACCTATCACCAAACAGCAAAGGCACGATTCTCTTAGAAGACTACGCCATCGCTCTAACGAAAAAGCCTACTGGCACGACAGGATACTCTCAAGCAGCACCCTATCACCAAGCTGAAACCGTCCGCTGTAACCACACTCTGACAATGCTTTCCATCCTCACCACTCATCCAGGCCCGCGCACCCCTCAGCTGCCCCCACAGGCGATCGCAATAAGATGAATTGGCACAGCAGAAAACGCGATCGCTTCCATTTTTGAAATCATCCGGGCACCCTAAACGATGATGATAAAGACAAGAACAACATGACCTGCGCTGAATACTGGGAAAACCAAGGCATTGACCCACTTGATGCGATGTTCACTGTCGGGTGTCGGGGTGCCGATGCAGCCGGGGTCGCCAATGGGCATGACGTGCTCGGCGGCTTTCTTTTCTTCGTCCTTTTAGTCGCGGCTGTTTGTTTTGCAAAAAGCCAAGGCCAGATTTAGGATAGAGATCGCACCCCATAGAACAAAATTACCATTCATACTCACCGTAGGCCAAAGCCCATCGCATCGCCTCACGCGGGTCGCCCCGATAGCGATTCTGATGATAGCTAAAGTCACTGTTGTACTGCTTTAGCATTTCGGCGATCTCTCGGTGTCGGGATAGATAGTCCTTGACCCGATTGGCGTTCGAGCCAGACAGCTTTTGCAAAACGGTCGGCGTGATTGACCACTGATCTTCTTTATCTAAGCCTGCATTAAATTCCTGAACGGCTTCTATGGATCGGCGAATCTTCTCATCCGCGCTGCCGGGAATGTGTGAGCCGTTCAGATCAGCATTACTCATCTCGCGCCAATCGTCCGGGATAGGCGTATGGGCTGGCTCAGATTGTGGCGCGGGCTTTGACTGGGGCGCGATTTCCTGGGAAGGCTGCGCCATCGCTGTTTCTACCCGCTTTGCTTTCAACAGCTCAATATGCTGACGCGCTAACGCTAGACGCTGATTTGAGCTGTGTAGCTGACGTTCTAGGCTACGGTTACGCTCAGCCGCGTCCAGTAGCTGAGTTATCTTCTCCTTGTGAGTACCACTGCCAAACGCCTCAAAGCGTTCTTTTAGAAGGCCATCAACATGGATAGTCGTGCGTTTTTCGGCTTTCGGTTGTTTGGGCTTCGCTTCTAACTCTTGGCGCAAAACGCCAATCTCTAGCGCTTTACCATCGGCACCAACGCAATAGTAGTCTTCGTAACTAGCCGCGCTGCCTGCATTCTGATGACCTAGAAAGTCTTCGGCAAACGAGCCGATGGATTCCGCTGGGACACCGAACAGGTGATAGGCAATATTGACGTAGGCAGCTCTAAGGTTAGTCGCGCTGAGCTGGCTATCACCCAGGGGGGAGGAGAGGACTGCTCCAAAGATTTCCCGCACCGCTTGGTTAATAGTGGCATTCAAGCGGCTATCGACGGCGGTGTTCGCTTCATCCTGAAGCGCCTTTATATTCGCCGTGCGCCGAAACCGAGTAAACGCATCAATCAGCAAGTGCGACCGGCACAGGCAATAAATTGGGTATGACTCTGTGTTCCCCCGGCTCTTGAGCTGGCCACTGAACTCAACCTGATACCGATTCACCTGAGTGAAGTCGCCAGACTTCAAAATTTCCGTCGGTCGGCGTCCGGTCAGGAGGATGATCGCAGCAGCCACTTCCCGGTAATCCTCGGAAGACAACGCGGCGATCGCACACTCTATCACTGGGTACGGATCAAACGCGACTCGCTGCCGTCGCTGCGCTTTCGTCTTTGCCACCGTCGGGGCCTGCCGCGCCGCGTGGAAGTCGCTGCCGTAGTTCATCCACTTCAGCGCCAAATGCTGGCGAACAGTTCCCGATTCTGTCTCCTGCTCATAGATCACCGCTGCTGGAAATGGCAAGGCTGCACTCATCGACGCGATCGCTTTCCGATACCGCGTCATATGCGCAGCCCTCGTATTATCGTTTCGGTACTGCGACTCAAACAATGACTTCTCTTCGAGGCACACAGATTTCACCTCTTCAGCACTCGCAGCGCCGCTCAGCTTCGCTAAAAACAACGCCACTCGCTG
>QBMP01000182.1:9292-15925 GCA_003242115.1 Phormidesmis priestleyi
CCTCTTCAGCACTCGCAGCGCCGCTCAGCTTCGCTAAAAACAACGCCACTCGCTGTTCTAACGCCTTGGACAGCCGCAGCCCTTGGCAATATTGCTTAAAATCAGCGACTCGTATGCCTTCTGTCACTTGCATGGCTTTACGCTCAATATCCTTGTTCTCCATCATACATAACTACTTACGCTATTAAGATAGTATAAGTAGTTCAGTTGTCAGAATTCACCCACGTTGACCTGATCCTGATAAACTTACGCTCGTTCTTTTCTCTTGGCCCAACTGGAACACGCCTTTCATGCGCCGAGCGCCAGTGCGGTCTTGGCGAAGCGTGGCTTCCGCCCTGCGACGGACGGAGAATAGGCCAAAGCTGGACAAGGGTTACGCAGCGCGTCACTAACCTGCTCTGGTTCCTTCAGCGCATCTCTCGGTACGGCGACCGCTGCGTTATAGAGTCGCCCCAAGTAGTCTCAGACTTATACAGAGGCCAGCTAAAAAACACGCTGGCCCTGTATGAGCAACGCTAGTTGATTATTTAGGCATACCTTTCTGGCGCTGACCATCAGAAACGATCCCACAGCTTGCAGATCGAACGAATCAGCCCTTGGTCATCCGGTAAGTGCCGCGCACCTGCTCGCCTTTGTACCAATCGCCTGCCCGGACGCCTCCTGACAACACATTTGAAATCCGATTACGCGCTTTGAGATACTGCGCTCTCGGCATCTCTTCTTTAAACAAAGCCGCCATCACCTCCACTATCTTGAACTCCCTCTCCGGCTGCGTTGCTAGGATCAATCGCACCGCATCAGGAATTGATTCGTTCTTCACACCGGGGCGAGTATACTTCTGCCAACTCGCAGTCCGTCCGTCCGTCTTTGCCGCAGATTTCTTCACTGCTGGCTTTTTCTGGGTCGTCTGCTTCACGGCGATCGCTTTTGACTTTTTAGTCTTCGGTGCCTTTGCTGCTTCTGCTTCTACAGCGGGCGCGGTAGCTACTGGTTCGTCAGCCGTCTTGACAGCTTTCGGCGCAGCAGACCCATTCACAACCATATCTTCAGCCCCTGAAAACATCGGCAGAACCGCTCGAATACCGCTCAGTTTCTCTTGCACTGCCGCTAGCTGCTCACCTAGCTGACTTTCTTGCAACGCCAGTTCTGCTTCTACTGATTGCAGTTGGGATAAAACGGTCTGTTTCATATATAAAATAAGGGTGAGTTGGAATAATAGATAAAACTCAGCAACAATTCTAGACCATTACTGTTGACAATAATTCAAGCTGATCTTGCGCTCTAAAGAAAGCTCCTGACTTCAGGCACCGGCAGATAATCGCGCTTCCACCAGTCGTTACCCGGCAGCAACCGAGCAAAATAACGTCCGAACTCTCGCTTGCAGCAAACATACAGGCATTCCCCGTCCGCGAGAATATCGACCGGCTCAGCCTGCATAAAAGCGTTCTGTGCTTCCTGCCGCAAGGGAACGGTAGTTCTTAGTTCTTGATAAGCTAACGGCGTGATCTCTCGCCATCGCTGCTCACCGCTATTCCAGTCTTCATCAATTTGGGGGTGCGGCCACTCGAAAATTTGGGCAACGGGCATGGAAAATACGCAATGAACCAAACCTAAAATGCCCTAACCGTTGCTTAGACTTGACCCGGACTAAAAGAGTTTAAGGGAAAGAAGGCAACTCATTCTATTTTTTAGTTGGCTAGATTCAAATATTGGTTTATTGGTTTATTGGTACTGGTCTATTGGTCTATTAGCACTGGTTTATTAGCACTGGTTTATTGGTGTGCCGAAGAAACACATGAGATTCAGGGGATCTTCGGCTAGCTCAGTCCATTTTATTGGCTAGCTAGTTTTAGTATTGGTTTATTGGTTTTATGATATGGTTTACTGGTTTATTGGTTTTATGATATGGTTTATTGGTTATACAATTCGCTAAAGAGATTCAAATGAAAACCGTTAGTTTTGTTTCAAAAAAAGGAGGGGTGGCTAAGACCACAAGCGCCATTCATTATGCTTACTGGCTGAGCTTGCAAAAGCTAGCAGTGACCTTAATTGACGACGATAATAACCGCACGGCTAGTAATTGGGCTGAGCGGGCGCAGGGCAATGATAAATTCACTGTCCCTTTTAGAATCGCTAGTTTCCGTTCTATGAGCAAGGCCGTAGATGGAGCTGACTATGTAGTCATCGACTCCCAGGCAAGTCGAACGGACGATGATCTGAAAGACTTTGCTGAAGATTGCGATCTAGTCGTGATTCCGACTAAGCCCGATATCAATAGTGCTCGTTCCGCTGTCGAAACTGCTGACGCAATTAACCGTCATGGCGGAGAATATCGAATTTTGATCGCAGATGTTCCCGGTTATAACACCACAGGCAAAGAGCTGGCAGAAGACCTCGCAAAAGACGGCTATCTTGTTCTCAAAAAGACTATTCGCCGCAGCGAAGGGATCAACCATGCTAGCTTAGCTGGCTCGACACTTATGCAGTTAGCCGGAGGATATAAGCTTCCTTGGCGAGATTACGAAGCTGCTTTTGTTGAGATGGCTGGCGTTATCAACTAAGTTTTACTTAACCAGTAAACCAGTAAAATGGTTTAGTAAACCAATAAACCAAGTGTGAGTCATGGGACGATTCTCTGATAACGGGCTAAGGAAACCTGCGGATAAGACATCTGAAGTTGTGGAGGAGACAGGCGCTTTACCGACTAGCAAGTCCACGGAAAAAGTCTTAGCTGTGGCCGACCATAGAACCAATAAACCAATAAACCAATATTCTCATGAACAGATGAAGCCGGTTAATGTCGGCGGGTTTAGAGTTCCTCTAGTCGTAAGGGCACACTGGCAGTCACAGTCAAAGTTCCAAGGAGAGAAGGTGGCTGCTCAGCTTAGAGAATTTCTGACAGAGCGCTACGGTCTACCAGAGGGAGTTACTGAAGATGATTTAATATGCTGAACTTTCATCAAAGAATTATTAGTGAGCCATGATTAGCGAACCAATAAACGTTTATTGGTTTATTGGTTTATTGGTTCGCTCTTGAGCTTCATTTTCAAAGCAGTGTCAAACTAAAGTCAGACTACGTTTAAGCAAGCTGGTTATGCTACACCTTAGAAACCGAGCCTGCCGTGCTAAAGCAATTTGACCCTTTCCTGAGCCGGTATTGTTTTTAGCAAATTCGGCTCAGGCCGATTACAAACCATCGAAAAGTAAACTACTGCTACGAGTGCGATCGCTGAACAAAAGCCACAAGCGATGCCCCATGCGAACTCCTTCATTTGACTCACCGCAACTAAGTCCTGAAGACATTCGTTAATCGTATCCTTAAGAAATTTGCTCATAGCTTCCTTTCTCTAGCGTGGTCAACATCGCTCATGGCTATGGTAGCGAATCAATCTGAACCAAAACCAAGGCGTTAGTACGATTGTTGCCGCTAAAGGCATAGGCCAAGCAGATATTGATAGCTTCTATCATCTGGAGCAACGGCTTCTCCGACAGCTTGAAGCGGGGTAGCTTACCCATATTTTTATTCTGCACATAGAGCTTTTCAAAATTATAGATGCGCCTTTAAAGATGGACGCTTCTACGACATTTGCTATTGGCCATGAGAAATCGTTCAATGAGGGCTAGAGCTGTTGAGGCCCTCCGGTTGCCAGATAGGGTTATCAATCATGGCCTGGATGGAGATCGCACGTCTGGCTATTTCCTGCAAAGCATTGCGCCGCTGTATCTTCAACTGCCAATCACGATGCTCAATACCGCTGACTTTGCTCAGAGCAATCGTTTTACCGATCGCGTTTCCTTTTACTCTTGGCGGGCGGGCACGAGCGAATTTCCCACCAGAGGTATCAATGGCCCAGCCCGCTTCGGCAACAGGGCCAGAAGCACGGATATCGCGCTCTAGCTGCAAAAGCCGGTTGAGTTCAAATTGGAGAAACGAGGGTTCGTTCACGATTTTGTGTACAAAATAATAATTGTACACATTTTTTAATAGGAACACAATAGCAGCCTCTGATCTCCTTTACCGTTGCTGGAATCTATCGTTGACGGTAATCCCACGGCTTTTGCGCATTTGGGTCAGCCCATACCCTGATCGCCTCGCGTCTAGCTATTCCTTCAGCGGTTTCAATCACCGAACTGTTTGGGCAGCTACCCACGTACTGGGGATAAACGTAAGCCATCCCATCGGCTACCATTTGGCTATTTAGATGGATCTCTTCGTCGCCGTTGCTAGTTGGAATAAATGCTTCAGCAGCCACCCATTAGCAACGCTCGTCCGACTTTCTAGAATGCGAAAATCGCTACCAGCCCGATACAAAGGAAAAGGGCAATTGAATTCCTTTCTCCTGCCAGCTCCAGCCTTTCTCCCAGACAAGCCACGCTGCCGTGACGCTATCTGTTTTCTTCGTATCCCGCCGAAATTTTGGCCTTGGGTTAAGCGTGATTAGATACCGTAGATGATCAGCCATTTCGTTCAGCCAATCGGCCCGTCCTGCTGTCGGCTCCAGGTAGCTCAACCGCAGCAGAAATGCGCAGCCTTGCCGTGAATACTCCCAGGCCAGCGGCAATATCTGTTCGGCTTCGCAAAAAGGCGGGTTTGTCACTGTCCAATCGATTGGGCTGCCGCCAGCCTCAAGAGTCGCCCAAGACTCCCAGAACCTCTGCTCTGTTGCGTCCCGTAACTCCCCGTTTGGGCTAGGCCAGCTCAAATCGCTCTGAAGAACAAGTCGTTCTGTGGAGTCAGTCAATTCCAAAATGTCTGAGATCGCACCATGTCCCGCACAACACTCGAAAACGGTGCCGGTGATAGGGACTCTATTGAGCAGCGATCTCGTCACGCCTTCCGGCGTGGGATAGTAATCGCCCACCATGCGGTGGTGTCGAGATCCGACAGCTTCAGACTGGCCAAAAATAGTTTGCTGTAAGTCGCTCATGCTCTTAATCCCAAAGGTAGAATCTGTTGATCAAACCGTCGTGCGGCCATTTCGCAATATTTCTCTTCGATCTCGATTCCGACAGCTCGACGCCCAGGGTTCGCGGCTGGTAGCAGAGTCGTACCGCTACCAGCGAGTGGAGCTTCATCGTCCAGCCTCTAAGTGTGCCTGATAAGTTCGGTTGGCCCAGCCACAAAAAAGATCTCCGTTCTCGGCGTGATTCCGCTCGGCAGGTTCACGATTTAGCTGGCCTGTTGCTGGATCAACGCCGTAGCAGCCGGGGACAAAATTACCGAACTCGTCAAGTGCACTATCAGCGGCAATCATTCTGCGCGCTGGTAAATAAGGCAGTAAATATCCCGTATTTTCGACGGTATGCCATTCGCCCACCTGCCAGCTCAGCGGCATTCCAGCAGCGTTCAATGGTGGAAGTGCGAGAAAAGTAAGGGCGATGATCGCCCCTACTGAAGGCGGATTAAGTCTGAGTTTTCTCATGGGGTCTCCTGAGGTAGAAATAAGCAATGTGGTGACGCTCCGAACTGGCTGGCTCGGCTTCATCGATCAAACGGGCGGGGTTAGCCATTTGCAAATGGCGCTGAAAATGTGTTGATGGCCTGCACTCTTAGGACGCTTCAGGAATGGAAAATTTGTCTGGCTTTTCACCATCAGCCGTCAGGCCAATCTCTGAGTACAGAATCCCTTTCATGTCCGCTAGCTTTTTGGCCCAAGCAATCTCTCCCCGACTTATTTTGAACTTGAGCAATCCGATAGCGGCTTCCCGCTGCTCTGTCTCGGTGCGCTCTAAAGCACTAATCACCGGGGTAGCGGCAGGTTTAGGAGATCGCGCCTCAGCAGTTGCTACTTGCGCCACCGAAGCGCGATCTTGCAATTCCGTTGCCTCATCGCAACGCAGTGAGAAGTTAGCCCAGTCGCCGTTCTTGAGCATGTTATTAATGAACGTCTTGGCATCGCCGACACTATCCGGCTGCTCCAGCTTCTGCTTTCGCTTCTGGCAGGCTTTGATCAGAAATTCGTCAAAGTCATTCAGCGTTGGCCCAACCCACCATTGACCAAAACCATGCGCGACCATTTCGGGGCGTTTGTGCCCAGGTGCTAGAAAGCGAATCTGGTCTTTAGCCATACCAGGATTTCTAGACCACAGCTCGGCAAGGTCAATTTCATCCGGTGGCTGCTGATAGCGCACCGCGCCAAACTGAAAAATTTCTTTTTTGGTTTCTTCTTTGGTTTCTTTTGACGGTTCTCTTAGAGGTTCTTGACGGATCGGGTGAGCTGGGCTGCACCCCTGTTGCCCCGAAACTGCACCCCTATTGCACGGGAACTGCACCCCTCTTGCACCAGAATTGCACCCCTCTACGGAAATTGCACCCCTATCGGAGCTGTTTAATAGGGGTGCAGAAATTGCACCCCTATTCTTGCGCCCTTTAGCCACATCCATGTACTCGTCGAAAGAAGGCTTGAGCGTTACTGCTGCCCAATTGAATCTGTACTCGTTTGGCGTATTGTGCGTCGCGGGCGCAACAACGACTAACAGGCCCAGCTCTCTAAGCTGGCTCATAATGCTCTGCACCGAGCGCTCAGAATATCCTGTTTTCCAGGCAATCCGTTTGATAGAGGGGCGGATGCCAGTACCGTCTTCGTAAGCGTGGTCGGCCAGGGCAAGCATAATGGCCTGATGTGGATGGGA
>QBMP01000183.1:0-8487 GCA_003242115.1 Phormidesmis priestleyi
GAGATTCCGTCAGATGTTTGCGAAAGATGGTTTGGTATACTGGAGGCAACATATATTTTGGGAAGGGACGAAATTCCCTTCCTATTCTTTTGCCCTTTTATTCTCTCAACTCCTCGCTATATATGATATTGAAGTTCCTTGTCACCCGGTAAGGTCTCAGACAGAGCGCCTAGTGATGCTGGCTGAAGACCAGCTAGCTGAATACAGCACCGACGCGCGCAAACTTGAAAAGCTGCGACAAAAGATAGCGCTCTCGGTATCACCCACGCAGCAAAAACAGGTCAAGCAAGAGCTAGAAACTGACTTGCCGCGCAACTTTTTCGATGAAATTTTGCTAGAGCAGCGCCAAGCCGTATCCTTACCCTTTTGGGGGATTGCAGGCTTAGGCTTGCTATTCGGCATTTCCTTTACACAGCCAATAGATTTTGTCGCCACCCTAGTCGGCGGCGCTGCTGCCATCCTCATTCAAAAACGCGGCTGGAAACTCCAAGCCAAAAGTTTAGTCGTACAGGCACTCGATGAGATAGAAGAACGCACTCAACAGGCGAAAGATAGCGGCTGATCTAGCTGCGGTACTGTAAGCCCAGGTAAGGTAGATGGGAATTGGACACAAAGCCGTTCATCGATTTGGGTTCATCAATTCAGCCGGATCGGAATGATTCTGGGCAGTGTTAATACAAGCCGCAAGGCAATCTTCAGATGATTTTTTATACTCTCTTGAGATTTAACAAAGTTAATTTGTTCCCTGACCCCAATTGAGGCTATCTAACGGTGAAGTTGTGCGGCGGCAGACAAGCTCAAACTCCCACAGATAACATCTGTTCTGCCCGCACCAACGCAGTGTTAGGCTGCTGACTGTATGGGTGCAGCTATTTTGCCCTCGGACGCAACTCGAAAGCAAAGTCAGCACGATAGAAACACACATCAAATTCTGCAAAGAAATTCATGTGACCCAGGATTAACGGCACTTCTCGTGATTGTGTCCACGCAAATGCAAGCAAAACAGAGGAAAATTCAGAAATGGTAGCTGATAGCACCAACCCTCGCGCTTCCCTCTGAGCCAAGTTACCGCTCAACTAAATGGGTACCGTTTGATCTTCCCAGACTGCTCCTAACTGCAAGCCAACTTCATAAGGCAGTACGTTGACGCTTGCACCAGTGTCCAGCAAAGCCATCATCTCTAAAGAGCGATCTCGGTGGATCAGCGTTACTGGCAAATAAGGCATTACATTGGACATCCCTGCACTGTTGTTAGGGCGCTCAATGAAAGGAAATCGCTGACCGTTAAGCATGGCCCTCTTGCCTTGCTGCCATTAAAAGTTCTGAGAGAGTTTGAGCGGCTCTAGGAGCATCATAGGGCGACCATACAACCGCCTCAGTAGATTCTAACTGTTTCAATAATAAGTTTTCTTGAGTCTGAGTCTCTGTTGTTTGTAGTTCATAACCTTCCTCTTTAGCAACTGCAAGTAAGAGGAAATGAATAAGGCGTAGCTTATCCTGAGGGGAAAGCTGATTGACTACGGGAAATAATTCAGTAAGAGGCATGGCTTTTAGAAGAACGTCAGTTTAACAAGCTGAATTCCAGAGAAATCTGATTTGACAGATTTTCTCGTTACTAATTCAATGAACTGGGTCAGGAATATATGGAGTAATGATAGCTAAACATTCGTCCTTTAGGGCACATACTACATGAATCGGTCGATTATCCTGCCCAGACCCCAAAATCAAACAGCTATGTCCCCTTAGGGACGCGCCATGAAATAGAGTACCGTTAGTGTCTGAAAGTTTTCGCCACCCCCTAAAATGAGGCCAAATTGGAACGGTGTGATAAGGCTTTCAGCGGCCCTAAATCAGGGTGGCGAAAAACTAAAGACACCAACAAGCTGTATCATGCCCGGCTCACCGAGCAATTTTTTGATGGCGGCTTTTGTGCGTATTTTTGCACAAAAGGTGACGGCGAAAAATTATCCGGTGCAGCCGATTGTTAGTTCTTCTGTTTTGTATCAATAACATCAAAATTCACCCCGGCTAAAATATTTTTTAACTCGTTAATGATCGACTCAACTCTGCTTTCAATGAATTGATCCAGCGCATCAGAGGGCATTGTTTCCAACCTCGCCCAATCTAATAGTTGGGTTGGAAGAATGTGTGACTTAATGACACCTTCAAATTTATCGTTAGCATCATAACCACGAATATATTTAAGAGGGTTTTTGTCGCTAATTTCTAGATTGGTGATCTGTGTAAGGAAGGCAATATTCATCAAGCTGTTCTTATCCAGGTCATTTTCTCCTGGATTCTGCGTAATAAAATTCGTTGGGAAAATATGATGAAGGTTAGGCTTGTCCGTTGAAAAGAAAAAATTATCTACAATTACATTTCGATCAGTAAACTTCCAATCTTTTGGCTGTTTGCTAGCGTATAAAGAAAGAATTGCTCTAGATAGACGTCCCTTTGAACTATAAGATGAATTACGCAAAGTCTCTCTGTCTATAAAGAATCGAGGAAAGCTTGGTGTCTCATCTTTCTTTTGCTTTGAAAGAAACTCTATATGTGCATTTACAGCAACAGTATTACTCAATAAGTCATCATTATGAAAGCTGTAAAACCAGAAATATTTTTTTAGAAAGTTGTAGTCCGGGTCATTATTGTTAAAGAAGTACGAAGAAATTGTCAGATAAAAATATCTGTATGGGATTAGTTGAGGCCCTTTTATATTGAGAGTATTTTCGAAAAAATCAAATGTCTTATTTATTGCTTTTTTCGCAGACTCCCATACCGTTTCTATTTGCTCTGCTTTTATGTCATTTAGGTAGCGGGGAGTTATGTTCCATATGCCAGAGTTTTCGATATTTTCTCGAATCAGAATAGCAATAATCTGAAGGTAGTCAAAGTCTCCAATTTGCAGGAACTTACTATTATTTATATTTCGGAAGCTATCAATATAATCTCTGAGGTAAAACCCCGGTGCTTCGTTAGAAACTGTTCTAAAGGTTTTAGCAACCACTATGTCGAATATATCTAGTGGTTTTCCCGCTTGATTAATTCTCTCAAAAATTTGGCATACTTCAGAAACCTGAATCCCCTTTAGTTCTATAAATGAAAGCCTGTAATTATCAAGAACTTGTTTGAGCCTTCTTAACTGCTCTCTGATAGGATGATCATAATCCTTAAAGTCATCATACTCGCCTCGAACTAAAGCGCCCTCTACTGATCCGAAAATATTTTTTATGTCTAATAGCTTAACGATTAAACCAGAATCATATTTCTTCTTTCTTCCTGAGTTTCTTTGATATTCGCCGCCCTTATCATCGATTTCTTCCCAATATAAAAAACGATTTTTATAACTTTCATCATCAGTTTCAGTTTCATCTAGAATTGTTAAGTCAATATACAGTGACGGATCAAATCCTTCTCTGCCTTCAATGCAGCCTCCATACAGTGATGTTAGCAATGACGTGGTTCTTTGTTGTCCGTCAAGGATGTACTGATACTCGCTTCTATTGAATGTGCCCTCAGATATTATGTGTCCACCTATTTTGCGATGATTTTGAAGTTTGATATCCGTTTTCCACACCAAGATGCTCCCGAGTGGATAAAATTTATAGATGCTATCCCATAATTTCTTAACATTTTCCTTTTCCCAAACAACATCTCTTTGAAAAGTTGGGATTTGATAGTCAAGATTCTCCAACTCATCAAGATATGTGGTGATTCCTTTGTCTGTTGGACGTATCCGATCAGTGAAATTCATTTGAACTCCGGTTAGTGCGATTGAGAGCTAACTATATATTCAACAGCAGATCTGCTGAATAACATCCTCAACTCCCATATTACCTGTCAATTTTGCGGAACAAGCCCCCTTATTGACAGAAGTTAAGTAGGTCGGCCTAATTATCTATAAGATGCTGTTTATGCCTCGCAAAGCCCCCGTCCCCGAATCCGGGGCTCTGAGGCAAGATGATTAAAACCTCTCTGGCCAAGCGATCTAGACATTCTGAACCGGCGATGCTCCCCCGAAATCGGGGGTTGGGGGGCCAATGCAGCAATGCTGTTTCCTGTGAAGCTTAATTAGACTGGCCCGCTTATCTGTCACTTTTGCTGTGTGAATCTAGGGAATCAAACGTGCCAAGATTGGTTTATTTGGGAGGCGGCCATGTCAGTGAGATAATAAAGGGTGCTGCTCCCTATTTTTAATGACCTATTATATTTCGCCGAGCTTTCTCAATAAGCTAGCGGTTCATATCACCAAAAACTATCTAGATCTTCCTCAAGTCAAAGTGCCATTGATTTTAGGCATTCATGGCCGCAAGGGTGAAGGCAAAACCTTTCAGTGTGAGCTGGTTTTTGAGCAGATGGGCGTGGAAGTTGTTTACATCTCCGGCGGTGAGTTAGAAAGCCCCGATGCAGGCGATCCGGCTCGGTTAATTCGCTTGCGCTACCGAGAAGCGGCGGAGCTTGTGCGAGTGCGGGGCCGAATGGCGGTGCTGATGATCAATGATCTCGACGCCGGGGCCGGTCGCTTTGATCGGATGACGCAATACACGGTCAATACGCAGCTTGTAAACAACACGCTGATGAATATTGCCGATAACCCCACCAACGTGCAGCTTCCGGGCAGCTACGACGAAAAAGCCCTGCCGCGCATTCCGATTATTGCGACCGGCAATGATTTCGCAACGCTCTATGCGCCCTTGATTCGCGATGGGCGAATGCAGAAGTTTTATTGGGAGCCTAGCCACGCAGATAGGCTCGGCATTGTCGGTGGTATGTTTGCCGGTGATGGCCTTGCTAGTGAAGATATCGAGGCATTGGTAAATCGCTTTCAAGATCAGGCAATTGATTTTTTTGGGGCGGTGCGATCGCAGCTCTACGACGAACAAATCACCCAGTTCATCCACTCAGTCGGCATCGATAATATCGCCAGTAGCGTGGTCAACAGCCTCAAACTACCTAGCTTTACCCGCCCTCACTTTCAGCTAAATAACCTGATCACCATCGGCGAAACCCTCGTCTACGAACAAGCGCGAGTCCGCACAATGAGCCTCGTCAGCGAATACAACCAGGCCGTCACCCCTAGCGGCTCAACGCTGTATCAGTCAGCGTACCCGGCACCTCCCTCAACTCGCCGTCGCGATCCGGCCTTACTCACACCGCCCGAAGCCAATTTTCTCAAGCCCTATAGGCTCGGGAAAAAGGACGCGCAGCTAGAAAATGGTTCCGGTGAATCGGCAAACCCACATCTGCGCAGCATTCTCGCCCAAGGCAATCGCCTCGGCATCGAGCATGTCGATCAGCGGCGCTTTAGAGTGAACTCATGGCAAAGCTACGGCACCTTTGACCCTAACCGCACCGCCGAAGCCACCAGCCAGCTACAAGCCTGCCGCACCCAGTTTCCAAACCACTACATTCGGCTAATCAGCATCGATCCACAAAGCAATCGCCGCCTCAACGAAACCGTTATTCAGCGCCCCGAAGCCTAACCTGAATCCTCACTAGCTAGGTTCAGCTACATTCAGCTAATTTATTCAGGGCTGCAATCTTCACGGCTGCAAATAGCGCTTCAGGCGTAGTAGCCCAGACGTCTGACCCAAATTCAGCGGCAGCAAAGACACGCCTTCTAAGCGCGACTGCACCCAGCCCTCGCCCCACTGCCATTCATGAAAGCCATCAATGCTACCGCTAAGCAAGAAACGCACCGCAAACGGTGTGAGCTGCTCTACTTTGTGCTCTACGTTTGCTAGGCCCACATAGCTCTCAAACACTTGCCCAATCGCTAGCTTGGTTGCGGTTGTGCTGCTAAAAGACTGTTCGCCATTGCCATCAAGAAAAATCACTCGCTGCGGCCACAGCCACTGCTTTAAATGGCTTGGTTCAGTCAGGCTTTGACCAATCCGCTCGGCGCTAACTTTTAGCTCTATTCTTAGCTCACTGTGCTGATAGGTTCCAAACATTCTTTTTGAAAGAAAAAACTAGAAAAGCGACGACTAGCTGGCGACTCTTTCTGGACGCAGATCGGCTTGACTGGGCAACTCCAGGCAGTAGCCCGCCCCATAGACAGTTTTAATATACTGCGGATGGCGCGGATCAGGCTCTAGCTTAGTGCGCAAATGCCGAATATGCACGCGAATAGTTTCAATATCATCATTGGGATCGTAGCCCCACACTTCTTTGAGAATCTCGCTGGGCGAAACGGTTTGCCCGTGGCGCTGAAGCAAGCAGTGCAAAAGCTCGAACTCCAAATGAGTTAGCTTCACCGTTTGGTCTAGCCAGATCGCTTCAAATCTTTCTGTCACCAGCGTCAGCGGGCCATAGCTCAAGATTTCGCTGTGCTTAGCCGCTTGCGGAATCCGGTCAGTGCGTCTGAGCAAGGCGCGCACTCTTGCCAGCATTTCCTCTAGCTCAAAAGGCTTGGTGAGGTAGTCATCTGCGCCCGCGTTGAACCCATCTACCTTGTTTTTGGTTTCGCTAAGTGCGCTTAGCATCAGCACCGGAATGTCAGCGGTGCGATCATCTCGTCGGAGGCGCTGACACACCGTAAACCCATCGACTTTGGGCAGCATCAAATCGAGCATGATCAAATCAGGCACGATCTGTACAGCTAGCGCCTGACCCTTAATTCCATCATCGGCTTGACTGATGTCGTAACCAGCCATTTCAAGGTTAATGGAGACAAGCTCTACAATAGCTGGATCATCGTCAATGACAAGTATACGAGGCATATTAAAAAGGGTAAGGTTATATGCTCTCAAGCCTACCATCCGAGTCAATAAGAAGAGGTATTTTTACTCACTCAAGAGTCGCTTTTGCAAGGGTCGCTAGTTGGGGGCGATCGCTCAAAAACTCGGCTTCAAAAGACTCTCTGATGCCCAAAAGCATCCGATAGGCAAATGCGTCTATGTAATTATGCCTTAACGATACGCAATAAAAGTTAATATCTTACGACATTTTTCAACAGTAGCTTAAGACGTTAAAGAATATAGTCAATTTCGCTCTATAACTGCTCTGGCGGAATAGAGCCGTTTAGCTGCACGCAAATCTTGAAACTCCCCAGGTAGGATTCGAACCTACGACCAATCGATTAACAGTCGACCGCTCTACCACTGAGCTACTGAGGAATGGGAACTTCATAGTACATATGCTAGTGACCGTTTGGCAAGATTTTTTTTCAGGCAGTGCCAGTCAGATGCCAGTCAGATGCCAATCAGATGTCACTCAATTTCGCCCAGGCGCATTTTGGCTAGCCGCGCTTGAATGTCAGGGTTTTGGCTAATGGGCACCCGTCCTAAGCGTTGCTTCTGAGGCTTTTGGCGGCGCTTCACCTGCTGCGCGATGCTATCGATTTCGCCTTCTAAGTGCAGGGCTGATATGCCTTCGGCTCCATAGCCTATTACCGTTTGGCGGTGCACAGCATCTGAAGTTGCAACGATCAGCCGCTGTGTAAATTTGCGGGCGTCATGGCGAAATTTGGCGCAGGCTCTTTCGATGTAGCTGTCGGCGGTTTGGCCAAAGCCCGTGTAGTGAACCGACAGGTGCGGGGTAATCGCTGCTTGCGACGGTGGGGTGCGCTGCTCGTAAGCGTCAAAGACGGCCCAGGTTTCGTAGCCTTTGTAGGCGCTGTAGTTAGCCAATGTGGTGATCAAAGCTTCTCGCGCCGCGTCTAGCCCTTGCGCCTGCTTGAGGGTGGCTAGCGTGCTCCATGCGCCGATGATGTTGTATCCATCTACCAGCAGAATCGCCTGACAGGGGTGAGTGGACATGGAAAAGCAGCCGTAGCGGTGATGCCTTTAATGGTAAGCGATTTTTATAGCGATCTTTATGAGTAAGCGGGTTTTAGCCTGTCTTTTAGCTGCCTTTTAGCTTTTGCTTAAGGCGCTCTGGATCACCACTATCGCTGACGGCTCCATTTTCGAGTAGGAAGGCGCGATCGCAATAATCCAACTCCGCTAGTCGATGCGTTACCCACAGGGCGGTCAGTCCCCGACTTTTGACCAATGCCTGCACCTGCCGCACTAAGTCGATTTGACTATCCGGATCGAGCAGCGCGGTCGGTTCATCTAAGAGCAGCACCTGGCAGTGCTGGGCAATGGCTCCGGCTATAGCCACGCGCTGCTTTTGGCCGCCGCTAAGCGCGTAGATAGCGCGCCGCTGCAAGTGCTGCAAATTCACAGCGGTTAGCGCTTCACTGACTCGCTGACGGACTTGACTCAAGCTCAAATTTTCTTTGACAAGGCCAAAAGCAACGTCTGCGCCAACGGTTGGCATCACCAGCTGATGATCGGGGTTTTGAAAGACGAAGCCGACGGGGCCTTGGGTTTCTATTTGGCCGCTCTGGCGCGTGAGTAAGCCTGCGAGCAATCGTAAAAGAGTAGATTTGCCGCTGCCATTATTGCCCAGCAGCATACAAAATTCTCCTGGCGCGACCGTCAGTGAGCAGCCTTGCAGGACGGCGATGCCGTTAGGCCAGTGAAAGCTGACGTCTGTAAC
>QBMP01000183.1:8497-9273 GCA_003242115.1 Phormidesmis priestleyi
TCGCTGCCGCCTGCGTGATTTGCTGCCGCCTGCTGGCTATTTTCCGCACTTGTCATGCCAGCTACACATCGCCGCCTGTGAGTGCGAAAAATCCGGGAGCCCTGCCAGAAGCGCCCGCACTGCCAGATTTTTCATACATCTGCACAGCGGCAAGTTCGCTGACGGCGATCGCGATTTTTTTATCCGTCATCTTGTCACAAGCTGCTTCTAGCATAATCGGGTTGCCAGAGGTAAGCGCCGCCAAGCCTTCTTTATAGGTGGCTTCAGCGCTCTCCTTATCCTTTTTTTGCACCGTTAGCGGCATCGCCGTATGCTTTAGCGTAAATTCAACAATGTACATAAAGTTAGGGTTCGTTTGATCAAATCGTGAGTCCGCCCTCTAGTATTGCAAACAATCCCAAAATCAGGGCTGCAAAATTTCTTTGAGCAGTTTCTGGCGTCTTTTTTAGAGATTTAGACGCGCCTTTATCATTTTATTTGATTCCCTGTAGCGCTTCTACAGCAAAGGATTTCTCATTCAGAGACAGGGTTTTATCCCTTAGCCAGAAGATTTTTCTGAGAAGTAACCCTATAATAATGAGAAGTACGGTGAAGTTTAGTAAACACTCCTGATCTTTTTCTCAGGTAAGTGGTAACTGGCTGTTTACTTATGTGAACACCTAGGTTCAAACCATCTTCGCCTCGCTCTAATTATAGATAATCTGTTTGGAGATCTCCATTTAATGACCATAGCAATGGGACAAGCGCCCGCCGCTCGGGGACGTTTTGACGTCGTT
>QBMP01000184.1 GCA_003242115.1 Phormidesmis priestleyi
ATCACGGTCGGCACTAGCGTAATGACATCCGTAGAACGAGGAACCTCTTCCAAAGGAGCCATTTCCCCAAACACTTCGCCTTTACCTAAAATATTGAGCGTAACCTCTTTGCCTTCCAGGTTATAAGTTCGGATTTTGACCCAGCCTTCCAAAATAAAATAGACAGAACTACCCCAATCATTTTCTAGCAAAATGACCTGATTGGCCGGATGGCAGCGAGCCACAATTTGAGTAGCGGCATGCTCAGCCGCTGCTGGACTAAGCGCTGAAAAAAATGGCGTAATGCGGATCAGTTCGCTTGTATCGGGAAGGCGTGAATCCATTGGCAATGGCTATGTGCTGGGTTCAAGAGATAAGACTGATCGTAATTAATCGTAATTATTTAGGTCGCAATCAAATCCTCAAAGGGTTTCTCAAAAGACTTCTCAAGACTGCTTAGGGGGCCTTCGTGAGGGACTGTGAAGCACGCTAACTCTAACACCGAAGACGTCGAAAAACTACTGAAATTTTGATTGGTATGGCCATATATGGTTCATACACAGCCTTGCTATGAGATACTTTCAGCGAATAAACACCATTGATGCTAAATTTTGAAGGATTTTTTAGATACTTTTAGAAAGTGCCTATCCGCAGTTAGAAAATATCCGGAAAAATATAGTTAAGAAATATGCTTTGAAAAATATCTATAGTTTGGGCTGTGCTTTTTTGCGCTGCTAGCTTAAACTTTGTGCACTTGCCATCGGTACGCTTGCCCTGTATCAAAAAAAACCGGGCAACTTATTGTTGGCCATGACAGATTCGCTAACCCCGCAGCTACGCTGACTATTACAGGCACCTATTGTGACTTCTCAGAAGGATCAGATTCAATCACTCATTGCTGATATAGAGCAGGTTTTAGGCGCGCCCAAGCCTCGGAAGCCGTGGATTCGAGCGAGTGAACTTGAGACGGGGCGGCAGGCTTTGGTTCAAGTTAAAAATTACTTGAAGTCGCTACAACAGACGTTTGAGGCACCTGGTGGCTGGGGCCCGGTCGATCCGAATACGGGGCAGCTAGTATCAGCACCGTCTCAACTAGCCGCGCCTTCAGATCTCACAACTCCGGCTCAGTCACAGTCCGGTGCAAAAACGGGCTTTGACAGTGCGGCATTAGCAGCAGTAGCCGGAGATTCTCCTGAAAATGTGCTGCAAGCCTTACTAACGGAGATGAAGTTTCTAAAGTCCAGTGCTTTGCAGCCGCTGCGGTTGGAAATTGATGGCCTGCAAGCTGAGCGTGAGGCGTTGCAAAGTGAGGTGAAAGCGCTATCGGCCCAGCGTCAGGCTAGCTCAGAAGCGGCTAGTTTGGAAGCCGCTAATTTGGAATCTATTCGTCAAGCGGCGCTCGAAGCGAGTCAGCAAAATAGTCAGCGGAGTGATCAGCAAGATGCGGTAAGCATGGATGAGGCTCAGCTCAATCAGTTTCTGATGGCGTTGATGGAGCGTCTGCAGGAAAATCTTTCGATTCAGGTGAGGCAAACCCTGGATCAGCTGGAATCGGATTATGCTGAGGCTATAGCCAAACTATCTGCTGCTGCCGAAGCCGAAGCGATTCAAACGATTCAGTTACGGCCTAGCGAACCCTCGCTGGATCTAGATCTAATCGATCACTCAGCAGCTACTGTCGAAACTCAATCCAGCCGTCAGCTAGAAGAACTGCACCAGCTACAGTCTCGCTCCGATCAGCTGCTGGTCAATATTGACGCGACCTTGCAGCGCATGTTTGAGACGTTGCAGCGAAATATTGACAGCTACCAAATTTCGCTAAACGAAGGGCTAGATAATATGCACAGCCTGGGTCGCCAGGGTGAGGTGATTGTGCGATCGCTAGTCGATCATCTCACTCAACAGCTCGGCCCCAGCATTCCACCAGAGCCTGCCTTTTTCTCGCCTACGGAGAGTGCTTCTGCGGATTATTCAGCGCCATCTCCTTTATTCACGCCCACTCGTCCCCTAGCCGCCACAGATACGGTCGCATCTCTTAATGAGATCTTGCCTGATGGTCGTAGCCACCGTAGCGAAAACATCAGCAGCGAAGACGTCAAAAATACCGAAAGCAGCATTCTTCAGCCAGAAGACTTTATCCGAGCCGATGGCACCATTGATTTGGACAGAATGAATCTAGATATTGATCGAGACGATCATGACACTACGCTGTCGGCAGATGAGCTGATGATAGATGCAGCCACGGCAGATGCCCAAATTGCGGCAACCGAAGCCGAAGATCCAGCGATAGAAGCCAAAGTCACACCAACTGCCGATGCCGCCTACTTAGCGGGACTAACCCTGGCAGATCTGACGCTGGATGCTGCCCTTGCCGATCTGGACTTCACCGATTCAGCCCTTGCCGATTTAGACTCAGAAACAGATTTTGGGCATCAGCCAGAATTTGCTTTGTCTGACTTAGCAGCTGAGCCAGCACCGCCACTACTTCCTCCGTCAGAACAAGATTTTCAGACCGCAGAAGAAACAGCCCTAGCCGACGTCTTACCCGATCTGGGCCCCGATCTAGCACCTGATCTGGAGCCCGACTCAGGGTTCGATGATGAGGGAATAAACGAAATTTCAAGTAGTGACAGCTTAATTGTTGTAGAGGATTTTGAAGCAGAAAACGTTGAGCCAGTAGTGCATTTAGCCGAAGCGCATTTGGTTGAAGAGAATTTGACCGAAAATAATTTGGATCTTGCCGAAGAGAATTTGGCTGCGGAGAATCTGGCCGAAGCAGTAGTTGTTGAAACAGAGCCAGATCTTCAGCCTGAATCTGCTTTAGTACCCGATATTCCAGACACCCACGATGAATCCACTGATGCCCTAACGCCCGATCCTGTGGCCACTCTTGAGAGCGCTGATACAGTATCTGATCATTTGCCTGATCATTTACTCAGTGAACTAGAAACAGATAGTCAGACAGCTGAGCGCATTGCTTTAGAAGCAGATGATGCAGAGCCAGGATTGCTAGTGCCAGACTTAGAAGAAGTTATTGTCTTTGAGGCTCAAGCGCCTTTACCTACTGCGCTTTCAGCAGATTCACTGCCGCTAGATTCATCTGCCATACCTGATAGACCAACAACTACAGCAGTAGATGCGCTAGAAGTCGAGCCGCCAGTTGAAGATGAAGATTCTGAAGCGGAAACCGTAAAGCCGCCTGAGATCTCTGCGGATGATCCGGTGGAGGCACTTCTGGAAACAGAAAATGATGCAGGGGAAGTGGCGGACAATAACGTGACTGATCCTGAGCTGCTGAATGATCCGGCTGATCTTTTGAGCTCAGAAGAAAGCTTAGAAGAGAACATAGAGATAGCGGAGATAGCGCTACCTTTGCCGCCAGCAGATTTTGATGATGATTTAGATTTTTACGGTACTGGTGCGCTTGATCGAGTGATAGATCCGGTCATGTTTGAGCCGATCGCTACTGAGCCAACGGAGCCAACGGAGTCAACGGAGCCAACGGAGCCTTTTGATGACGCTTTAGAAGGTCTTTTTAGCGAAATACCTGAGCTTTCCTCTGAACTTACAGATACTTTTGATGAAGAAATCGATCCGGTCGGCGTGACCGATTTGGATTCCCTAGATGAGTTACTAGACCCCGTAGAACCAACAGAACCGACAGAACCAGTAGAACCGACAGAACCAGTAGAACCGACAGAACCAGACAGTTCAGTACCCTCTGAATCTTTGGAGTTTATAGATGAGCCAGATGATCCAGATGAGCTGCCTCTGATAACGGCGATGCCGGTACTTGAATCCTCTGCATCGGCAACCACGCTAGCTGATCCACCCGTTATGGGTTCATCCCCGATTGAGCTATCTGTGATTGAGCCGCCTATCGTCGATTCATCTGCAATAGAGCCGTCCACTACAGACTTACAGGCAGCTTTACCGTCTGCTCCAGCAGAGTCGGTAGACCCTTTTGTAACCGCCGAGCTAGACAGGCAGCCTATTTTCGATCAAGGAGAAGATAATCTGGCAGATCCGCAGTTAGCAGAGTGGTTTTTGGGAATTGATTTAGGAACGACGGGTTTATCAGCGGTACTCATCAACCAGCTAGATAGTCAGGTGTTTCCACTGTGCTGGAATGTAGCGGGTGACGACCAGGCCAACCGCTTTCGACTGCCTGCTGTGGTTCAAATCAATCCATCTGCACACCCATCCGCACAGACGACTCAATCTGCTCAACCGCTGAGTGGTGCGCTGAGTAGTGCGCTAAGTAGTACGCTGAGTAGTGTTGGCACAGTCGGGCCACTGGCTTTGCAGCAGGGCGACCAGCTACTGCGCAATCTTAAGCCGCTGCTTAAGGTGGGTATTCCTCGTGAGTCATCGGGTGAACCTTTCGTTCAGTGGTCTGACCATCAAGCGCTGCCTTTAAGAGATCTACAAGCGGCGCTGAGCGATTTGTTTAAAACTCTAAGTGCTGAAAAGCTGAGCTGTCGGGCAATTGATCTTAAATCGGAGGCATTGATACGTGCCCTGGCAGATTTGCAGGGTGTGATCGTGGGCTATCCCAACAACTGGCCCGATACTTACAGCTTTAACATTCGTGAGGCAGTATTGGCTTCAGGTATGGTGCCACGTCCTGATCAGGTGTGCTTTGTCGAAGAGGCGATCGCTGCTCTATTATCAGCACTGCCCGCGCCCAACGCGGCTACCGATCAGCTCAATACTCAGCAGCCTGGACTTTACAACTGCAATTGGTCTGGCGGTACAGTCGTCATTAGCGCTGGCGCAACGCTCACCGAGTCAGCCGTCGTAACGTTGCCAGACGAACTCGATCAGCTGAGCTATCAAGACTTTGCGCTACACAGCTTTACGTATGCTGGCGACGCCCTTGATCAAGATATTGTCTGCCAGCTACTGCACTCACCTATTCAAGATCAGCCATTGCCGGGTTCTTCGGCAACGGGATCTATTTCAGCCGAAGCCGCCTCTACTTGGCAAAGTTTAGGTTTGCATCAGCTCAGTTTGCCGCGAGTCGGTGAAGCCGATCGCGCTAAGCGCCATCGGTTGCGGCAGCGCCTCAACAGTTCGCCACTGGGCCGAGAGGTATTGAGCGCCGCGCGATCGCTCAAAGCCGCTTTACAAGAAGATGCTCAATATGAGCTGACTCTAGGCGATCAGCAGTGGGTAATTAAGCGCAAAGACCTGGAATCCAAAATATTTGTGCCCTACATTCAGCGAATCAACCGACAGATCAACAGCTTGCTAGGGCAAAAGAGTCTTTCTGCTCAGCTAGTCAATCAGGTGGTCTGTACAGGTGGATCAGCCTCTTTGGGCGCTATTGCCCGCTGGCTGCGCCAGAAGTTCCCCAATGCCACCATCATTCAAGACACCTACAGCGGCGAATATTCCAATAGCTGTAGTCGAGTTGCCTACGGTCTTGCCAACTTGTGCAACTACCCTCAAATACTCGATCAGAACCGTCATCAGTACAGCGATTACTTTCTGCTATTAGAGCTACTGCGAGTTCTGCCCGATCAGCCCTTGCCCGCAGGCGGCATTTTGCATCTGCTGGAGCAGCGCGGCATCAATACACAAGCCTGTCAGTCGCATATTTTGGCTTTAATTGAAGGGCATTTGCCGCCAGGACTCGTGCCGACCGAGGGCGATCGCCCCATGATCAGCGCCCACTCTTCCAATCCTGAAACCTATCAGCGACTCGCAGAACTTCCCTTATTCAAAAAACAAGGCGGTCAAATTTATATTGCCGACATAGAGCAAGGCAAGCGCTTGCACACTTACCTAAACGCTCTGATCGCTACCAAGTCACAAGCACTAAAATCACCCCTAACCGTTGAGCTAACAGCGCCGTCTCTGACTTTACGCCCCTAAGTTACGGCTTAAAATCAACCGTCGCCACCTTTCTTTATTACGACTATTACGACTGCTTGCGGCCAAACTGCGCTTTGGCCTGCCGGTATACTGCCTCTGTAATTTCAGAAAAGCCTTGCTCACGCGCATACTTTTCTATCTTTTTACGAGCGGCAGGTCTAACAAAAAAAGGAATCTCCTTCAAAAGAGCCTCAGCCTCTGCTACCCACTGCACTGACTCCGCCATTAAAACAAGCCCTCCACGGCTAAACTCGCTGACTACCACTCAGTATAAAAACTTTTAGACTCGATAAAATTACTGAGCAACAATAGCTAATGTCTTATCATCGTCACGGCTACTCTCCAGCCAATTTTTGTTAGCTAAAATAAACTCTGTAGCAGCTTCTGCGGGCAATGGCTTAGCAAAAAAGTATCCCTGCCCATAGTTACACTTGAGCTTTTGTAAACCAGCTAGCTGAGCGGCAGTTTCTATCCCCTCAGCAATCACATCCATCCCCAGTTGATGGCCCAGCGAAATAATGGTTTTGACAATCTCACCATCCTCTCCCGACTCTTCTTCCATTCGTCCGACAAAAGACTGATCCACCTTTAGCGTATCGGTTGGCAGCTGATGCAGATAGCTCAGCGACGAATATCCTGTGCCAAAATCATCCAGACTCAGTTTCAGATTCAAAGCTTTTAGCTTCACAAGCTGCTCAATGGTGCCATTGACATCTTCCATCGCCGCACTTTCTGTCAGCTCTAGCTTAAGGCAGTGACTCTCTAACCCAGTTTTTTTCAAAATACTAGACACCTCCTCCGAGAGACTAGCCTGATTAAACTGCTTGGGCGAAAGGTTAACACTCACCATTAAGTCTTTAGCATACGCAAACTGCTGCTGCCACCCATACATCTGAGCGCAGGCTTCTGCCAAAATCCAGCTACCCAGCGGCACAATCAGCCCTGTCTCTTCTGCCGCCGGAATAAAATTTCCTGGAGAGACAAGCCCTTGCTGCGGATGCTGCCAGCGTACCAGCGCCTCAAACCCAGCCAGCTTGCCCGTTAATAAATTAATAATTGGCTGGTAATAAAGCAAAAACTCTTGCCTATCAATCGCCTTTCTCAGCTCACCTTCCAAATGAAACCGCTTAACCGCTTCTAATCGCATTCCCGGATCAAAAATTTCATAGTGCTCTTTTCCCAGTGCCCGGGCCCTTGACATTGCTCTGTGAGCATCTTGCATCAGCGTTTCCGCCTGATCAGGGCGGCCAATTTGATCGAACGCAATGCCAATGCTAAAGCTGGTTGTCACTGGCTGCTCCTCAATTTCAAAAGCTTCCGATAGCCTGTTGTACAGCTTGTCAGCGATCTTGGTTACCTGACTGGCCTCAGTCAAATTTTGGAGCAAAATAGCAAACTCATCACCCCCAATTCGAGCCAGATGAGCTTTCACTGGCAGCAGCGATTTAATGCGCTCAGCCGCCTGCATCAGCAGCAAATCGCCAAACCGATGGCCAAAGCTTTCATTAATTGCCTTAAAGTGGTCTAGATCTAGCAGCAAAATGGCTGAAGAGGCATGTATTCCTGCCGGATCAACCCTTTGAATTGCCCGCCGCAGCCGTCTGATAAACAAGGAGCGATTCGGCAACTCTGTGAGTGGATCATAAAATGACTGATAAAACACCTGATAGGTAATGAGCGCTCCACTGGTCAACATAAGAGCGAGGGCAGGTGCAGCAAAAGGAATCCAGCCCATCAAGCTAAAAGAAATTAAACAAACGCCCCCCAAAACAGCTAATTCAGTCAGTAGCACCATGCCTAGCAACGCGGAGCGCTTCATCCGCCAAACCACAAAGCCCCCTGCTAGCGACCATCCCCACATCCAAGCGATTTCTCCCCACTGGGGCCAGTACCAAAACAGTGGCTTAGCATCCAAGACACTGCTCAAAACTTGACTGACGATTTGAGCATGTATCAGCACACCGGGCATCACATGCTCACCGGTTTTTTGTGAGCTGTAGGGCGTATAGAAAAAATCTTTGGCGCTCGGCGCACTCACGCCAATTAGCACAACTTTATCTTCAATCCATCCCGGCTCGACTTTGCCCTCCATTACCTCACTGAGCGTAACTTTTCTAGCTACGAAGTTGGATGAGCGGTAGTTCAACAGAATTTGATAGCCAGCGGAGTTGATATTGTCGTATCCACCGGATTTGGCTGTTAGCGGGACAAAGTTAGTCGCCCCTAAATGGATAGCTTCGCCATCGACTGTAAAGGCTTTATTCTCTGCCTCTAAATATTTGCGGCTAAGCTGTAGCGCAAAGGAATACAGCTTGGTGTCGTCTTCAACCGCGAATAGCAGGCCACGGCGCAAGATTCCATCCGAGTCTATGACAAAATCGTTAAAACCCACCTGACTAGGATCTAAATTAGGCGGCGGCGGAATGTAATCATCGGCATTGACACCTAATGCCGTGATAGCAACTACTTTGGGCGATTCCAAGGCTTCTCTGAGCGCTGCTTGGCCTTGACCTTGGGGGATGTCTCTATAAATGTCTAGCCCAATGGCTGTGGGCTTTTGCTTTTGCAATTGGTTTAGTAAGTTGGCCACAGTCTGATCTGACATGGGCCATTCACTTTGGTTGCGAATGTCTTCTTCGGTGATTTCGACTACGAGCAGACGAGGATCAGGGCCTTGGTCAGCTTGCAGCCTCACCATATGATCAAAGGCAAGCAGTTCGAGCGACTGGAGGCCACTGATTTGTCTCAAGGCTAGTAGCAGACCTGTAACGACGATGCTAGCTAGCCAATAGGGCTGGGTTTGCAGTCGTTTGTAGAGGTTAGCAGCAGGTAAAGACAATGGAATCCCTCCTGAGAAGATGTCGGCGGACGGGAGGGTTACTATTTCTAGATTTCCCAATGGCCGATGGCCTTAATCATCTTAATCATTTAGTGAGGAGCTTATCAGCTATTGAGTTAGTCTCATTGGTTAATTCATTGGTTAATTCATTGGTTAACTCCACTCTATGAACGATGCCTTTTGCTGACCTGAGGGGCTGCGATCGCTAAGTGTGTGTGCATAGTGGCAGCAGCTTGAAGCAGAGCGGCGATCATCGGCGGTGAGCGGCTAGTGTGAGCAACGGATATTTGGGAAAGGGTTGGGATTGATCTGGGCGAATTGTTGACTCGATGGGCGATCGCTGCCAACAATAGAAAAGCAATCGTTTTGATTTGAGAATCGCTATGGCCAGTATTCAGCCCACTAAAGTACCCAATATGGAGCGTCCCTTGCCGGGTGACAACAGGGCTACATCACCTGTTTCATAAGGGATAGGGCCACAA
>QBMP01000185.1:0-8803 GCA_003242115.1 Phormidesmis priestleyi
CCTGGGCCACCAAAACACTAGCAGCGCTGCTAACTACGAAGATTACTACTGCGTTGCTGCCGACGGCAAAGCGCTAGAGATTGGCGTTCTGCGTCATGAGCTAGAAGCAAAGCCCAAGCAGCCTAAAGCCGAAAAACGCACGACTATCTATGTTGATGGTCTACTGAAGGAGCGCTTTGAGGCGTTTGGCAGTGGGACTCACAAGGAGAAGATAACTCAGTTGCTGGATGCGGCTGAGCGTAACAGCAGTCTAGAACGCCAGCTACACAGCTCGAACCAGCGTCTAGAGTTAGCGCGTCAGCATATTGAGCTGTTGAAAGCAAAGCAGGTAGAAACAGTGATGGCGCAGCCTTCCCAGGGAATTGCGCTCCAGTCAAAGCCCGCGCCTAAATCTGAGCCAGCTCATACGCCTATCCCGGATGATTGGCGCAAGATGTCTAATGCTGAGCTGAACGGCTCACATATTCCCGGCAGCGCGGATGAGAAGATTCGCCGCTCCATAGAAGCAGTTCAGGAATTCAACGCAGGCTTAGATAAAGCAGATCAGTGGTCAATTACGCCGACCGTTTTGCAAAAGCTGTCCGGCTCGAACGCCAATCGGGTCAAGGACTACTTGAGTCGCCATCCCGATATTGCCCAAATGCTAAAGCAGTACAACAGTGGCTTTGGCTATCATCAGAATCGCTATCGGGGCGATCCGCGTGAGGCGATGCGGTGGGCTTTGGCCTATGGCGAGTACGAGTGGTAAGGGACGTGCGGTTAAATAAAGTACCGTTTTTGTTAGCGCATATTGCACTGGGCATAATGCCTTGATGTCCCTAAGTCGGTACGTTATTAAATTGCGGCTCTCTAGTAACTGATAGCAAAGTTGTCGAGTAGATGATCTACGTCGATCATAGAGGTTTTTCTAAATCTGGCCTTGGCTTTTTGCAAAACAAACAGCAGCGACCAAAAGGGCGAAGAAAAGAAAGCCGCCGAGCACGTCATGCCCATTGGCGACCCCGGCTGCGTCGGTACCCCGACACCCGACAGTGAACATCGCATCAAGTGGGTCAATGCCTTGGTTTTCCCAGTATTCAGCGCAGGTCATGTTGTTCTTGTCTCTATCATCATTACTATTTTTCGATATATCCGGGCAAAGTGCGCATGATCGCGTCACGCTCTTCCATTGTGGTGGTTGCTGAGCACAGCTTTTCCATGTCGATTTGCGACATGTCATACCGAAGCCCACAGTAGAACTCAGCCGTGGTTCCTGAGTAGGGGTGAGTGCCAAAAAAGCGCTCTAACAGCTTGCCGCAGAAGCTATTGTTCGATGCCCCATTATCCCCAAACCCTAGCGCCTCGGCTTCGTAGGCTACCGCCCAGCCTGCCAAATTTGCAGCTTGCAAGTACGTCCCTGAGTCGGCGGCAATCGGGATCGCGCCATCTCGCAGGCCATTCCAGGCTAGCTGCAAACAATTTGTCAAATCTTGCTTTTTATCCATCGGTGCCTCACTTGTTTTGTAACCCTTCTACATACCCATCAGCGCTCTGCTCTGTAGCCGAAAAAACCGGCAGTGCCTTTAGCTGCTCGCTCACGATAGACTCTAATTGCATTCGGCGTAGTCCCTTGATGTCATTTCTTATCTGACACTACGCCTTTTTTCATTCCCGCGCTTTTTTTCGTTCACCCCCGGCGCAGCGGTATCGCTGGCTGCCTTTACTCGTCTTACCGTGCTTGTGGGATCTTGGGCGATCACAGAAAGGACAATCCATCACTCATGGCCTCATTCAATTCCTTAGAAGACGTATCCCACGCTTCTTTGGTTTACGACCAAAACTCGTCGGTGTGTTTCCCAACACGAAGACTGAGAATTAAGCCGCTCTCATCGGCAAGACTCACGCCTAACCAGCAGTCGCCAACTGCTAAATCTTCTGGACCACATCGTTTTTGCTTTTTTTCACAAACGACCACATCTCATCCCCTGTAATTTGAGCGCATTCTACGGCTTGGACTTCTTCGTTGTGTCCAAGCTGAGCCTTATAACGGGCGGCACGAACGATGTCTACTACCGTGCCATAGGCCCGTTTCCCAATTCGACTAAGGCCTCGCAAACTGCTGCCTTCGGCATGAGCTTGTAAAATCATTTCCACTTGTTCTGGAGTGACTTGACGCCGGTAATAAAGCGTATCGAAGGTTTCGGTGAACGTGCGGCGACACGATGCACAGCGATAGCGCTGACTACCCTTACTCGTTTTGCCGTGTTTGTGGGATTTTGGGTGATCGCAGAAAGGACAATTCATTACTCATTGCTTAATTCGATACCCTAATATGACGGATCCCACGCTTCTTTGGTTCACGACCGTAGCTTTTTAGCCAGTCTCCAATTGCCAGAAAGCCTTGGTTTCCTGCAACGATGGCCAACGTAAACAACGCCAAGCACAGCGCTATCTGATGACGCTTGCCAGAGTTACTGCGATTGTCAGCAATTCCAGAAAAGGGGCCAGGTTCAAAACGAGGTTACACTTTCGCTGCACTCAAGTAGGCTAAATGGCTATCCCTTTTGAGTGCGATCGCCCCTCATGAGCCCAGCCCTTTCCGCCGCCGCCCGCCTGTCGCCCTCAGTTCGCCAAGACATCGGCATTCAGGTGCTTTCTCGCTCGCAATCCATCAGTCACTTAGCCGCGACCCATCAGGTCAGCCGAAAGTTCGTCTATCATCAGGGCGACAAAGCGCAGCGATCGCTCGACGAGTCCTTTGCGCCGACGCCCGCAGATGACGCGGTTCTATTTCATCTGCCGGTGACCAAGAACTGGCTCTATCAGCTGATTCTGAGCCTGGTGCTGATCTGCCACAGCTCGTATCGGGGTGTGGTCGAATTGCTGCGTGATCTATTCGATACGCCGATTAGCGTCGGCACCGTTCACAATCGGCTTCAGGAAACCGCTGAGAAAGCAGATGAGATCAATCAATCACAAGACCTTGCTAGCATTGCGGTGGGTCTTCAGGACGAAATTTACCAGGCGAATCGCCCTGTCCTCGTGGGCGTCGATGCGGCCTCTACCTATTGCTACCTGCTTCAGTCGGTGAACATCGGGATGAAGAAACCTGGGGCTGTCATCTGCTGGATGTAATGGCGCAAGGCTTTGACCCAGACTATACGATTGCTGATGGTGGCAGTGGTCTGCGGGCTGGTCAGAAAGCGGCGATGCCGGAAACACCCTGTCATGGTGACATATTCCATATTCAGCAGCAGTTTGAGCAGGTCGCCAATGGACTGGCTCGGCAAGCGCAAGGCGCAACCACCCACCGCATCAAACTGGAGCAGAGGATTATGATCGCCAAGCTGACGAACAGCATGACTCAGAAGCTGACCATCCAACAGGTAAAGGCGAACCGCCGAGAGGCCGGACTGGTCGCTCGTGCCCAGGATGTCAAAATTCGGCGTGGTTCAACTTTCAAGATACCAGGGTAACACTTTCATAGAACCCCAAAACCTCAAAAGCCATGTTTGACAGTGGTTGTAAGCCATAGTGTCAAAACAAAGGTATTACCTTGGCTTGAACCACGCCCTATTTTTCCCTGCGTCGCAGCCTTGGTGACGACTATCTGAGCTTGCTGCAATTTTTTTTGAATCATCGACAGTTCATACGGTCGCTGAAGCTAGAACGGGTGGGCAAAAGTCCAAAGCAACTGCTGACCGAGGAAGCCCATCCACATTGGCTAGAGCTGTTGGGCTTCGAGCGGTTTCAGAGAGCTTAGAAGCTTGACGCAACTCAATGTGCTGGGCCGTCTAGATAACGGTCTATCTTGGGCTGCGAGTGTTACCTAAAATTGGCCGAAATTGAACCATCCTCTAATTTCACAAAGGATCAAGGCTGGTACCCAACGCTTCCGCTTTGATTTCAGGCAGATCGGTTTCGGCATGGCCTAGCAGCTCGCAGATAATTTCTTGGTTGTGAGCACCTAAATCAGGGCCGCGGCTCAGCATCTGCCCCGCCCCTTTAGAAAGGCGGAATGGAAATCCTAAGTACTGTCCTTGGTCAGGGGCTTGAGCCGGAGCCTGATAGTAATCTCGTTGGTGCAGATGTTCGTCTTGGCAAAGATCGCTCATCGTCATTACCGGCCCGGCAGCAATGCCTGCTGCCTGCAAAGCGTCGCAAGCGGTAGCAGCCTGCTGCCTCTGAGTCCAAGCGATAATTTCGGCATCAATTTCGTCGTGACGACGGCGGCGCGATTCAGCCGACTGATAGCGCTGATCGCTGGCCCAATCAGCATGGCCTAATAGTTTACAAAGCGCCTGCCATTCAGCCTCTGTTTGAACAGTTAGCACTAGCCAGCGGTCATCTCCCTGGCAAGGGTAGCAGCCTTGAGGAGCAAATTCTGGGTGACGGTTACCCAACGGGTAGCCACTCTCTCCATTTGCAGCGTAAGCCATCAAATGCTCTCCAATCAGCCCATGACTGGCAGATTCGGTTTCAGAAAGATCAATCCAGTCTCCTTGCTGAGTAGACTGGCGATGAATCAGAGCGGTAATCGCCGCGCAAGCGCCCATAATGCCGTTCGTTACATCCATTTCTTTAATCCGCCTTGGCGGATCGTCCGGGCCATAGCCCGTAAGAGACTGAATGCCTGAAATGGCCTCAATGGTGCCCCCATAGCCGCGATAGCTCGCCTCAGGGCCAGTGCGGCCAAAAGCAGACATCGAGACTAAAATGATCTGCGGATTAATCTGTTGTAGTTTTTCGTAACCTAGACTTAGCCGATCTAAAACGCCGGGGCGAGAGTTTTCAACCACAATGTCGGCGATCGCCACCAGTTCTTCAAAAATCTCTTTCTCAGCCGGATTGCGCAGGTCTAAAGTGAGGGATTTTTTATTGCGGTGCACTTGCCAAAAGCTCACTTTTTGATCGTAGGCTCGATTTTCAATTTTGCCGCCTCTCATAAAGTCGAGGCGCTGAAGGTACTCAATTTTGATCACCTCTGCGCCAAAATCAGCCAAAAACCTAGCCGTATGCGGGCAAGACCACTCATGTCCTAAATCTAAAACTCGAATGCCTGATAGCGGTCGTGCGCTCATTTCAGTTTCTATCATTAGATTACGCCCTCCTGCCTTAATTGAGCGATCACCTCAGCGGTATGTCCGAGGTGATCGCCATATATCTCGGTATTATGTTCACCTAGTAAAGGAGCCCGTCCGGTGCGCCAGCCTGCATGAGAAGAGTGAAAAGGCGCGTTACAGGTAGTTAAAGTACCCACTTCCGGATGCTCCTCAGTCGGCTTAAAGAACTCGCGGGACTCATGCTGAGGCGAGTGAAATACTTCTGCCAGTGTCGCTAAGTAGCCAAAAGCCAATCCCCCCGCCTGCCCCTGATGATAAATCTCCCTTTTAGGCTGAGTTGCAAGCAGCGCCTTTAGCCGCGACTGAATCTCTTGGCGGTGGGCAATGCGGCCAGTAATTGTGTTTAAAGGTGGCTCCAGCAAATCAGGCTGATCGAACATGGCGGCTCCAGACTGCCACTGCCGCATCGGCCCGCCTACAATTGCCGCATAGCCATCTTGCGCCGGACAGCATTCCCAAGGAACCAAAATGTGCTGATCGCCGTTCCGGCTAGCTGCCTGATTAAGCTGGAGTGCCTCTGCCAGCTTGACTTCCACATTTTCTAAGGCGCTCTCTTGAATCGAAACGTCTATCCATTCGCCTTGCCCGTTCTGTTGGCAGCGATAGTAAGCGATCAGAGCCGCTAAATAAGCGTGCATTCCAGCAGTGTACTGACTGATGAGCGTGCCGGTATTAAGCGGCGGTCGCCCCTTATCACCCGTTAAAGACATGCCGCCGCTCATGGCATACAGCACAATTTCAGTAGCTTTCCAGTCCTTTCTAGGGCCACTTTGACCAAAGTTAGAGATGGAAACCATCACCAGCCGAGGGTTAATATGCTGCAGGGCCTTGTAACCTAGGTTGAGCTGTTCTATCATTCCCGGCGCAAAGTCTTCGAGCAAAATATCTGCTTCAGCAATTAAAGGCTGCAACAGCTCCATAGATCGCGCCTGTTCAAGATTTAAAGTGATGCTTTGTTTGTCTCCGCTGAGCCAGTGAAACAGTAGGCTGCGCTCCAATCCAGGCTGGTTATGATAAAAAGGCCCCTGATGGCGCAGCGCACTGCCAACTTTTGGCTGTTCGACTTTGATGATTTTTGCGCCGAATCCAGCCAAGAGGCGAGTGCAATAAGAGCCCGCTACATGCTGACTCAAATCCAGTACCTTTAAGTGAGACAGCAAACCAAGTGACGACATAGATAATCCTCTCAAAGAGCGGGCACAGCAAGATACTGCTCAAAAAATCGCTAAGTGCCCATTGCTTTTCACATTTGTACAGTAGTCTACCTCGTGATTTGGATCAAAGCTGTTTAACCGTTCAAAGCTACTCCACAACCAGTCGCTGAGGGCTATCTGGATTGCCGCTACCCGTTACCTGACTGAAGTTGTCGGCTACCGATAAAGCCGGACGACCACTCGCAGCCGCTTGCCTGGCACTGTCAAATATTGGCCAGTAGCCTGCCGAATCTAGCTGATCAATCGTCCCAGCATTCTGTCCGGTTAACACATTAAAAAAAAAGGTGCCAAAGCGCTGCTGCCTAACCTCTCGGCGGCTGAGGTCGGCATTACGATAGCTCTCTAATGGCGACAGGGGAGAACTGTGAGTCACTTCCAGATTGTCATCGCCAGAGGCTAGGACAAAATAGGCTTTGCGTTCCGACGGGATTTGCGGCGTTGCCCGGTAAATGTTGGCTCCCTGGCGGCTCTCGGCGAGCTCATCGTCTGCGCCTTCGACGATGATTAAATAGCTGCTGGATGAAATCTGGCTGAGTTCTGCGGTCGGTAACTCACCTTCTGTCCAGCCTGGAGCAACGGCCATGATGACCTGAGGCATAGGTAAACCAACCGATTGAGCATTGGCGGCTACCAATGCAGAGAGGCCACCGCCTAAGGAATGGCCCACAATAGAAAACTGATTCCAATCGGGTCGAATCGGATTGTTGTCAAGATCGCGAATCGCCTCGCGAATTGCCCTTAGCGCGTTCTCCTGCATCTCTTCAGGCGTGTCGTTCCGAGAGGTTTGAAACACTGGATACACGACGATATTGCCGCTCTTAGCTAAATGATCGATCCAGCCCCCGTAAGGGTATGGATCCATCGCCATCCAGCCATGTAAAAATAGGACAACTGGCGCAGATAAGGGCTTAGTAGCTTCGGGCTGAAAAACCCAGTAGGCTGAAGCGCCGTCGCCCACTAACTGCTTGCTGATTTGCGTGTAAGGATAAGGCTGAGCGGCAGAGGCGGCCATTGTTTCTTGAGAGTGAAAACGACTATCCAGATTGCTCCCGAGGGGCCAGCAGCTTACCATCAAACCTGTGGCCAGCGCTAGCAGTAGCAGCGGCAAGACCGTGGCCCGATAGCTAGCTTGCCCAAATCGTATTGGCCTCATAAAGCTTAGCCTCACAGTTTAATAAATTGTTCGCCACTATTCTACTTTTCTATAGTAATTGATGAGTTCAGTACTATATTTCGTAATTAGTTCTTTTGCTGGGGAGACTCCAGAGATGAAAAGTCGTGCAATGTCAAAAAATAGCGCTAGTATGCCGAAGTTCAACACTGAAGTTTTATCTTTTGAGCCGACGCTAGAACAGCGGATTGACACTGGCCATACGCTGCTGCGCTCACGTCAGATAACCAAAGCTCTCGAAGAGTTTCAGGCTGCGCTGACCATGGCACCAGAGCTGATGTATATCCACCTGACGGTGGGTGGCATCTATGCCCGTCAGCAAAGGTACTTAGAAGCGCTTAATTCCTTTCAAACGGCGATGGACTTGGAGCCTTTAGCAGCCTCGCCACCGCTGGCAGTAGCGCAGCTATACCAGCTTTTAGGCGAGCTTGATCAGTCCGAGGCTCACTTCCAAGTTGCGCGGGCGATTGACCCCGACCTAGACATGGTATACGTCGGCTTAGGCCAGCTCGCTCTTGCACGGCGGCAGTACGCAGCAGCAAAAACAAACTGCCAAAAGGCTCTAGCGATCAATCCCGACCTCGTCGAAGCTCAACTACTGCTCGCAGAAGCCTACCAGGGTGAAGGACGTATCGATCAGGCGATTGCTCATCTGGAAACAGCTGTTCTAGACACGATTGATGCAGCCCCGCCTTTGCGACTCAAACTAGCAGAACTCTATCGAGAGCGTCAGCAGTATGGAGCTGTGCAAACAGTCTTACAAGAGTTTCGATCAGCCTATCCACTGCTGTTTTCGCAAAACGCGACGGCTCAGCTTGATTTGGCGATGGCCGCTTTAGCTGAAAGTGCGCCCGCCGGACAGAACGCGCTAGCGTCAGTTCCTGATTTTTTGCCAGTAGCGTACCGACAGCATTTGCTGACTGGCTGCACTCATATGCGTTTGGGCGATACGACAGCGGCGATCTCCCACTATCTAAAAGCATGGCAAATTCAGCGGGTGATGGCGCCAGCCGATTTAGCTAATGGCCCTTTGGTTGCCAATGAAGTAGAAAGTCTGCGTCAGGCCATCAGCGAGCAGAAATTTGAGCTGCACTATCAGCCGGTGATCGACTTAAAGGTGAACCGAGTCATAGCCCAAGCAGCACTGTTGCAATGGCAAGCGCCGCCCCTCCCTGAAAAATCTTGGCCAGCCCTGCGGTCACTGAGCGAAGCGAGCGGCTTAATTCGACCAATTGGCTGGTGGAGCCTGTTCGCAATTTGCCAGAAACTGGCTGATTGGGCTCCAAATGGTGACTCTGGCTGGATTAGCCTGACGC
>QBMP01000185.1:8813-9164 GCA_003242115.1 Phormidesmis priestleyi
GCCTAGCAGTTCAATCAGCAGGGATTGCTCCCGGCTCTTTGCAGCTAGAAGTTGATCAGGCAGTTCTGTGGGAAGCTATAAGAACAAATTCTGTCGGCCTAGAGCGATTGCTCGCGCTGTCAGGAAAAATCTCAGTGACCGCAGACTTCTGGGATGACAGCTTAGCTGACCTGCTTGAACACCCTATTATAACGATGCTCAAGTTAGGCCGTCAGATGGTTCAGAGCGATCACCCTCAGCCGCTGGCTCAAGCGGTCACCCTGGCTTTGCGAGCTAAAAAAACAATTGTTGCTGTCGGTATTGAAACTCAAGATCAGGCTGCTGCCCTGGTTGCTTTGGGCTGTCACTATG
>QBMP01000186.1:0-2268 GCA_003242115.1 Phormidesmis priestleyi
TTGTGGCCCTATCCCTTATGAAACAGGTGATGTAGCCCTGTTGTCACCCGGCAAGCTTTTAGGCTGGTGTTGGCCATCTGCTGAGCCTGCTACCCGACAATGATTCGCCCCCTTGAACGCGCCGAATGAGACCATTAGCAACTTGCTAAAACTGCTGCTGGATATGGAACACGTCTCCGTGGCAGGGTATCTCTGGCATGACTGCTTTCTGTCCAGCTCGCAGGCACTGCCGCCATCGGCGATGGTATAGTCTGGATCGAAGCCTTGCTCCATCACATCCAGTAAATGACAACCCCAGGTGTCTTCGTCTCGGTGGTCTACGCCCTTCAGAAAATAGCAGTACGTCGAGGCCGCATCGACGCCCACTAGCACAGGTTTATCGGCCTGATAAATCTCGTCGTGTAAGCCTACCTTAATGCCTGAGAGGTCTTGGGCTTGATTTATCTCAGCAGCTTTTTCAGCCGTTGCTTGAAGCCGTTTGTGGACAGTGCCGATGCTGATCGGCGTGTCGAATAGATCCCTGCATATTCACATGACTTCGGCAGGCATTCATACCCAACTTCGGCGGCTAAGTCACACTCAACTTCGGCAGGGTGAAATCGGCAGGGTCATGAGGGTGATTATAAACTGAAGTGAAAATAAAAAAAGAGCAAAATAAACAACATCTCAATCAACCTCTTTCATCGGCTTAACTTTGCTCGTGAGCTTACGCATGGATTCACCCTTTAGCACCAGCCTGAGCGAATCATGGACAATACGGTCAAGAATGGCATCAGCTAGGGTTGGCTCCTGAATCTGTTGATGCCATTGATTGACCGGAAACTGGGTCGCAAACAAACAGGAACTGCGGCGATAGCGGTCATCCAGGAAGTCTAGAATTTCTCTAGCATCCGCCTTGGGCAACGGATCTCTGAGCCATTCATCCAAGATAATCAGCTCGAAGCCAGCTAAACGCTTACGCAATCTAGGGAAAGAGCCGTCAGCTTTGGCGAGCTTAAGTTCGATGACTAAATCAGCGGTTTTGAGATAGCGTACCGTATGCCCTTGTTTACAGAGATGGTCAGCCAAGACACAGCTCAAGAACGTCTTGCCGGTTCCAGTTGGGCCGAGCAGCACTAAGTTGAGATGCTCAACCAACCATTGACCCTGCGCCCATTCGAGGAACTGTGCTTTCTTCAAACCACGCGGCACGTCAAAATCGACATCGGCAATGGCTGCGCCGACAAAGAGCTTGGCCTGCTTCAGTCGCCGTTGCTGCCGTTGCTGTTGCCGACGCAGATATTCGCGTTCTACCAACAGTGCCAAGCGTTCATTGAAAGAGAGGTCATGATAGGTGGGCTGAGCCTGTTGCTGCTGCCAAGCTTCAATCAAGCCAGTCAGTTTCATATCTTTGAGTTGTTCGAGCGTTTGCTGCATGTTAAATAGTCCTGGTTGAGAGAGATTAGCTGTAGTACTGCTGGCCGCGTAAGTTGTCGTGGTCAATGGCGGGTGAATCTGGCTCATCAGCCACTATTGGCACCTCATCAAGATGAGACTTTAGAATCGCTTTGAGTCGCCTGAGCCCAGTCATGCCGAACGCATTGGCCCGACGACAGGCAAATTCTAGGCGCTGCGGCCCGTGCTGCTGTGCTAGCCGTTGCAGTCCCTTGATAGAGCGAAAAGCTTGCTCCTCGTGAGCTTTTTTATCGAAAATGGCACTCACTTGGGCTTTGGTATGCGGGCCGATATGCTCAGCCCAAGCGATAAACCGCTCCTTGGATTGCTGCTTGTAGGCCCAATGTTCAGGGGGCATATGCTCAGGCAAGGTGCTATGCCGATATTGAGCACTCGCACGAGGATGCACAGCGATTCGTCCGTGGTCGTAGAACACCTCAACCAACTGTTCGCTTACTTTGACCGTGACCTCCCTGCGGGCAAACCAATAAGGGACAGAGTAGTAGTGCTTGGACACTTTGATGTGATAGTCCACATTCACCCGCGCCGTCTTCCAGGTGGCAAAGACGAACGGGTAGGCTGGCAGTGGCTTCAGTTCAGGCTGGTCGGTGCGCTCGAACATTTCTAGACGGGAGAGGCCATAGTCCTTCATGGTGCGGTTGTTCAGCTTTGTGAGATACTCGCGAATCGCCGCGTTGAGGTCGGTGAAGTTGGTGAACTGTCGGTGACGCAACGGGGCGAGGATCTGCCGCTCGACTTCCTGCACTGCCTTTTCGACTTTGGATTTGTCCTTTGGTCGTCTCACTCTCGCTGGAATCACTGCGACCCCATAGT
>QBMP01000186.1:2278-3053 GCA_003242115.1 Phormidesmis priestleyi
GTGCTCAGCAAAGTCCTGATAGCTGCGATTGATGCCCGGCTCATACCGGCACGGGTCGGTGATGCCTGATTTCAGATTGTCAGGCACTATTGCTGCGGGCACACCGCCATAGAAAGCCAGAGCCCGCTGATGCGACCCTATCCAGTGCGGCAATGACTGACTCTCGGTGGCTTCTGCATACGTGTAGTTGCTGGCCCCAAAACAAGCCACGAAAATTTCGGCTTGGGTAACCTTCCCTGTCGCTGAGTCGGTGACCGGAACAGTGAGCCCCGAATAGTCTATGAATAGCTTGTCACCGGGCTTGTGGTGCTGACGCATCGATAGCTTGTGACGTCCTTTCCACTGGTTGTAGCGGCGGCAGAAGTTGCCATAGCTACAGCTCCAGTCGCCTGCACTTATCCCTTCTTGCCATAACAGCGCTAGCGTCACGCCTTTCTTGGCCAGTTCGCGATGAACTTCGTCGTAGCCAATCGGTTCTGCTGACGCCTGTGCTTTACGCTTGCCTTTGCCCAGCACTGCTTGCGCTTCGCTGTCACTCAACTGCGCAAGTTGGGCGTAGTCTAGTGAGTTGGCCAATGCTCGTCTCAGGTAGTCTTGAACCGTTGAACGGGCCACTTTACAACTGTGCGCTATCTCTGTTTGGTTCCGGCCTAGCTCGTGCAGTCGGATGATTTCTCTGAACTTTTCCATCGGCATCTCTGCTCCTTGTGACTTGGCTCCCATGCTTCGCTGCTCCACTGCTTAATAGCCTTTGAAAAAGCAGTGTAAGCGGGTG
>QBMP01000186.1:3063-9121 GCA_003242115.1 Phormidesmis priestleyi
TGAATGACCTGCCGAAATCACCTGTGAATCAGGTGCCGAAGTGGGGGTGATTCACCTGCCGAAGTTAGGGGTGAACAGGGTGCCGAAGTGGGGGTGATTTTGCAATCCCGAAACAGCTCAACGACGCCGCGATAGGAGCTGTGGCAAATCAGCACCAGACCTAGAATCAGCTGGTAGAGTCAGTTCTTGGTCACCGGCAGATGGAACAAGACATCATCATCACCCTGGGACGGCGCAAACGAATCATCCAGGCCTTGCTGAGCTTTGTCACCCTGCTGGTAAATGAACTTCCGACTCACCTGATGCTTGTCTGCTAGGTGGCTGATGGACTGCGATCTTGAAAGCAACTTGGATGCCGATATCTTGGCGAATGTTTGGGGATAGCCTGGCGGCGACGAAAAAGGCTTGACTCATATTGGGCGATGGCGACGCCCGCTGTAAGCGATCGCGGTGGAAGGAAGTGGGCGGTCATTAAGACTCCGTAATTTCGCCCAAAGTGTAACCTCAAATTAAACCACGCCGAGTTTTCTACCGCGTAACGGCTTTGTTGCATGAACCAGCAGTAAGGAGAAAACTCCTTCTCTAAGTATCAGTGTTTAGTCATCGACCCAAACGGCGTCAGGTTTGGCGAGCTGAATCATCCGATTCAGGGCAGCACACTGTAGCAATATCTCAGCGACCTGATTGTCGAATTTTCTAGAACGAATCTTCCCTCCGAAGACTGCTTTGTGCCGAAACATTGTTGTCGCTGCTAGCGAACGCCGATGGTAGCGAATGATCTTCTGTCTTGGTGCGCATTCTCTAGCGCCGCAAAGCGGTGCGACCCCGCGTCGCTTCCACTCGCCTTCTCCATAGACTTTGATACCTGTAGAATCGACCCTAGATATACCGCACCAGTACGCTAAACCACAGGTAATCTCACTTTCAAAGCGCCTTTGCGTCGAGGTACGGTGCTGTGGTCTTAGAACCGACAGCGCTATGCCCATCAGATCAAACAACGACACTAGAAGTCCCTCTGTTTGACGGCCTGCTTGTCGGTACACCGCTTTGATTGTCTCGAAGGTCGCGATCGCTACGTCTGAGTAGGTCTTTGAAGCGCCTCGTTTGCCGCTTTTCTCTTTAGCTACCCACTCTGAAAAGGCAGTGTCATCTAACCAAAATGTTAGACTCCCGCGCTGTTTCAATCCAGCGTTATACTCAGACCAGCTGCGAATGCGGTAACTCATGAAGCTTTTGTTTTTGGTAGTACTTAAACATTACTTCACTTACTCCATCCGCAACCCCTATTCATGCAACAATGCCCCGCGTAACTATTCTTTAGCGTTAAACTTTCCAGTATCTAGCCATTCAACTTTTAGCAGTGTCCACCAATCATTAGATAATGGTCTTAAGACATATTCATAGGGAAGCCAACCATAGCCTTTATTGCCCCACTCAAGTCCCCAAGAGTTTCTAATTAGAATAGCCCCCGTTGTTTCCGTTCCTATCGGATCAGTATTCTTGATCTTGATGTTGTCATCGTATCCCACTGCTACCATCGTATGACCGCCCCAGATCGAGTCAGGTGCGGTGGGAATCGGTAGCATACCAGTTGTAACAGATTGTTGTACGCTGCTGTGATACAAGATAGCGCCAAACATTAGAGGACGATTAGCCGCTAAATTCGCTCTAATTTGTTGCAAAACCACCTCTCTGGTTCTGCCTTGAACATCAATTCGATAATACTCTAGAGCTTGAGAATTACTGGCAAAGGCATAGCAAAAAGCAGGAGGTTCCTCGTCTACTTTTGCTTCATCATAGGGCCAATATTCCTCTGCAAGAGTACCAAAAAGTGCTAAGGCTTTCATTGTAGTTCTAGGATTTGCTCCTTTATCTCCTGTCCAATGAAGCAAGTTTCTTGTCGCTTTGTATAGGAACAGTCTTGATAAATCCAAGTCTTTCCCAGATGCCTGCCTCTCGAAATACTCGACTAAAGCAACCCCTGCATGGGCTGTACATGAATTGAGTTTACCTTGATTTTCGATTGGGGAACACCACTCTCTCAAATCTACAGATGCTGGTAGATCAGTTAGGATTTCAACGTAATGAGTTTTGTCCCGGTTATCATCACGATCTGGAATCCATCCCGCTCCTTTTTGCTGTTGTAGCTGTATATCTTGCACTTCATTCATGATTTTGGCCTTGAGTAGAGGGCAGCTTGTTAATGCTAGAAGATAAGAATGACGACAACTACCAATCACACATTGGTTGTAATTCTCTTCTTTCTTAAAGCTGGATTTGTAAGTTCTAGAACCTAAGTTCGATAAATCAGATTCAGAACAGGAATGTTCTGAATCTGTAGACAGTTTTGATGCAAGTCTCCATACGCTGGAAATGCCACATCCGCTGCCCAAACCGAGACAGCTAACCACTAGATCGGTTTGGGCAAGTTGGCGATAAAACGGCAAATCAGATGTCGGCAGCGGGTTCACTGCTTTCTTAACAACAGTTGGCATGATTGTTGATGACAAGAACTCTTGTATATTCATAGCGCTAGCCGTGCGTGAAACTGTTTATCAGGAAGAAATGGGTATCGTTGATCTCATTGCCATAGCAGTGCCGAAGGAAGCTTTTCTGGATATGCCAATCTCAATAGTTCATACCCAATCCCAGCCGCTCCTTGGAAGAAACCAGGGTTATACGTCCCTTTGAAAAGACTGGGAAATATTTGAAAAGAACCTGTATTGGCTGCTCGATTGATAGCCCATGCTGCTTGCCTTCGAGCGATTTCTGCAAGTTTTGATCGCTCCAGTTGTTGCGCGCCCACTAGAAGCATTTCGATGCGACCAAAGTTGCCGCAGCAGAGGTGATCAATCTCCTGCATTCCAAACGCTTGTGTGGTTTTCAAAGTGATTTCGATTTCTTGCCGAATTCTATCAGTGTCTAAAATTCCTAAGCTACCTAGACGAGCCAGGCCAATACCAGGAGCGCCATGACACCAACTCACCAAAAAATCTGGCTTTTCGCTTCGGAAATCTGGATAGTTCTGAGCGATCGGAGAAAAAACGCTCTGTTCATAAGCGATCGCTTCAGTGGCAGCTGCTAAAAATTTGGCATTTTGAGTCACTTCATACAACCGCAGCAAAGCGTAGGCAATGCCAGTCGCACCGTGAGAAAAGCCTGTCAAGATTTTTCCATTTAGGGTTCTCCATGCCCTCAGACCCGCATCACTCGCTGTACGGTGACCCAGTAAATGATAGCCGCAGTTCACTGCCTGCTCTAGAACTGCTAGATTTGCGGTAGCTTGATGCAGAGTTAATAGCCCTAAAATGGCACCCGCAGATCCAGACATAATGTCAAACTTGTGATCGCTAGCAATGAGTGCTGGTGTTACTAGAGAGGCTATAGATTGGGCATCATTTAGAAGCGTAGGTTTTGCTAAAAACTGACTGCTCCGCACCAACGCATAGAGAATAGAGCCGAAACCCTTACCACCACCCACACCAATTTTTTCAAGAATTGGCGTCTCGCGCGCAGCATTCAAATTCCGCAGAAGATTGAATATGGGTTGTAAGGTGCCTAAAGCCAAGTCTTGAAATTCCTCATCCCTAGTAACTTTTGCTAATGCAGACAGAAATAGCGCGACCCCAGATGTCCCATCATAAAAGTCATAGCCCATTGGCTTTTGTTGTAGCCGTCCAGACTCAGGCATATAATCCATGCCCATCCAGGTAACGCTACCATCAGTTGCCCGTATTGCACGTTTTTGCAGTTCTACAGCAATATCTACTGCTTGTTGCAGTAATGTTTCTTCAGCTGCTGGAGCAATTGTGTTAAGGTTCAGTACAGGTTGCTCAGACAAAGGTAATGAGCGTGAAAAGTCGCTAGCAAAGTTTGTGTATAGAGAACTGCGAATAAAACCAATTTGTTGTTCTAAATCAGTCTCATTGAGTTGGCGTAAACGAGTCATAATGAGGTCATAACTCGGCTCAATAAAATAATGGGTAACTGACAGATCGGCGCTAATATTCAGATCCTTGCTACGTGGGTAAAAGCTAAACAATGGAATGTCTAAATGAATCAGTGCTTGTTGCTCCGCTGCTATGATCTGCCAACTATTCGGTTTTTTCTCATATTTGAGAAGCGATCTACTAAGAATATCCAATGCAATACTGCGTTCAACCCCATCTCGGAGAAGTTTTGGCTGTAATGTTTCTTTGATCAGCGAAGCATAGACTTGAGTAGCACGGAAAATAGAACGGACTCGCTGATGGGCGAATGCTACCAATGGGCTATTTGCAGCTAAAAATGTTTCTTTATGTGCCATCAAGAACTGATACATTTGGTGAAAACCTTCAACCAGTTCTCTTACATAATCGCTGGGTGATACCTGTACGCCATTTAAAATAACGGTATTAGAGCATGATGTTGTTTTGACATCTTCATGACGCAAAACCATGCCATCTGTGTTGATACTTCGCCATACCAGCTTGCGAAAATGGGTTTGTTGATTCCCAGATCCGCCTAAACCGCTCATATCGTAAGCGCCCCCATCTCGTCCCAATTCCCAACTCGGCAGAAAGAGAGTATTTAGCACCGAGTAATTAAGTCGCTCAAAAGCCAGAGATGAAGCGTTTGTGTTAGCATATGGGCTTTCTTCCTGCCGAGCCACCGCAGACATCAGCATTTCTAAGTCGATCGGGACGGGTTGTTCTCCACAGGCAATAATATTTTCCCGATGAAAGTCTGTACCTGAGAGTGAATAAAGCAGGCACAATAACATCCCAGATCGTTGGTAATACCGCGCGACTGCTGGTTCATCGGGACAAGGTGAATGTTCTACATACTCAACCCAACCATAATCCGAGCAATTGAGTAATTGAAGCACCTTCAGGTGTTGGGGAATTCCATTTTCATTTAACCAAGCCACTAGCTGAAAATAAGCTTCTTCTAAACCTAAGTCTTTGGGTTTATAAATTAGTTTTAAGCCAGAGGCAAAACTAATTTTGATGACCGATCGCCCATTCTGATGGGAATCAGAAAGACCAAGCTGAATGGCAACGACTTGTCCGAGTTCTGTATTGCCTTGAAAAGTTGCTTGAATGTTCGACCAGTCTGAGTCTAATCGTTGAAGAAATTCGCAGAGATTATTGACCCAAAAATCTGTGACTGTCGCGACCAGTCGAGCTAATACAGCGTATTCTTGAAAAAACCCCAGCAGTTCGCCTGCCAACATTTGCTTGATGAACTTATCGTATTGCTCTGTAGAATGGCAGCCTCCTAATTGCCCGATTTGGCGAATTAATGAGGATTGCTCGTAGATCCGAAACACCAGGAAATTCTCTCCCATTGCTTGCGAGCAGAGCGAGGTTAATGACTGGAGCAGAAAGCGTTCTAAAGTAGCGTGGGACTGGGCTGAGAGTAGGAAGTAGGTAGAACCAGATTGAGCCGTTAATTTTTGTCGAGCAATCTCAATGAATGACAAAAATAGTTCTTCAAAGGGGAGTGGTTCTTTCGAGTCTAAAGGGTATTTTGCTTGTGCAAGACTCTTTTCTAAAGCATCTAAAGGATCTGAGGCAATGGCTTCTAAAACTGCCTTCAGCGTTTTTGTCCAAGCTGGTAAATTTTGCCGATCGGCTAGATGTACAGAACCAAGTGCCTGACGTATAATACCTAAATTTAGACCATCCCAAGCGAGACGCTTTTCAAATTGTGCTTGGTTTCCATGAGCCACAGTCTGACACCAATATTCAACCCGAGAATTGACAATGTTTTCGTTTTGCATCCCATTAAGTAAAAACTCAGTTCCCAGGCGTTCGGGAATTGTACTGGCTTGTTCTACAATTTCGAGCAAGTCTTCCTGGGTGATTTTCATATTCCCTCAATTTGCTGTTGCATAAATTACGGTTAGAGATATTTAATTTTCCTAAACAATAGGCTTGTTGGGTAATAAAAAGGCGTGAGGAGACAAGGCTTTGCCGGTTTCCTTTGTCTTTTAAGCGGCATCTAAGTAGAAGTTCCATAGCCCAGTTGCATTCAACATCAAGCGGTCATCGAAATTAGTCACACGATTCCTGTA
>QBMP01000187.1:0-4633 GCA_003242115.1 Phormidesmis priestleyi
AAGGAAACCGGCAAAGCCTTGTCTCCTCACGCCTTTTTATTACCCAACAAGCCTAATATTCAGATCATTAAGCACACTGTCTATCTCGTCTAACGGAACTGATTTTGCCTTGCTATCTAGGCTCCGAAATTGAAGATAGTATTCTGCAATAAAAGATGAAACCGCAACACCGTCCGTACAAAGATAATTTTGGATGTTAGGAAAAGCACGTATCATTCGATGAGCCAATCGGCCATAGCCAGCCCCAATATCTAAAATAGTGAGGTTTTTTGTGCAAGAAATATTCAAATGTTTTTCCAGAAAATAAATTTCTACAATGGAGTCTAATAAATCACGTGATATCAGCTTGCTGTCGATATCAAACGTGAAATTGCCAAAAAAGCTGTCTTCTCGCAATTGCGATAGTAGACCAAGCGTATCGATAGATTTTACATAGTAAGCTGTTAGTCCGTAAGCTGTATCAGTCATGTTTTGGCCTTTTAGCTGCCAGACATAAGCATTGTCTCCCCGAAAATAGAGAATATCATCGGGCTGTACATGAGTATCTTTCCATACCAAGGGATGCGTAACGCTTTTGTCAAAAGCGCTGTATCTGTCTCGTAACGCTTCAAGCTGAGGGTTACGATGGCATAAATAACTTGAGGCTCCTTCAGGAAGCGGTGATGAAGTATAGCGAGGAAGTGTTCCAAAGCGTTCCTTTAAGTCATGCAGCTTGCTGCTTTGGATTAACTCATAGCCATAGGGACTAACCGCTGAGTTTAAAACACTGCGTACGTACGAGGTTAAGCCCACTGTATTGCATTGCCTCATGATTGTTTTTATTTACACTTTAAACTTAATAGCGTCATGACCGAGAACTGTGTACAGGGATTTCTGCTTTGAGGTACATCAGCAAAGCGCGAATGAAAAGAGAAATACCTAACATTTCAGCAGTTTCTTCAATGCCATTGAGCAAGGCTAACGTAGGCCGATTATCGAGGCCATGCCCAGAAATATAATAGCCACTTATTAGCTCCATGCCCAATACGCCAAAAAGATAAACGGCTCCAGCTATCAAAAAGCGCCTACGCGTTTTTGTTGATAAGCGAACAATAAAGTGAGCATACGAAGCAACGAACACCAAGACAAACAAAAGACCCAGTACTACCCAGCTGTAATAAAAAGCACCTCGGTTATGGGTCAGCGGATCTAAGAAGACGCTGATATGTTCGTGAATAATCAGGCACTCATCTAAGCCCATCCCAAAAAAAATGATGGATAGTCCTCGCCAATAGCCGGAGAACCGGGTGCTCCGCTTGGCCAAATAAATCTGCCGCAATAGCACAGCGCAGATTAGGAGAATGAGGGTAGAAAAGGCCGTAGGAATATTTTTTTCACGATTTATGTCTAGCATATTCGATAAAAAAGATCCTTCCGGAAGGAGAAAGCTACAGATATTAGCCACCACTAACCCAAAGATTACCCAGCAAAGAAGCCTAAACGCTTTTTCTGGCCTTACACGTGGCAATAGATTAGCAACTGATTTATCGAACGATCTGATAAGTGTCGTAAAAGAAGTCATGAGCGAAGAGAAAATCCCGTAGTTTTTTAGTCCGGTCAGAATATTTCATCAAGATATAGCGGCAATGGGATGTTATATGCTATTTAACCTTTCGTTTCTCTCCTCTTTGTCTTCCTTTTATTTCTCCTTCATTTCTCCTTTATCTAAACGCAGGCCAGTCATTAGCCTACGTTTTTGTAGCGTGAACTGCACTAGGGAGTGGTTGCTGATTGGCCGACCGTAATCCGAAAGCGCAGTGCGGCAACTTGGCTAGGGTTGATATTAAAAGCATCTGTAACAATGCCGCCGCCCGCACCGATATTGGCTCCACCACTCGGGCCTGGAGGGCCGAATGGAAACTGCTGAGCTGCCCCTAGTAACGGCGCACAAACCCCACTAGCCGGGACTGGCGCTAAAGGCGCTTGGGCTGAGCCTGCTTGGTTAGCAAATGCTAAAGGGGTCGATAGCGTAGAGGTAGGGGCCGCAAACTCTACACTGTTGGACTGTAAAATGCCAGGCGGGGTAATGGCATCGCACAGTACAGAGTTGTTGAAGAATTGATTCGTAGGGTTGTAAATGTAGACAGTGTACTCTACTTGATCGCCCGCGTTTAGAGGCGTCGGCGTCGCCGACGCCTGAACAATACCTCTTGGGAACACATTGGCGGTAGCGGCTAGTAGCTGGTTATCGGCATCTTCACCGGCTTGGTCTACAAAGTCATTGAACCGTTCTTCTACACCTGCTCGGGTGACGGCTGTAATCCGCTTGACGATGAGTAAGTTTTGTGGGACTCCGGCTGCGGAATTTGTAACGCATGCAGAGGCTTCATAGTCGGAACCGACAGCAGTTAGATCGAGTCTGTCAGAGGCTCGGCCAGTGAAGTCAAAAACATATGCACTGCTTTGCACACCCCTGTTGAAGTTGCTGCCTGTGCTGCCAAATAAGGTGCCGTACAAACTAAGTTCAATGTCTTCAACGTCATTCAGCAAACTACCGTCTATGTTACGGAAGGAGCCAACCTCGGTAATGACCCCAGTTGTTCGATCAATGGTGACTAGAATTTGTCGAAAGCCAGGGCCTTCACTGGAAGGGTTAGCGATCGCATACAGCGTATTACCAACTAAAACGATGCCATCAATGCTATTTGTGCCACTGGGAAAGTTAGTGACTTTGACCTGTCTGATGGGAGCTGAAATACCGACAGATTCGCCGTTTGCATTGAGCAATATGTCAGCTTCAACTAGAAAATTATGAAGCGCTGGGGTTCGGTTAAGATCTTTAGAAACAGCCAGAATGCGGGTTTGGTTGGTAGAGTTGCGGTCAATTGTGATCCCATCAAAGTCGTTAAAGATACCTAGGGTGCCCAGCGTCGTAAAAACGCCCGTATCTGGATTTATCCGACCAAATTCACTGGCATTAGCCGCGATCAACTCGTTAAAATTAGGTCGAGAAGTCATTGCCTCAATGTCTTGGATATTAGCGGAGCTACCCGCACGAGGAATTTTGCCATTGCCAACAATAACGGCAGTCCGATTGCCAAAATTCACTTGGACGAGCGTATCATCTATATCTAATCCGCCGCTGTTACCACCCGGTGGGTTGTTGTCAGCAACGGTGTAGCAGCGTTCGCCACTAGCGCCGACGGCTTGGGCTTGGGCGGGGCTTTGGACAGTGAGAAGAGAGGCTAATGCCAGCGCACCCGCAACGAAGCGACGGGGCTTAAGGCGGGATTGAAGCTTGGAAGTCAGAGTTAGGGGTTGGCTGGTTGGCTGGTGCATGGGTAACAAAAACGGGTTTGTTAAGGACTAGAAAAGCTCGGAATCTTGCTGGCGTAGAATTGGATTAGGAATTAGCTGAAGTCAGACTGCTGTAGCTGGTAAGGGCTATTCAACTTGAAGGTCACTTTCCGTATTTTCAAAGATAATGTCGAGCCCTCGGGTGTCAGAGAAGATGAATTCTACGCGGCGATCGCGCGCATAGTCCACCACATCTGGGCGATTAGAAATCAGCTGGGTTTCACCAAACGAACGAATCCGCATCCGCTCTGGCGCAATCCCTTGCTGTAGCAGATAGTCGCGAGCGGCTAGGGCTCTGCGTTCACCCAGAGCTTGGTTGTAAGCATTGCTAGCACGCGGGTCAGTGTGGCCCTCAAGCTCTACCGTTAAGGACGGATATTGGGTCATTGCGGCGGCAATTTGATCGAGAATATTGGCACTTTGGGCGCTGATGAAAGAGCGATCCAGGGCAAAGTGAATATTGCGGGGCACTCGCAGGGTTATGGGCGCTGGTGGTTCAGCGGCTACGATCTCAGGCGGCAGTGGCGGATCTTGACAGACGGGCTGATAGGCTGGACGGGGTTCTGGCGGTAGCTCAACGCCAATCGCGGCAGCCGGAGACGGCTCAGAGGTGCCGTAGCGGCTGTCGGTTGCTATGGCACTCACTCGCGCCCCTTCCGGCAAGCTCACATCGGCGCTGAATCGGCCATCTTCACCCACGGTGACGGTAGTGAGCTGATCGCCCAATTCGCTGTAGTGCTTGCCGCTAGCAGCTTGATAAATGCCCACGTCCGAACCTGGATCGGCGCGCCCGGTGACTTGCGTAGTGGCCCCGCTCATCGAGAATACATAGGCATCAAACTCAGGCGCATTGATCGCCGCATTGGCCGAATCGCGCCGCCTTTGGCTAGAATTGCGCGGCGGGTTGGGGCCATCGCTGAACTGAAAGTCAGAGGGCTGCGTGCCGTAGTGATAGGTCAAATCGACGCTGAGGCCGTCTAACTGCCTGAAGTAATTGCCCTGCACGATGTTTTGGGTGCTGTTGGGATAGGCGGTAATGCCGACGCCCGGCCCTGGCTGAAAGGCAATAAAGTTGTTGGTTACCTGATGGCCATTGCCCATCAGCGAAACGCCAGAGCTGCGCAGACGCCGACCGTTAAAGCGAATGTCGTTATCGTAAATATTGGCCGAGCCTTGGGGCTTAAACATGGCGAGGCCGCTGCCATCGTTAGCGCACACCAAATTGCTAAAGACCTTAGCGCCATCGATATCGCCTTCAAAACGAATGCCATCGGCCATGCCCTTGAGACCATTGCCA
>QBMP01000187.1:4662-9107 GCA_003242115.1 Phormidesmis priestleyi
TCAATGCGGTTGCGCTGCACGACCGTATCAGTAGCATTGAAAACATACACGCCAAAGGCCGACAGATCTGCTGTGGCCGGAATCCCGCCTACGGGTGAGACGCCTAGCCAGTTATCTTCAATCACGACCCCTTTAGGCGCAAGGTCGTATTCACTCGAATCTATCCTGAGCGTCTCGGCAGACACTCTTTCTGGGCCACGGAATAAGCCGGTGTCAGTTCCCGGTACGGGTGCGATATGTGTAATGAAAATATCGGCAGATGGCGTTGTTGCCGTAGATTTCGCTTTTGAGGCAAAGCCGTAAAGGCTTAAGCCGCGAATGGTGACATTATTGGCGGTGATTGTCAGCCCTCGGAAGACTTCTGTGCCCGCAGCGGAGGTGATGGAAACGGCGGGCACGGCTACGGGTACGGCGGCGGGTTGGGTTGATTCGGCTCCGTATCCGGGCTGAGTCGTACCGTCGATAACCAGGCCAGCAGCGACTATTGCAGGCAGTACCTCCACTAGCTCAATGCGCGTATCGGCGGGCAGGGCAAACTCAATGCGCGGACTAGCAGCAGGCAAAACCAGGGCTGATTCTGCTGGACTGAGGGCAGTTAAGGGCAAGGTGCCGTTAGCAATTTCAATTGCTTCGCGCAGAGTTAGGGCTTGATCGGGGGCATTGGGGCCGTCTAAATCGCTATTGACGGTGATATTTACTATGGGTGCTGGGGCGATCGCCGGATCTACGCTGGTCTGGGCATAGCTAGTTTGGGCAGATCCGGCGATCGCCAGAGCGCCTAATAGAAGTAACGATAAAGGCGTACCTGCTCTTAAACCCGTTCTTGAAGCGTTTAGTATCAAAAAGCTTAGGCTGAATTTAGTAACCGATTGTCTGTACATGGGCTGGCTCCTCACTTCCTCAAAATCTCGATTCACCACTCGATTCACCATTTACCAAAGCCCTCGGACGGGTTCTGGCGCAAATGTAGGTGCAGGTGGCGCTGGCGGCTGCACAGTCGGTAACGGCGCTGACGGCACATAAGGCTGCACCATAATCTCCGGAACTCTCCTGGCACAAGGATCAACGCTGTTAGTAGCATCCGAACGGGCATCCGAACGGGGACAAACATCATCGACTGCGACTTCATCCGCTGTATTCGCAGCAAATTCGCCCTGCTGCTCAGATGTGACATCTTGCAGCCCAAAGCCATTGAACAGCTCATTAACTTTAAAGGTCGCTGCTAGATAGAAGCCGTCGTCACTGCGATAGCCGCTGCCGCTAAAACTGCGATCATTAGCTCTACCAAAGCTATAGCCAACGCCCAAACGCAGATCGGGTGTGACGTAGTAGCCGGTTTCGAGCCCAAAGCCCACTTCATCGTAGTTAACTGAAGGCTGGCTGATGTAGCGCATTTCACCGACTAGATCCCAGCGATAGGCAAACCGATAAGCGGCGCGCAGTTGAGCGAGGTGAATGGTGTTGGAAATGCTGCTCAAACCCTGAGAGAACAGATCGGCGTTGGTCGTGCGCAGGCCGTATTTGCCATAGAACTCCCAGGCATAGTTAGGCGCGTAAATGCCCTCGGCAGCGAGGGTGTGCTCTGTAATGGTGTTAGATCCAGGTGAGTTAATGGTAATTGAAGGGTTGGTCGCATATTCATAGCTCAATAAGCCGTTGAACTTATCGCTATTCGGATCGCGGTAAGCCATTCCTAGCTTGAGGCTGCTGGTATTGCCAAAGCGCCCGGTGAGGATTTGGTTGGCGTAGTTGGCGTATTCAAAGCGACCCAAAGCCGTGAGCGCGGGCGACACCCGTCCGGCCAAAGAGGCGGTGAGTACGGTGTTGTCACCAGTGTTGTCGTTATCGCGAAACTCAGCTCTAGCACTGGCTTGAAAGTCTCGATTATCGAGATATTCGAGGCCGATGGAGTAGGTGCTGCCTGGAGAAATGCCCAGCGCTGCCGCCGACTGGCCGACTGCAAAAGGCTGCTCAAACCGCTCACCCGTGCCCAGAACGCCGAGCCCTTCACCGACTACCCGCTCGTAGCCGAGATCAATGTTGAGCCCCGGAGAGATATTCCAGCGGTGGTTGAGGCCGACAGCGCCTTGCCCGGTCATGCCACTGAGGCCGCCTAAGATGGAGTAGCGCCCGGTGAGCTGGGTGTTGTCGCTTAAGTCGTAGTCGAGCAGGGTATCTAGCGAGGTAATCGATGTCGGGGCGACGTTATTGCCATTGAGATTGCCATTGAAAAACTGCTGTGCTAAGCGCACAGTGATTTCGGGGATGGGCTGGTAGTCTAGGCCAAAAACGGTGCGACCTGGATAAACCGGATCGCTGTTGCTGCCAAGATTTAGCTCATTTTGAGCGCGGAAGGTGAGGTTATTGGCAATGGGCATAGTTAGCCCAGAAACGAGCTGACTGCTGTTGAAGTTGAGGCTACCGATACGGTCTGTGCGATCGCGATACACATACGCCAAGTCAGCCGTGGCACTGCCAATTTGCTGCTGCAAACCGGCTCTGATAGTGGTTAATGAGTTGTCAACCGCTGTTCCGGGCACCGGGAAAAACCCTGGCTGACGCAGCGCTTCAAACCCGGTGCGAATGGCGGTAGCCGTGCCCCGGTTTTCCTCTTGGTCGTACTGTAAATCAAGCTGTGTACCGGGTGTGACCAGCGCCGAGATCTGAGCCCCATAGCGGGTTTGACCCGGTCTAAAGCTAGCGGTTGTATTGTTGCTAAAGCCCTCATCTGCGCCCCGAACGTAGGCGCGGCCAATCACATTATCGCCAAAGGCATTGTTGGCTTCTAGCCGGTAGGCCGAGCCATTGCCGCTGGTGCCAAAGGTTGTACCGCTGAGCGAGGAGCGGGCATATTCGGCCACAAGTTGGCCCGAGGTGCCCAGTGACAGCAGCGCATCTAGGCCATAGAGCGTATTGCTGCTGGCATTGTTGTTTTCGGTGACGACCGACGCGCCAATCCAGCTTGGTGAATCGAGATCGTATGAGAAGTTGTACTGGGCGCGACCGCCAAAGAGATCGCCGCCAGTGTCTTGGCCATCTACCTGGTAGGTGGCGACAATTCGCCGAACTAGGGGCGGGCCAAACGGATTAACGTCGGTGACGCTAAGCGGCTGATTGAACAAAATCGCGCCCCGGTCGTAGTCGATGGTGTAGTCTGCGCCGCGAATTAGGGCAACTCGTTCAACCACCGTGCCGGGGCGGTTCAGCTCTTCAACTTCGATGTAGATCTCTTCACTGCCGCCCAAAACCAGAGGCCGAGAGAGAAAGTAGTAGCCGCTAGTTCCATCGGGGACGATAGTGTCGCGCTGGAAGGGGCGAATATTGTTGGCATACATGGCCGTGATCTGTAGGCCGCTGCTGCCACTGCCTAAGGTGTAGTTGCCAACAAAGCCGTGAAGCTGACGGTTAGTAGCGCTAAAAAGCTGCGATGAGCGCGCAAACTCTTCGGTGCTGTAGTCACCCCACATGAAGTAGTTCGGTTCGGCTTGTGGCACAGCGGCATCCTGCTGGAGCCGCAGGTATACGCTATCGATAGAAGGGGTGAGGTAGTCATTGATGGAGCTGTCGCCGTAGACCGGATAGGCGTTGTCACAGGACTGGGGATCGGCAAAAAGTCGGGTAATGCCATCGCAGCGTTCGTTCAGATTGCGGGCACTGTTGTAAGCGCCGGTAAAGAGCCAGTCGCCAATTGCGCCAGTCGCAAAGACAGCGGTTCTGGCACTGAATTCGGTCTTGCCGATTTTGTCCGGATCGAGAAAGTCTCTAAAGCTGCCCCACAGGTTGGTCGCACCTGGCCCCAGCCGCAAATCGACCACGCCTGTGACCAATGAGGGCCGCAGCGGCGTGATAAAGCTGACTTCTGTATAGCTTTCGATTTCGCGAGGGCCGTCGGCTAAGTTGTCTGCTAACGGCATCGGCGTTTGCGCCAATAAATCATCGCGGGCCGCACTGGCTCGAATCACCACCCGTTGGGCATCGAGGCTAGAGCGCAGCTCGGCTTCAAATTCACCCCGGCGGGCTAGCACCTGAAATCCGGCTCTGTCGATGTCGTAGTCAGCGCCAATGAATTCTCCGGCGCTAGCCGTTAGGGTGACAACCACATCGCTGCGGAGCACTTCGCCGTTGGCATCGACAATGCTGCCGCCAATTTTGATCAGCGATCGCCGATCGGCCAAAACCCGAGGATCGTCCACCGGAGCTACTCGAATGCTGTAGGCGGCGGCTGGCTGCAAAAGCGAACTTGGCACCTGTCGAATTACCGTTTCATCGATCTCGCCTTCAACTTCACCGGGAAGACCCTCATTAAACAGCTGAGAGTTAATCGGCACAGGCGGGGTGATCACCGGCTGATTGGCTTCTGTTAGCGCTTCGGTAGAAGGGGGTATTTGCGCTAGTGGAGGGGTCAGTGGGGAGGATAGCTGAGAAGCGATCGCTCGTCCTAGCAG
>QBMP01000188.1:0-3147 GCA_003242115.1 Phormidesmis priestleyi
GAATTACAGGGCTATTCCTGAAAACTTGACAGTTATTGATTGAGCGTTCCTTAGCGGCTAGCCAAGCATTCACGATTTCAGGCGTGACTTCCAAATGAAACTGAAAGCCATAGATATTGCGGCCAATTCGATAAGCCTGATGCTTGCAAATAGGGTTGGTCATCAATAGATCCGCTTGAGGTGGCAGGTCAAAACTGTCAAAATGCCACTGCATAATGTGCAAATTTTCCGTCGCTTGCACGCTCAGCCACGGCTCTGAGAAGGACTTTGATCCCAAACCTGTTCGCACCGCGTCAGTCACTTTAATCGGCGAAAACCCTAACTCAGGCACGGTATGCGCCGATACCTTAGAGCCAAAAGCCCGCGCAATCAGCTGAGCGCCTAAGCACACCCCCATAATCGGCTTATCCTCAGCATAAAATTGACAAATCAAACGAACAACTTTGGGCAGATGAGGAAACTTTTCATCCTCATGAGCATTCATATGCCCGCCCAAAATCACCAATCCTGCATAATCTCCTTCCGGCACCGTCGGATGCTGCTCAGACAGCTACGTACAGAGCTGCGCACCCTGACCAACCAAAGCTTCCCCTAATACCCCAATCGGATCAATCTCGCTGTTTTGAATCACCAAAATATTCACAGCACTTTCCCCTTTAAATTTTCTCTATGTTAATAAATAGTGCCGTATTCTATCCTAGATTGCGGCACCAGTGTTAAAAACGGTTGGCTCAACGGATAGCGCTGGACAGAGATATTATAGAGATATTGCGAAACATCGTCGTCCAAGCCCAAAATCAAGGCTGCAAAGCGATCCGCGATCTTCTCAAACCACCTGTAGAATAAAGGCATTCTTTCTCGGACTTAGCTGATGGAAACGCTGGCTTTATTAAAATCTGTAAAGAGCTAAAGCTAGCAGGCATTTTGAGCGAGTTTCCGCAGGCGTTATTCGATCTGGCTGATTCGCTAGAGCTTTTGGTACTTTCAAATCATCAGATCAGCTGCTTGCCTGACGATTTTGACCGGCTTCAGCATCTGAAAGTTTTGTTTTTAAACAACAATCGGTTTACTGAATTTCCAGCGGTGCTGGCAAAATGCCCTCAGCTGTCTATGGCTAGCTTTAAAGGTAATCAAATTAGGCAGATCAGCGATCGCGCCCTCTCCGACACCATTCGCTGGCTGATTCTCACCGACAACCAGATCACCCATCTGCCGCCCAGCATCGGCAAACTCACTCGACTACAGAAGCTCATGCTAGCCGGAAATCAGCTGCAAGATCTGCCTTCAGAGATGGCAAACTGCCGAAACTTAGAGCTTATTCGGCTCTCGGCCAACCGCCTACAAACCCTGCCACCGTGGCTGCTCTCACTACCAAAACTTGCTTGGTTAGCCTATGCAGGCAATCCACTGTCCAAAAAGCTGGCGCACTCAAAATCGGCCACCCAACCATCCGATCAACCATCGCTAGAGCAGCTTCCCGTCGTTGATGAAGCTGCAATCGAATTTCATCAACCGTTAGGAGAGGGCGCATCGGGAGTCATCTATCAAGGACTGTGGACAGCGCCTAGTGGGCCAGTGACCGTCGCTGTGAAGATCTTTAAAGGAGAAATTACTAGCGACGGCTTGCCCCTTGATGAAAGGCTAGCCTGTATAGCCGCAGGAGTACATCCTAACTTAGTGACAGCAATAGCTCAGCTAGCACCGAGAAAATCCGACGGCAAAGCAGGGCTGCTGTTTTCTTTGATTCCCGCTGATTACCAAAGCTTAGGCAATCCGCCCAGCCTAGAAACCTGTACTAGAGATACCTATCGCCCCGAAACCTCGTTTTCATTGCCGGTAGTCTTACAAATTGCCCAAGGCATTGCGGCGGCGGCGGCTCATCTGCATAGCAGAGGGATTATGCACGGTGATTTGTATGCGCATAATATTTTGATCAATGAGGTTGGCGAGGCTTTTTGGGGAGATTTTGGGGCGGCGTCTTTTTATGAGACTGTCGATGCAGAATTGAGTGGAGAATTAGATGGAGAATGGGGGCGATCGCTTGAACGCTTAGAGTCAAGAGCCTTTGGCTGCTTACTAGAAGATCTGCTGAACCACTGTGATTTGGGCGCTGATTTAGCCAGTAATTTGGACAGTGATTCGGGTGCTAACAGCAACCTCGCTGAAGAGGTAGCGAAAAGCTGTCTGCGCGATTTGCAGCACAGCTGTTTGCAAGAAACACCGACTATGCGACCCCTTTTTACCAACATTTGCAAAAAGCTATCAGCTATCGCTAGTAGCCTAGAATAATCTTTTCCCTAAGCGTTATGCCGCAGTCACAATCGGAATCTCGATAATGAACTCGCTGCCCATGCCTACATTAGAGACGCACTTTAAAGTGCCTGAGTGAGTTTCCACAATGCTCTGATAACAAACCGATAATCCTAAGCCAATCCCTTTGCCGACAGGCTTAGTTGTAAAAAACGGATCGAAAATTTTGGCCTGAATTTCTTCTGGAATGCCAACGCCGTTATCTGAAATTTTGATGACAACAGAATCAGCTACGTGCTCGGTTTGAATGGTAATTTTTAGAGCGTCTGTTTTATCTTCTAATGCTTCAATCGCATTGGATAAAATATTTATAAAAGCCTGATTAAGCTGGCTAGCATGGCAGTTGAGCAAGGGCAGATCGCCATATTGCTGACAAATGTATATCTCAGATCGATGAGGGTGCACCTTTAGTTTGGACTGAAGAATCATCAGCGCGCTATCAATTCCTTGGTGAATATCAACTGCTTTGAATTCAGCTTCATCTAAGCGAGAGAAAATTCGCAATGATTTGACAATTTTTCGGATGCGCTCTGTGCCTCCCTGCATTGATTTGAGCATGTCTGGGATATCTTTTGCAAGAAAGGCGAGATCGATTTCTGCGATCGCTTCAGCGATCTTTGGCGTCGGCTTCGGATAGGTATCTTGAAACAGCTCAACGAGCGCCAGCAAATCGTCAAAAGCTTGCTGGGCGGGGTTTAAGTTGCCATGAATGAAGTTTACCGGGTTGTTTATTTCATGAGCGATGCCCGCTACCGTTTGGCCCAAGCTAACCATTTTTTCGCTCTGAATCAGCTGAGCTTGGGTCTGCTGAAGCTGCCGTAGCGTATTTTGCAGAAG
>QBMP01000188.1:3157-4320 GCA_003242115.1 Phormidesmis priestleyi
CCTCAAACGCTTTCCGCTGACCAACATCTCGAAATACAGCAACAGCGCCGACACTTTTGTCAGCATTTTGTTCAGCTTGCAGCGGTCTAGCATTGACACTTAGCCACTGCGCGTGATCTGTATTGGTTTCTACTACCAGGATTTCTTCTCCATCCACCGACTCACCGTGAACCGCTCGGCTTAAGGGTAATTCTTCAGTACAGTAAGGGGTGATACCATCGGCTCTAAAAATATCGTAAGTCTCCATCCGGGTATAAAAAGATCCCGCTAACGTGTCTGTTTGTAGTAGCGCCTTAGCCGCCGGATTGCCAAATAAGACCTGCCCTTTTTGATCAATGACCACTACCGCATCGCCCATGCTGTCTAAAATTGTTTGCAGCGTTTGCATCGCCGATTGAGCATGTTCTAGCTGTAAAGCCCGCTCTTGAAGCGCCTTGAGGGTTCTTTGCAGGCGCTGTTCTTGTTCTGTGGCGGACTCTTCATAAAGCTGCAACAGCTCTTCTAACGTCGCAACTTGAGCCTGCAATTGAGCGATTGCTTCGGCTTGAACATCAGTTCTAGCAGCGGGAGTTTGGGGAAGCATAAGACTCTTTTTTAAAATTTAAAGGCGGTGGGTATAAGCCCTGAGAAAGATCTTCAAAATAGATCTTTGAAATGGATATTTTAGGTGCAGCGTAGCGGTTAAAGCGCTTGCACTGAATTGAACAAAGTAGCTTTATCGAACGGAATCATCGCCATTTTTATGCTGAGAGGAAGTGTTTTAAACAAGCGGGCGCTAGCTTCTGGAATAACCACTTTAGAAAATAAGATAATCGCAAATAGGTTGCCCGATGGCAGCATACCGCCAAAGCCCAAAACAGATCGAACGCCAAAGGGCTGCACAAATTCAGCCTGGGCCGGAATAAATTCACTGCCAACAGCCGTTGGAATGTAAAAAACATTGCAGGTTTTTTGCTCTAGATTCATCAGCAAATCGGGGTTAGGATCTAGCACATGGCTTATATCCAGCCCAAAGCTTTTAATAAGCTGAGCAATCATCGGGATCTGGCTGACCGTTTTTTCGCTGGTCAGTGGAATGGCCTGATGGCCTTGAGAAGTGTGGCGATCGCACCAGTCAGCCCTGATTCCCGCCGTTGAAAGCAGCGTCAGACACTTCACCTCAG
>QBMP01000188.1:4330-9075 GCA_003242115.1 Phormidesmis priestleyi
GGTAGCGGCGAATTTTGTGCATGGATTGCACTCGCTTGAGCTTGCAGAGCCATTGGCAGATCGCCATAAGCATGGGTCTTAAAAAAACGAATCAACGCGCAGTCTGGCTCTTTTGTCGCTGCATTTATCATATTTTCGTTAAAATACTGCACACAGCGCTCCGCTACGCTCTCTAAGCTATCTGCGCCTTTACCCATCTGCCTGAGCGCACTGCCGATATCCGTGACATCCTGGAGGCTCAGCTTTGTTAAATCATACATAACACCATCTTTCCTATCTTGTTTCTCCTCTGGCTTGATCGATCTTGAAAGGGCTATCTGGGATTAGACTGCCCGCATAGCTGCATCGCTTCGACATCTGATACACCTACACATAGTTGGCCTTGAACTTGCAGCAATCGTCACAGAATGAGGCTCTAAAAGGCAGTAAATTAACAAATGTCACTCACATCATGAGGCAATAGAGATGAGCGGATTAGGCGGCTTAAATAAAACCCCCAATGGGGTCGTGCTGGGCATGGTGCAGCTACAGCTTCCCAATACGGTCACACTCGCTGACCTAACCGCGCAAACTCAGCGGATTTGTGAGCTGGTCGGCAAAGCTAGCCGCAACCTACCCAGTATGGATCTGGTTGTTTTTCCTGAATATTCTCTGCACGGCCTCTCAATGGATACCAACCCTGAGATTATGTGTCGGCTAGATGGGCCAGAGGTGGCGGCTTTCCGTCAAGCCTGCATTGAGCATCAAATTTGGGGCTGTTTTTCGATTATGGAATACAACCCTAACGGCAACCCTTACAACAGCGGCCTAATTATTGATGACAAGGGCGAACTCAAGCTTTACTACCGCAAGCTTCACCCCTGGGTGCCGGTAGAGCCTTGGGAACCCGGCAACATCGGCATTCCGGTCTGCGATGGCCCCAATGGCAGCAAGCTAGCGCTGATTATTTGTCACGATGGCATGTTTCCTGAAGTGGCGAGAGAATGCGCCTACAAAGGGGCCGAAATCATGATTCGCACAGCGGGCTACACCGCCCCTATTCGCCACAGCTGGCGTATTACCAACGAAGCCAATGCCTTTTGCAACCTGATGGTGACGGCTTCGGTGTGTATGTGCGGCAGCGACGGTAGCTTTGATTCGATGGGCGAAGGCATGATTGTCAACTTTGACGGCACCCCGCTGGTGATGGGTAGCCATCGCCCCGATGAGATTATTACCGCTGAAGTTCGGCCCGATTTAGTGCGCGAGGCTCGGCAGCACTGGGGCGTAGAAAACAACATTTATCAGTTTGGCCATCGGGGCTATGTGGCCGTAAAAGGCGGCGCGCAAGACTGCCCCTATAGCTACATGAAGGATATGGTCGCGGGCAATTATCGCTTACCGTGGGAAGATGAAGTGGTGCATACAGATGGCACAGCCTGCGGATTTGAACCGCCTCAGCGGGCATATCGAGGAGAAGAAATGCCGTCAGATTTGGTGAGTAAAATCTAGCAAGTTCATTTCTCTCTTTACTTTTCTCTTTTTCTCTTTCTTTTTTCTTTTTTTCTTGACCAAGCAGATGATACTAGGCAGACGATAACAGACAGATGATCGCTAATCTTCAAAACACGCCTTCTCCAAGCCTTCATCCTGATCGCCCGCCTCAGCTTGATGTGGTGGAGATGACTAAGCGATTTGGCCGTTTTACAGCGCTCGACAACGTTTCGATGACGCTAAAACCGGGTACTGTCCATGCGCTGCTAGGCGAAAATGGAGCGGGTAAAAGCACTTTAGTCAAGTGCATAATGGGCTTTTATCAGCCGACGACTGGCCAAGTGCTGATTAATCAGCAGCAGCGCGTCATCAAAAGCCCTAAAGATGCTCATACGCATGGCATTGGTATGGTGTATCAGCACTTTACATCAGTGTCAGCGATGACCGTTGCTGAAAACTTAGTGCTAGCCCGGTATGACAGCCGAAACCTGATTATTAACTGGCGGAAAGAGTTTGAGCAATTGCAGGCATTTATCGCGAGTTCTCCTTTTCAAATTGATCTAGATGTGCCGGTAGAACAGTTAGCCGCTGGACAAAAGCAGAAGCTAGAGATTCTCAAACAGCTTTATCTTAAAAGCCGCATTTTAATTTTGGATGAGCCTACTTCGGTGCTGACGCCGATAGAAGCTGATGAAGTACTTGGGCTGCTGCGCTCGGAGGTCGTGAAAGAAAAACTCAGCGTGCTGTTGATTACGCATAAGTTTCGAGAGGTGCAGGCATTTGCGGATGAGGTGACGATTTTGCGTAAAGGGCAATTGGCCGGACAGGGTGACGTGAAAGATCTCTCTGTAGAAGCGATGGCGCAAATGATGTTGGGAGAAATGCGATCGCAGCCCGCAGTAGCGCGTTCAGAGACGCGATCACCTCAAGAAACCCTTACAGATCTCACCAACACCCCTGTGAAGAACCCGCCTGTGCTGCTGCTCAAAGGGGTTTGCGGCGATCGCGACAACGGTATGCAGGCCATCAACGCCGTTGATCTGGCCGTTCATGCTCAAGAGATTGTAGGCATCGCAGGCGTTTCTGGCAATGGTCAAAAAGAGCTGGTCGAGATTTTAGCCGGTCAGCGATCGCTCAGCGCCGGATCGATTAAAGTCAACGGCGAAGCCTATGGGGCCACCCGCGCCGAAATGTTTCGCCATCAGGTTTATGCGCTTCCCGAAGAGCCGCTGCGCAACGCCTGTGTGCCCCATATGAGCGTGGCCGAAAATATGGCTCTGCGCACCTTTGATCAACCTCCTCAAGCCAAATGGCGGTGGCTTTTAAACTTTAAAGCGATTCGGCAAATGTCGCAGCGCTTAGTTGAAACCTTCTCAGTTAAAACCCCGTCTGTAGAAACCCCTGTCAGCCACTTATCCGGTGGTAACGTACAGCGCACGGTGCTAGCTAGAGAGCTTTCGTCGCCTTCGGTCAAGCTGCTGATTGCGGCAAACCCCTGCTTTGGCTTGGACTTTGCCGCAGTGGCGTTTATTCACAGCGCGATTGTTGAAGCGAGAAATCGGGGGGTAGCGGTGCTCTTGGTCAGTGAAGACCTCGATGAGCTGTTGGCGCTGTGCGATCGCATTATCGTTATCAGCGAAGGTAAGTTTGTCTATGAGAGCGACATCGCCGCAGTCGATCTTGGCCTCATCGGTCAGCGCATGGCCGGACAGGGCTAGATGACATGCTGCGATCGCAAACATCACCCATCTGATTTTTACCGGCGTCACCACCGACCGTTGCGTTCAGTCCCCCATGCGCAAAGCTCATCGCGCAAATCAGCCTAATTCCGCATGACGGCTTTGAATCAAACCTTTGATAGTGGCCTTACCACAGATTCATGAAGAATAAAAACTCTTTCGTCAGAGAGATATTTATCTTGAATTCAATTAAACTCATAGGATCTTCACAAATCGCCTTTAATCTGACAAATGAAGACGGTTTACGTAGGAGATAATTATTCATGGTTTGTACTGCAACTGACCTTTCATCTGGTACTTCATCTGGCACCTCGATGCTGCCCACTGGGTTGCAAGTTCCGGCCCCTGTCAAATCGCGTTTTTTGATTATTGGCCACGGCAATGATCTAGCAGGTGATGGCGCGGTTGGCTACCAAGTGGTCGATATGATTGCAAGCTGGCACCTGCCGTCGATTAAAACAATTGCGACTCAGCAGCTATCACCCAATTTAATTGATGATATTGTCCTAGCTGATTACGTGATTTTCATTGATGCCTGTGCTGGCCAAAGCTGCGCTCGAACGATTCAGCTCGACCCCATTATTGTGGGCACTCAGCTCCCGCGAACGTTAGCGTCCAATAGCACTGGCGATAGCCCTTTAGCCTTATTAAATCTAACTCAGCAGCGCTACGGCCGGACGCCTCAAGCCTGGTTGCTACAGGTGCCGACCGAAAGCTCTGATCTGCACGACGGGCTTTCTGCTACTACTCAGCGCGGCTATGATCGCGCCGTTAGAACTATTGAGCAGTTCCTCAAAACCTATCAGCGCCCCGCCTGGATGAGCGCTATTGCTCACATGCAGTCTGCTTAGGTTTGGAGCTGCTCAAAGTTCCTTTAGAGTGCCCTCCTGTGAAGATGTTGAGCCGTGAGTAGTGGCGATCGCACCACCGTTGTTGGGAGGAGCATTGCCTTGATCATTCTCCTGAACATTGCCTTGCTTAAAGCCGTCAGGCACATCTTTTAGCAGCAGTGTGTAAATTTCAGTCGGCATCTCAATATCTTCAGACTTCAAAGCTTCCTTAATTCGCTGGGTCACCATTGAAGTCGTCCCTAGAAAGTTAGCCCGACGAGAATCCACCCAAAACCGAACTTCTAAATTGACCGTACTAGCAGCCAGTTCGCGCACCAGAACTTCCGGCATAGGCTCAAGCTGAACGTCATTCAGCGTAGAAACTGCCTTTAAAATTACCTGACGGGCTCGCAAAATATCAGCGTCATAATCAATCCCCACGGTTACCGAACTACGCAAATAACTGGCTGCCGTATTGTTAGTGATGTTGGCCTGAAACACTTCCTGATTCGGAATATAAATCATCCGCCCATCGTAGGTTTTGAGCGTAGTCGAACGCAGCTGAATCTGAATGATAGTGCCCTCATAACCTTCTATCACCACCTGATCGCCAATTCTAAATGGCCGAGCCGACAACAAAATCACGCCAGAAATATAGTTGCTCAACACATCTTTTAAGCTAAAGCCAATAGCAACGCTAGTG
>QBMP01000189.1:0-8713 GCA_003242115.1 Phormidesmis priestleyi
AACCCATCATTTTTCAAAATCTGCTCCCAGGAGGCCAAACTTGGCGGCACTTCTTGCCCCGCCTCATCCAACCCCACTATCTGCGCCAAACTCGCCACATACACCGGCCCACTGCTCTCTAGCTGTACCAGCGTAGAGCGCCCATTAATCGGCAGATCCAACGCTCGAATCGGAATCGGCTGATTCATCAACAGCGCAGTTTCACCCGGTGCTAGCACCATCACCGCCGGAAAAATATCGCTGCGACGCCCCTGCAAAATATCGCCCATCGCCCGACTCCCCGGCCCGGAAAATACGGGCATCAAAGGGCTAAACGGCACAAAGCTAGGCAGCGGCACAAAAGGCGCATCCGGCTGACTCAAATAGCTAGCGCCCGCCAATACTCGCACCGTCACTGGTTCGGCGCTAGGGTTCTTAAGAACGATACCCAAGTAAAGGCTATCTAACAGCTCAGTCATGGGTGAACTGTAGTCCAAAGCCTTGTAGACATGATGCGCAAAAATATCAAATCGCCCCTCAAAGGCAAAATTGAGATGCGCTTCAGGGACAGCCATCCCCTCTGGTGGAAACGTAGACAGCAAAATTCCTGGCGTTCCGACTAGCTCAGGGCTGTTGCTATTGAACACGGGCACCGCATCTAGCTGCCCTGACAAAGGTCTAACCAACTGCGGGCTCACCTGCTCTATAGACTCAGGCATCTCCACGGGTGTTTGAGCCAAAGCAGGCATGATTAAAAACGCGGTGAGCAAAGCAAACATAGAGATTTCAATGGGGGTTGAGAAAACTTGTGGAAAATTTTGAGCAGGCACTGTTGTCAAGACTATATCTTCTCCGAAAGAATGCCTCAAAACCTATTTTCGCAACACCTCTTTGAAATAGATAGTATCAGCGGCTTTATTAGGCTTGCACAGAATAATTTTGCTGAGAAAAATTAGCGACTTTCTGGTCAGAATCAATACGGACATACAGCCCTCTATGCGTCACAGCCCTCAGTAAATGTCAGCGAGTCTGGCCGCAATAGCACAAAAATCGTGCAAGATCAGTCTTTTATTTTCTGGGGTTAATACCGGAACATGAACAAATAAAGCAACAGTTTTGAAATCCGGACTAAAATTCTGATTATTCACAAACCTTAGAACTCGATAATAAAGGTGATTGCAAACGTAACGACCGGCATCCTGGCTCACTTCACTCAGATACGTGCCAGTGAGTAAATCCAACAAATTGATGGCGGTTTTGAGGCGATGACAATGGCCTGGAGCTAGCTGCTCTGTCTGTGATTTGGCCTGTGATTTGGCCTGCACTTGGGCCTGTGATTTGGCCTGCACTTGGGCCTGTACTTTGGCCTGCGCCTCTAAAGATAAAACCGCTCGATTCTCGGCCATGCCGCAGCAAATCACGACGCGCGGCCGCTTTTGATAAATTTCGCTGATTACCTGGATGGGGGCTAAATCAAAGCTAACCGCCACTTGCCGCCGCCAAATGGTATCGGTCGGGAGGCGATCGCTCATCCACAGATCAGCCATCAAATCATCCGATGAATTAGATCGCTGGTGCGCCCGCCAAGGCTGAAAGGAGGTGATGAGAATAGGGCCTTTTGTCATAGTTTTTCATAGATAGTTCATAGATGGCAGGATGAATAGCGCGATCGCCAGCGAAATAAACCAGCGGTACCGATATAATCTGGAAGTTCACTGCTGTGAGTTATTGAGCGGTGAGTTATTGGGCTGTGAGTTATTGATCTATGAGTTACTGAGCTATGAGGCTAGCGCACCTGCTATGACGACTATCGCCGTTATCGACTACGACATGGGCAATTTACATTCTGCCTGCAAAGGGCTACAGGCTGCCGGTGCCAACACGCTAGTCACCGATTCCGTCGCAGAAATTGAACGAGCCGACGGCGTGGTGCTACCCGGAGTAGGTGCCTTTGATCCGGCCATGCAGCACCTGAAATCACGAGATCTCATCGAACCGATTCGCCGAATTGCCTTGAGCGGCAAGCCTTTTTTGGGCATTTGCGTGGGTTTGCAGGTCTTATTCGATGGCAGCGAAGAAGGCCAAGAACCGGGTTTGGGCATTTTACCCGGCACTATTCGGCGGTTTCAGCGCGAACCCGGTCTAACCATTCCGCACATGGGCTGGAACCAACTGCAAATCACTCAGCCTGACTGTCCGCTTTGGAACCGCATTCCCGCCGATGCCTGGGTGTATTTTGTGCACTCGTACTATGCCGAAGTGAGCAACCGCACTCTCACGGCTGCTACCATCACTCACGGTAGCCAAACCATCACCGCCGCCGTCGCCCAGGGCAACCTCATGGCCGTACAGTTTCACCCCGAAAAATCTTCTACCGCTGGCCTACAAATTCTCAGCAATTTCGTTCAGTTCGTTCAGCAAACTCAGCCGGTTGCCGCATAAAGCTATCAAGCATAGTCCAGCTCGCTTGCTATGAAACCCTACCAAACTGTGCCGATTGAAGAATGCGGTGAAGCCCTGATCCCAATTCCCTTGGCTGATTTTGCCGTGGTTACGCCTCACCCTTACGTTCAGCTCGGCGCACCTTACGGAGTGCTATCTCCCTATTTTTTACGTCAAAGCGTGGTGCAAAAGCTGACTCAGGCCCAAGCTCACTTACAGGCCGAGCGTCCGGGCTGGCAATTGCAAATTTTTGATGCCTACCGCCCGGTTCCGGTGCAGCAGTTTATGGTGGACTATACTTTAGCCCAACTTGCGCAAGCGGCAGGACTCGATCCACATTATTTGACTGCGGCTGAGCGAATAGTACTCAAAGAAAAAGTTCTACAGTTTTGGGCAATGCCTAGCGCGAACCCGAACACGCCGCCGCCCCACAGCACAGGCGCAGCCGTTGATCTGACCTTAGTCGATGCAGCAGGCCATTCGGTGAACATGGGCTCAGCCATTGATGAAATATCACCGCGATCCTATCCTCACCACTTTGAAAACAGCACTGACGCCCAGGCTCAGCAATACCAATATCATCGCACCCTGCTGACTAGGGCAATGACGGCGGCAGGCTTTTGTCAGCATCCGCATGAATGGTGGCACTTTTCGTACGGCGATCAGCTCTGGGCTTGGATCACGAATAATCAAATAAGCCCTGAAACGGCAGGGCAAAGGGGCACTCGTGCGATTCCCCTGGAAGGCTGCGCCATCGCCCGCTACGCAGAAAGCCCTTTACCTCACCTTCTCTCTTCTCAGCTTTAGGCTGCAAGTTCAGACTACCGCAGCAGCTAGGTCTTTCTCTAGCTTTAGGCAATTGCGATTCCCTTGGAAGGCTTCGCCATCGCCTCCCACCTGTAGCTGATACTCCACCCTGTCCATAATTCGGTGCAAAATCAGCCAGCCATAGCCCCCTTCTTGAAAATCACCCGGTGCAGGCGGATGGTAGCTGTCAACGTTAAACCCTACACCGTGATCCCACACCTCCAAAGAGAGATGATTGCCTTCTAGCTCAATGCGAATTCGTATCGGCAGTTCAGGCTTTTCATTATGAGCGTGGCGCACAATATTAGAGTAAACCTCCACCACTACTAGCCGCAGATGACTCTCAACTTCTCGCCAGTCAACTTGCTGATCGATTTCTAACTGTAGCGATTCCAGCAGCCAGTGCTCTACAACAGACAAAAACCTTAGATCACTGGGGACGACCAGTTCGGTTTTTAGCATGATGTCACCTCCAGTGACAAGATAGTTTGGTCATCTTCTTGTTCACCTTCCGGGAGATGAATAAACGCGAGTAAATGGTCTAAATTGAGATCGGCAGGCTGCTGCTTCAAAAACTCCCAAAGCCCCTCTTGATTGAGCATATATCTGTTGCTGTTACTGCTATTGCTCTGAGAGCCAGGTACCGTTGCTTCCGTAATGCCGTCGCTAGTTAGCAGCAGCACATCGCCCTCTGAGAGCTGTAACCTGCCCGCCGATGCGGCCCAGACTGGCAAAATGCCTAAAGGTACCCCTCTAACATCTAAATAAGTTGGCTCTACGCTGCGCTGATTCACCACCATATCTCGGTGCGACCACACAAGTGGATAGACATGACCCGCATTCGCGTATAGTAATTTGCCAGTTTTTGGGTTGTAGCGAATCAAAGCCATGGTGATAAAGCAGTTATTGCTTACCAAATCATTTGACAAGCTGTGATTGAGATTGTGCATCACCTTGTCAGGATCGGGTGATATTTCTTGCGCTAGCTCACGGCGCAGTACCGAAATGGCGCTAGCCATAAACAGCGCTGCTGGCACCCCTTTACCAGAGACATCGCCGACGGCTAGCCAGATGTCACCTTGAGGATGCACAAACACTTCAAAGAAGTCACCGCCCACTTCTCTGGCGGGCTGACAGCGAGCCTGAATCTTAATACCGGCTATTTCGGGCCAGCTCTGGTGCAGCAAATTACTTTGAATTTGCCTAGCGACTTCTAGCTCAGCGCGCATCTGCATTGACTGCTGATGAATTTGCTGGTAAAGCTTCGCATGTGAAATTGCTAACGCTACTTGGCTAGAGACATTTTGCAGTAGGGCGATCGCACGGCTAGCCCACTTTTGCTGTCGCGTTTTTTTATAGAGGCAAAGGGTGGCAATCGATTGCCCCTGATCGATAAAAGGCACCACTATTCTGATTGCGCTCTGGCCTTCGACCAAAACTGATTGAGAAATAATCTCCAGGCTCTCAGGCAGATCGCTCAAGGCAGCCAAATCAGTGCAAAACGTTTCTGCTGTGACGGTTTCTGCTGTGACGGCTTCTCCCGTGACGACTAACGGTTCAGTCCGGTAAACGAGCAGCCCTTGCGGATTGGTTTCTGACGGCAAAAACCCGACTGGATAGAGAATCGCTAAATCCGCATGAAAGGCTTTACCTAAAACGCTCACAACCGTTTGCAGAGTGCTGATGTAGTCGAGAGATCCACGCACTGCGGTCATAATGCTATTGCTCAACGACTCTTGTGCCAAAGCTCGGCTCAGCGCTTGGGTTCGTTGTTTAATTACGGTGTAGGTTTCAGCGGCCTGCTCAACTACAACCTTGAGGTTTTTGGGATTCCAGGGTTTGGTGATGTATTTAAAGACTTTGCCAGAGTTGATAGCCGAGACCAAATCTTCGACATCGGTGTAGCCTGTGAGCACCATCCGAATCGTGTCCGGAAAGCGCTCAACCGTACGGCTCAGAAAATCGGTACCGTTCATTTTCGGCATTCTTTGATCGGAAATGATGATCGCCATTTCTCCTTGCTCTGCCAAAACGTCTAAAGCTTCTGCGCCACTTTCAGCTTTAAAGACTTCAAACCCTCGACGAAAAGTTCGGTAAAGCAGATCTAAGTTATCAGGCTCATCATCGACGACGAGCAGCTTGAGTTTTTCTTCCATGCTAGGGGTATCTGTGGTTGCCTACAGAGGATAATCGGGGCACACTGAAACCGCTCTTGATGGGTACAGCAGCGAGCAATTGAAGCCACTATGGGTACGCCTTAGAGGGTTTAGCCCTTAGAGGGTTGGTACGCCTTGGAGGGTGGCTCAGCCCTAATGTGCCCGACTAATAACGTTTGCTAGCGCTAGGGCTGTAAACCCACTGAAGCGGGTCTAAAACATCTGGTCTAGCTTGGCATAGACCGAGCTATTTGACTTGATTATTAAACTTTTTATGAGGAAAACCCTATGCGCCCGTTGCCGCCGCCTAACCAGGCCAAAATTTCAGCGCGTCCTTTAGCACGCCTGTTAGCCAGTCTATTAGCTGGCACAATCGGCACTCTGTTTATGGCTAGCTCACCCGCTCACGCCCAGAGAACAACTGTTTTTGAGCTGGATCAAGCGATTTGTGCTAATAACTGGAGCAGTGCGATTGATATTGCCGGAATGCTGATGGCCAGCGATGGCGAAGCCTTCCAAGGGAATCGCATCACCCAAGATCAGCGCACCGCTTTATTGGCGTTGCGTCAGCAGCTAGAGCGCTACCGCAGCGAACAGGTCGTTTTACCGGGGGCTGAGGCTTGCGATCGCACCGATCCTTATTTTCTGACAGCCAGCACCCCGACCGTTCAATCCTCTCAGCCGCTGGGCTGGCAGGGCGCTGTCGCCGAAGCCACCGGCAACCGCTACAGCAGCGTAGTGCTGACAGAACCTACCGCATTTTCATTGCCTGTCGCTATGGGTGAAGCCGCTGGCCTCACGCCCGCAGCCCCGGTGGATCTGCGCAATGGAATGAATGTGGTTGCGGGCCACGTTGGCACAGGGCACGAGGTGTATGGCTTTGTGGCGCGCTTGGGCGATCGCCTCACCGTCGATTTGGCCGTTACTCAAGTGATGGCCGGTAGCCTGTACACCAGCGGTGACTCGCAGCTATTTGTGTTTGATCGCAATGGTCAGTTAGTCGCTTCAGCCGATGATAGCGATCTGGTGACTGAGCCGGTCAACAATAACTTTAGCAATCCGAGCTATAGCAATTCTGCCAGCAACCGCCAACAGTCTCGCATCAGCGGTTTTATTATCCCTAAAACCGACGTGTATTTTGCCGTCGTCACCAGCTACAACAACGATCCAATTTTGAATCGTGAGGGCCAGCTTACCGGCTGGCAAGACAACGGCGGCGGTCGATTTGACTATACGCTGACGTTCTCAGGGGTCACGCCAACGAATGCCCTCGTACCTTAATCGCCTCGTCTTTTTGATTCGTTAATTTTCAGTGAAGCCGTCTGGCGCTGTTCGCCCAGTAGTAATATTCGCCCAGTAGTAATAGTAGTAGAGCCGCACAGACTGATGCTGAAGGCCATTTCTCGAACGTTCATACTGACATACATCGGGTAAAATGAATTATGCCTATAAGCAAAAATCTATAAGCATGGCGACCCGCTGATCGCTACCATCAATATCTAAGCATCCACATCTAAGCTAGTATCTTGTTCCTCGTTCAATCGCTTAACGGAAAAATAAACAATGTGTTCGCTGCAACGGCCTGGAATCATTTCTAGGCTTGCTGGTTTGACTTTGCCCCGCCTAGTGGCCTGCGCAATGACCTGTTCGATGGCCAGCTCAATATTTTGGGCAAGTCCGGCCAAGGCCGAAAGCCTCTTACAGGTTAGAGGCACGCTGAATGCTGAAGATTTGGTATTGGAAGATGGCAGTTGGTATGACCGATATGTTTTTTCGGGCAATAGCGGTCAGCGAGTGACGATTGTCTTAGAGAGTCAGGATTTTGATCCGTATCTGATTTTGCTAGATGCTAACGGTAAGCGAATTAGCGAAAATGACGATACTAGCCGCAGCGATCGCAATGCCCGTCTGTCGATTGAACTGCCTGCTACCGGCACCTATACGGTCGTGGCCAACAGCTACGAACCCGGCAAAACTGGCGGCTATACGCTCAAAATAGAGCGAGATACGCTGCTATCTCCTGAGGTGTCGGCAGCAGCGATCGCGGCGGCGTCCGATGGCTCTTCTGGCTGCGACGTGGCGGTTGTCAGCACTATCGAAAACATCAAAACAAGCCGTGACCTCGGCATTTCACTGAATGCTCTGCGCTTAGCTGATTTCTATAGCACCGTTCCCTCAGCTAGGCCCAATGGCATTAAGGTCGCACTCAGCGGGCCAGCGGCAGCTTCGGTAATCTTTTCACCGCAGTTTTTGACGCAAGTGGCAGCTGATTTGATTCAGGGCTGCGCGAGCGTCGGGGCCGTTGTGTTCGATACCCCCAGCGCTGGGGTGGAACGCACCTTTGGCTATTTACCTGATCGCCCTCGCGCTTCGAGATCTAGCGCTGTGCCGGTTAGCGAATTTGCCTGTGCGCTTGCCCCTAGAGAGGTAGAAACGCCTGACTGGGGCTATCAAACCTGCCTGTAAGCGGCGCTTTGCGAAAACGCGGCCTCGGCTGTGGCACAATTGCCGTAGCCCCATCTAACGTGGGCTAGCTACCTGCTCCAAGTTGCCCGCTTTGCCCGCTTTGATTGCTGTGGATGCCTTTTTACCGCTTGATAATCTTTCATCTGCTCAGCTCAGCAGCATTAAAGCCCAGCTAGATTTGGTGCTCATGGCGATTGAGGCGCTCACTGACGTGGGTTCTGAGGCGGTGCTGATGGCCGCTAAAGATCTACAGCTAGGCGAGACGCTTTCTGATCGAGTGGGGCTATGGCGACTCAGGCAATCTAGCCCCTTGCGCAAAGGCCAAGGCCGCAAAAAGCTAGACATTGAAGAAGCTAGAGCGCTGGTGCTGGTGATTTGCCGGTTGGCGGTGGCTCATCACGCGCATATTCGCCAAGCAGTCGCTAAGCTGGAAGCGCTGACGGCGGCTGGAGAAGCGCCTCATCGCTCGGCTGTACTGGGCGATTATCTCGATAACTTTAATAATATGTATAGCGATCGCATGGCCGATCCGGCACCCGAAACCGATGTGCTCACTCAGCTCTCACTCAGGCTGCTGATTGATTTGCTTTTTTACAGCGCTCCTGGCGGCGAACGTCAGCTCTGGCTAGCGCTATTAGATCGGGCGCTGACTCACCAAAGCTGACTCACCAGCTGGCATAATACAGCAGTCGCCCCACCCCGACGTCATGAGCGATCTTCCCAATTCTGCCTTTCTCAAAAAAACGAACCTCTACCTAGTCGGCATGATGGGCTGTGGCAAAACTACCCTTGGCCGCAAGCTAGCGCACCGCTTAGGCTACCGTTTTTTAGATACAGATGCTCTCATCGAGCAAACCACCCGC
>QBMP01000189.1:8766-9063 GCA_003242115.1 Phormidesmis priestleyi
CTTAGTCGTTGCCACTGGCGGCGGCATTGTCACGCAGCGTCTCAACTGGAGCTACTTGCAGCATGGCATTGTGATTTGGCTCGATGTGCCTGTGCCTGTTCTCGCCTCTCGCCTTGCTAGCGATACCACCCGCCCATTACTCAACGGCGTCGATCTCAGCGCCAAACTAGAAAACCTTTTGGCCGAGCGCCAGGATCTTTATAGCCAAGCTGATCTGCGCATTGAATACGAAGGTCGAGCGGTCGGGAAAACGTGCGATCGCATTCTTACCAGCCTTCAACAAACCGTCCATCCCCA
>QBMP01000018.1:0-12487 GCA_003242115.1 Phormidesmis priestleyi
TGTGCGGGCTGTGACAAAACCTGTAATAACGAACTGCGCGAATCGCTGAGCGGTAAAAAGGTTGGCAGCTTGGGAGATATGGGAGCGTTTTCTTTTTTCCCTACTAAGAATTTGGGGGCTTACGGTGACGGTGGTTTGATTACGACCGATGACGATCGCCTCGCTGATCTGGCTCGAATGCTGCGCGTGCACGGTGAGAAGGAGCGCTACCGCAATGAAATGCTGGGCTACAATTCTCGCTTAGATGCGATGCAGGCGGCGATTTTAGGCGTAAAGCTGCGCTATATCGATCAGTGGAATGAGCAGCGGCGGCAGGTGGCAGCAAGGTATCACGATTTGCTGGCTGAGGTGAGTCAGGTGATTGTACCTGAGCTGACGCCGGGGCATGTGTTTCATCAGTATACGGTGCGGATTTTGGGGCGCGATCGCGACGCTGTAAAGCAATCAATGGCAGCAGCAGGCGTCGGTGCAATGGTGTACTACCCAATTCCGCAAGATAAGCTGCCGATTTATAACGGGCAGTATCCAGAAAATCCCGTGAGTAATCAGCTAGGCACCGAAGTGTTGAGCTTGCCCATTTGGCCGGAGCTGACAGTAGAAAATCAAGAAATTATCGTGAAAACGCTGAAAACAAGCCTTTAGCTCACAGGAATTGTTTTTCACAGAAATTTTCTAATGACGTCGGCGGTTTGCTCACCCGTTTTTTGCCAGCTAAATTTCTGAGCTTGGGCTAGTCCGGCGATGCTGAGCTGCGCTCGAAGGTCAGCATCTTTCGCAACCATTTTCATTGCGTTGGCAATGTCGTCAGTATTGTAAGGGTCAACTAATATGGCTGCATCGCCTGCGACTTCGGGCAGTGATGACAGATTCGACGTGATCACTGGCGTTCCGCAAGCCATCGCTTCTAGTACGGGTAGGCCAAAGCCTTCCCAGAGGCTAGGCAAGGTAAGGGCTAATGCACCTCTCAACAGCACTGGCAACTGCTCATAAGCCACATAATCTAAAAAGCGCACCTGAGATTCAATCCCAAGCGAAGCGATCTTTGCCTTTAAAGCAGGTGTGTAGCGCTGATCTTGAGGTCCTACGAGCCATAGCTCAAGGTTATGATTGGTTGCGCAGACCTGATGAAACGCAGCTACGAGCCGGTACAAGTTTTTGTAAGGAGCCTGCCTACCCACATACAAAAAATAGTTTCCTAGCGGTTGATCGCCTGGTCTAAAATTTTGCTGATCATAAGCAAGCGGAATCGGCGTAATTTTGGGCGTTGGCACGCCATAAAATTTTTTGACATCATTGGCAGTAGAAACAGAGTTGCAAATGACATGCTCTGCTTGTGCTAACACTCGGCCAACATAATATCGAAAATAGCCAACTAGATAGGGCGAAAATGTCTGCGGAAACCGCAAAGGAATCGTGTCATGAGCCATCACTACAAACCGGCAACCTGACCAGATCGGAGCCTCCGGAGATGGCGAAAATATCAGACTTCTGCCGGATTGATTACTGGATTGATGACCCAACTGCCGATAGTAGTTAGGTATCTTTTGCTGCAACCAACACAGCCGTTTTAAGTGTCCCTGATTGCCAAAAGCAGGCGATAGGCCTTGAGGAATGCTTTGACAGCGAAAGCCTGAAATAGGCTTAGCCGAAAAAAGCACCGGATCAAGACTGTGAATGAACGGCAGCAGATTTTGAATATAGACACTGATACCAGTAGGCTGATCCATCAAAATCGATAGATTCACAAGCAGTGAGGAGGGCGAGGGTTCTATATTCATCAGCGCGCTGCATCGCTGCATCGTTCAAAAAGCATTCAGCTAACTAAGTAATTATTCAGCACGGTACTATAAACTAAGTCTCTAATGAATAGAGTTGATTGGATATGAAGTCTTTACTTCTGTCTGCATGGCGATATCGGTACTTTATCCTATCGTCTATTAAAGTTGATTTTCGTAGCCGGTTTGTTCGTAGTCGCTTAGGCGGACTCTGGATGATCATCAATCCTTTAGTGCAAGCGGCAATGTTTGCGCTGATTTTGTCTCAGGTGCTGTCCGGTCGATTGCCTGATATGGCCGACAACAAGCTGGCTTATCCGATCTATTTACTCTCTGGTACACTAGCCTGGAACATATTTTCTGAGGTCATCACCCGCTGCCTGACGGTATTCATTGAAAATGGTAATCTGCTCAAAAAGCTAGTTTTCCCTCGCATTTGTCTGCCGATAATAGTTACTGGCTCTGCAATTGTGAATAACCTACTTTTGCTGGGCGCAATTTTGATAATTTTAGCAATATTAGGGTTCGTCCCTGGATATAACGTTGTGTGGTTACCTCTCTTGATGGTTATTACACTGATACTGTCTTTGGGTATTGGGCTTATTTTGGGCACCTTGAATGTCTTCATCCGTGACATTGGTCAAGTGGTGCCGATTGTCTTGCAGCTAGGCTGGTGGTTTACTCCCATTGTCTATCCTGCCAGTATCGTGCCAGAAACTATCCGTCCCTGGATGCAGCTTAACCCGATGTATTGGCTAGTACAGGGATTTCAAAACGCTATGCTATTCAATCGAGCACCTTCTTGGTTAGCGCTTTGCTGTGTGGCTCTAATCGCTGTCCTACTGCTTCGAGTAGCGCTGACGCTTTTTCGGCGAGCCAGTAGCGAGATGGTGGATGTTCTATGACTGTTCCAGTGCTAGAGGTTTTTGATGTCACCAAAACGTACTTCCAGTACAGCTCTGAGCTTGCTAGAGTACTCTCTTGGTTTGGGCTGGCTGCACAACCTTCCGCTCAGAACTGTATACTTCAGGGTATTTCGTTCTCTATCGAAGCCGGAGAGGCGGTTGGCATCGTTGGACAAAATGGTGCTGGGAAAAGTACGCTGCTCAAGATTATCACAGGTACTCAGCGCCCAACTTCTGGGAGGATTCAGGTCAATGGACATGTAGGTGCCATTTTAGAGCTGGGGATGGGGTTCAACCCGGACTTTACTGGTAGGGATAATGCCTACCATTCTGCTGGATTAATGGGTTTTTCTCAAGCTGAAATCGAGGCTATAATGCCGGAGATCGAGCGTTTTGCAGAAATTGGAGAGTATTTTTACGAACCTGTGCATACCTACTCTAGCGGTATGCAAATGCGGGTGGCTTTTTCAGTCGTAACGGCATTTCGCCCCGCGCTACTGATTGTCGATGAAGCGCTTTCTGTAGGCGATACCTACTTTCAACACAAAAGCTTTAGCCGTATTCGCGAATTTCAAGAGCAGGGAACAGCCCTGCTAATTGTTTCTCATGACCGTAATGCTATTCTTAGCCTGTGTAATCGGGCTATTTTGATTGAGCATGGCAAAGTATTAAAAGACAGCGATCCGGAAGCTGTTATGGATTACTACAACGCTTTGACAGCTGAGAAAGAAAACAGCAAGGTTCGAACTAAACAGCTGGAAAGTGGGAAAACCCAAACTCTCTCTGGAACGGGAGAGGCTACTGTTAATGATATTACACTCCTGAATGCCAAGGGCGATCGCGTTGAGGTAATAAATGTTGGACAATGGGTTTGTTTACGTGTTTTAGTAAAAGCATGGACGGATCTACCTGGACTGATCGTCGGGTATGCAATCAAAGATCGTCTAGGACAAACTATTTTTGGAACTAACACCCATCTTCTTAAGAAGCCCCTGCTGAATATTATTTCCGGTCAAGAAATTCAGCTTGACTTTAGCTTTTCAGCTAACCTTGGTCCCGGCACTTACTCTATCGCTATTGCCCTTCAGTCTAAAGATCTCACCGCTGGCAAAAACTATGAATGGCGAGACTTGTCTTTGGTTTTTGATATTATCAACATGAATAAAGATGAATTTGTGGGAGTAGGATGGTTACCTCCTAAAATGGAGTGTCATAGATGAGTAACTTTTACAGAGCTTTTGAGGATGAGCTTAGGGGGAGCCGAGATGTTATCAAGTCACGTCTACGGGTCTATTTACCGTTTGTTAAGCTACTTAAAACAAATATATATCCAGACGGCCAAGTTGTTGACTTAGGATGTGGTCGGGGAGAATGGTTAGAGATCTTGAAAGAGGCCGACATCAACTTTTTAGGTGTTGACTTAGATGATGGCATGATCAGTACGTGCCATCAAAATGGCCTGAATGTCGAGAAAGATGACTTAATTCTCTTTCTCAAACGCTTACCTAGCGAGAGCCAAGTAGTAGTGTCCGGGTTTCATCTTGTAGAGCACTTAGACTTTACCGATCTTCAAACTTTAGTCCAAGAGGCTTTGCGGGTACTTAAGCCTGCTGGCTTACTAATTCTTGAAACACCTAATCCAGAGAATATCCTTGTTGGCACTTCGCGATTCTACTTAGATCCAACTCATCGGAGTCCTATACCTCCAGAGACGCTTTCTTTTCTCCTGAATTACTACGGCTTCAAAAGAGTAAAGGTGTTACGGCTTCAAGAATCGAAAGAAGATGTCTCGAAACGCCTGAACTTGATGGATGTCTTAAATGGAGTGAGTCCTGATTACTCTGTTGTGGCACAGAAAAATGCGGATGGCGAATGTTTAGCAGTGATGGATGAAGCTTTCACTCAAGAATATGGGCTGACACTTGAGGCCGTAGCCATTCGCTACCAAGAGCAACTGACTAAGCGGCTAAGCTCATTAGAGAGTTCTGTTCGCTCACTAGAAGCATCATTTAGTGAAATAGTGAATAGTCGTTCCTGGCGGCTGACGGCACCCCTACGTTCGGCAAGTCGGGCTGCTAGAGCCGGAAGACAACGTCTGAAGACAACGTTGATTAGAATTATTGCCTCAATTGTCGCACGTCCTAAGTTAAAATCTTTTCTAGTGAGATTTTTAGACCGAGTGCCCAGGCTGAAGAGCCGTTTGGCACTGATGATGATTGCCGATAATTCTATGCATGTGATCAGTAATCACGTCTCCAAAGCACCTCAACTCTCACCCCGTGCTGCCCAAATCTTAGAGGATCTTAAGCAAGCTATGAAAAGGGTCTAAATCAGCTATGCGTATCGTAATTGATCTCCAAGTTTGTCAACTTAAAAGATGCCGAAACCGTGACGTTGGACGCTATAGTTTAGAGCTGGCAAAAGCTATGGTTAAGCTTAGCGGGAGTCACGACTTTTGGATATTAACTAATACGCTACTGGGAGGGCAAGACATTCTCAGTGACGCTTTTAGAAATATTCTTCCTTTGGAAAGAATCATCGCGTTTGATATCCCGGCACCTGTTTCTGAAGTTTCTGTACATAGTCATTGGCGTACTCGGGTAGCTGAGAGAGTACGCCAATTTATGATCGCTCAAATAGAACCAGATATTCTTCACATTGCCAGCTTATTTGAGGGATTCAGTGAAGAAATAGTTGCATCTATATGTTCAGAGTCTATGCTATATCCGACAGTCGTTACTTTACATGATGGAGATTTGCTGACGCAGTTTGAAGACTCTCTGAAAGGTCAATCAAGGCGTCAATGGTATGAGCACAAACTAGTTTCACTGAGAAATTCATCGGCATTGCTCACCCTTTCAGAGCACACTCGCCAACAGGCGGCATCACACCTGAATTTTCCTCAAGAGAGAATATTCGGTGTTTCAACAGGTGTTTCAAAACCCTCTAACATGCTGTCGGCATCAAGCGAAGAAACAGAAAATACTTATTCGAACGAGGGCGCACAAGCTCCTTCATTCTTATGGGAAGCCTTGGCAGAACAGGCGATAAAAGCTTTAGAAAGTACGCACAGATGGTATTTGTCTCAGCAAAGGAAACATACTCAGACAGCTCGTTTGAAAGAGAAACTGGCGTTTGTTTCACCTTTGCCACCACTTCAATCCGGCATCTCAGACTATAGCGCTGATTTGATACCGAAGCTTGCGGAGTTCTACGATGTCGTAGTAATTACGAATCAGGCAAAAGTAGAAGGCGATATAGATAAGCACAACCTTGTAATTAAGGACGTTGATTGGTTTAGAGAGAATGCGAAAGAGTTTACTCGTATCGTCTACCAGTTTGGTAATTCGCCTTTTCATCAGCATATGTTTGACTTACTCCAGCGATATCCGGGAGTTGTCGTACTACACGACTTTTATCTGAGCAGCGTAGTCCATTGGATGTCTTCTCAAGGTCGACTAGCAGTCAGTTTCTCAAAGGTACTTTATGAATCTCATGGCTATCCTGCTTTACGCTATCTCAAAGAAAAGGGAGATAAAGCGTCTAGTTGGTTGTATCCCTGTAATAAAGGCGTTTTAGATCGCGCGGTGGGCATCATCGTACATTCAAATCATGCCAAGCAACTTGCACAGCGATATTTTGGTCAGGACATTGCCCGTCATTGGGTGTTGATTCCTCAGCCCTACGCAGCACCTGCCGAAATCAAGCGTCATGAGGCTCGCATCTCTCTAGGTTTCAGAGAGGATGATTTTGTTGTGTGCTCCTTCGGCATGTTGGGCCCTACCAAATTGAATCATCGCCTACTTAAAACTTGGCTCACATCTAATTTAGCAAGCAACGCTCATTGTCACCTGATCTTTGTGGGTAAAAACCATGAGGGTGACTATGGCAAAGGTATCATAGAAGAAATAACGCAATCTGAATGTCAGGCTCGTGTCGAAATTACGGGTTTTTTAGATTCTCAGCACTATCATCACTACCTTGCAGCCGCTGATGCCGTCGTACAGCTACGAACGCTGTCTCGCGGCGAAACCTCTAGAGCTATTCTAGAAACGCTGTCCTATGGGATTCCCTTAATTGCCAACCGGCATGGGAGTGTAACAGATTACCCTGAAGATACTTTTTTGGGCATACCAGATGATTTTAGCGATAGTGAATTGATTGATGCGATTATGAAATGCCGATGTGGAGAAGCCTTTCGCCGTCGGGTAGGGCAGTTGGGAAAGCAGTATGTGCTGGAACAGCATTCCCCGGCTCAGGCAGCTAACGCTTACTATACAGCAGTTGAAGAATTGTTCGCCTCGGCCCCGTATGCTCGCTACAAGGCTCTACTTGAAGGTATTTCTGAAATAGAGACAGAAACTCGGCCGGATGAAGCTGATTTGATTGCAATAGCCGAAACGATTGCCCGTAACGACAACACATCATCTATCTGTCAACTGCTGATAGATGTTTCGGAATTTCTCCAGGCAGGCATGAGCACTGATGAGCAGAATGCGATGGGCCATGCAATGCGTTGTATGTTTCAAAGTTCGCAAGGGAGTTACCGTATTGAGCCCGTTTATTTCGATGGCAGTCAATATAGATACGCTCGAAACTTTACCACTACCCTGCTCAACCTTCCTCTACATAAATGTCTCGACGATATTTTAGATGTTACATCGAAAGACTTTCTTCTAGGTATTGATGGCGCAATCATGACTGCGCCATCAATGCGCTGTCAACGGCTCGCCTGGTTTTCTCGAAAAGGTGTCCAAATTCACTTCGTAAACGGCGACTTATGGTCAGAGGGCTTAAGAAGACGGTTCCATGAAGTACAAAAAATATTGGAACCGTGGCTTGAGTTTCTTGTCTTAACTCTCAAACTTACTTAGTGAGCTATTGGAGTTGTCAAGCATTGGTGTAGATGTTTGATCTGACACTTTACTTACGTTCTTTTATTTCATGAATAGTTAAACCGGCTGCTGCCAAAAGACATCATGCGCATACTTATTGACCTCCAAGCCTGCCAATCCGAAACTAGCCAGTTTTCTGAGACTGGCCGCTGCTCTATGTCACTGGCGTTAGCGATCGCCCGTAACGCCGCTCAACACAACATCTGGATCGTGCTTAACGACAGGGTTCCCGACTCAGCCTTGGTCATAAGGCAAGCATTTAGTGGCTTGCTACCAAAAGAGAATATTGTTACTTTCTCTATTCCCCCCAAGGTGGCAGAAGCAACTTGCCGCGAACAGTGGCTGATTCGGGCGAGCGAGCTTATACGAGAATTTTTTATCGCTATACTTCAACCTGACATCGTTCACATCTCTAATTTGTTTGAAGGATGGGAACATGATGCTGTCACCTCTATCGGTGGCTTACCCTGTGCTCATATTGCAACCTCTGCGACTCTATACAATCTCCTTCCACTGCTTCAGCCCAATACTTACCTAGCCGATCCGACTTTTAGAGATTACTACTATCGAAAAATTGATTCCCTCAAGAAAAGCGATCTACTGCTTTCCGTTTCTGATAATTCTCGTCGAGAAGCTATTGATCTTCTAGATGTTTCCCCTTCAAGGATCGTTACCATTTCGGCTACGGCTGAACCAGTAGCTAAGCTCCAAGAGGCTTTCTGGAACGACGCTGCCAGAACCGCTATTGAAGCATTCGAAGAATTAACCAGCTCACAGCGTCGTCAGCGCCGACAATCAAGCATCTCTGCGAAACAGCCTTCATACAAGCAGAGTTGCGAGCAGGCATACCAGTCTCTGATATCTGGAATCTCTAAATTGAAGGGGATATCTAATCAGCTAGATGCCGATCTCGTTAGTATTGCAAACAGTATTGCTATCAATGTCAGCTTTCCTCAAAAACAGCTGTTGATCGATCTTTCTGCGATGGTAGAATGCGACCTAAAGACGGGAATACAGAGGGTTGTGCGCAGCATCTTAACTCAGATATCAAACTATCCACCGGAATCTTACACTATCACTCCGGTTTATTGGGATGGAGAATACTACCGGCAGGCTAATCAGTTTATTTCACAAATATTGCCTGACTCAATAAACAGTCGGAGAGATGACCCTATTGCTGATGATATCGTTGATGTCTCTTGCAACGATATCTTCCTAGGCTTAGACTTTGAAATTCGCTGTACTCTGAACTCTGAGGCGACGCTAAGAAGATTTAGGGATCTTGGCGCAGAAATTTACTATGTTGTTTACGACATATTGCTGATTCAGCACCCCGAATGGTTCCCAAAAGAAGATAATCCACTTTTTAAGCTTTGGCTATCCGTTATATCTGAGCTCTCTACAGGTCTAGTGTGTATTTCTCAGGCAACAGCTAATGCAGTTGAATATTGGATGCTTAAACATCAGCCTAATAGAATAGACCCGCTCAAAGTTGATTATTTTCATTTGGGCGCTGATATTAGTCAAAGCCTACCCTCTGGCGGACTACCTAAAAATGCTGAAAGTGTCGTACGTGTTCTAAAGGCTATACCTACTATACTGATGGTATCGACTGTTGAACCTAGGAAAGGCCACACTCAGGTACTCCATGCCTTCAACCTGCTTTGGCAATCGGAAATCATGGTAAACCTCGTCATTGTAGGAAAATGCGGTTGGCAGGTTGATGATTTAGTAAAACAGCTAAATAGCCATCCAGAACGAAACAGGCGGTTGTTTTGGCTACAGGGTATTAGCGATGAATACTTAGAAAAACTTTACTCAGTCAGCACAGCGCTGCTTGCAGCATCGGAAGGCGAGGGGTTTGGCTTACCCCTTATTGAAGCTGCCCAGCACCATCTACCGATTATCGCGAGGAGCCTCCCAGTTTTTCATGAAGTTGCTGGCGAGCACGCCTTTTATTTTGAAGGCAATCAGCCAGAACAGCTCGCCAATGCCATCAAAACATGGCTAGCGCTAAACAAAGAGGGTAAGGCACCTGTTTCTACAGGCATGCCCTGGTCAACTTGGAGAGAAAGCACGCAACAGTTGTTAAAAACAATTCTGCCCTTGCCCTGATTCAGAAGTGGGCTGCTCCTTAGCCTGATAGATCGCTCACCCTGCTGAATATATTGCCAACCCTACTATTTCTGCCTATCAGATGAGACGCCAAAAGTTTCTCTATTTAATTAACCAGATTCTCTCTCAGTCCATTTCACAACTACGGTTGAGATGGATGCTAATGAAAGTACTGAACCGAGCGCCGAGGTTAAAGCATCGCTTAAAACTAAGTATGAGCGAGGGAAGCTCTATAAGCTCATTGCGATTAAAGACAGGAGATTTGTCGCCTCACACCACTCAGGCCATAAATGACCTTAAGGCAGCAATGAAAAGAGACTGACATTATGCGTATACTTCTTGACCTACAGGCTTGTCAGGCTGAAAGCAGTCAGTGCGATGAAACAATGCATTGGACTATGTTGTTTGCCTTAGCGATCGCCCGTCAGTCTCATCATCACGAGATCTGGATTTTACTCAACGACAGATTCCCAGGGTCAGTCCCGATAGTTCGGCAAGCTTTTAGCGGCCTAGTTTCCCGGCAGCGAATTATCACTTTTTCAATACCTAAGCATGTGGCGGCACACAATGTTAAGAAAGCGTGGCTTACCTACGCGAGTGAACTCATACGCGAATCTTTCATAGCAGCGCTCAATCCTGACATTGTTCATATTTCTGGACTGCTTGAAGGCTGGGACAAAGATATTATTACCTCTGTAGAAAGATTGTCTACTCTCAGCAGACCAGTATTATCTATAGCGCTACACGATTTGGATTTGGATTCGTTGCTTAAGCCAGAGCTTGTCTCTGTTAGCCGAGCATTTGAAAAGTACCGTCGTCAAAAGATAGGTCTTATAAAAAAGAGTAATCTACTGTTCACTTTTTCTGAAAGCTCTCGCCAGACAGCTATAAGTGGTTTGGGCATTTCGCCCTCGAAAACGATTAATATCTCTGCTGCAAGCAGAGACCAAAACTTTGAGAATACCCAAACCTCTGCTTTCCCTTGGGATAGCGTAGCCCAAAAAGCCGTCGAAGCATTTATAATATTAAACTTGAGAGCTTCCCCTCAAACCAAATCTCCCAGTTCGCCTTCATTTGAGAATATATACAGAACCCTGATATCTGGGATCTCTCAAATTCCACAACTGTCGAATAAAAAAGACTTCGAACTGAACGAACTGGCCAGTAGCATTGCGATCAGCCGCAGCTTTCAGGAGAAGCAACTGCTCGTAGATATCTCTGAGTTTGTGCTGCGAGATGCCAAGACCGGAATACAAAGAGTCGTACGCAGTGTTCTCATTCAGCTTTTGTATTACCCACCTCGGTTATACAACGTAGTGGCTGTCTATTGGGATGGCACGCACTATCGTCAAGCTAATCGGTTTGTCTCTCAATTGCTGCCAGATTTAATTAGTATTTCAGAAGGAGAGTCTGTTGTCGATAGACCTATAGATATTTCTTGTAACGATATTTTCCTGGGGCTAGATCTCACATCAAACTTACTTTCAGTTACTTATGATACGCTCAATCGTTTCAGGAATCTTGGCGTAGAGATTTATTTTGTTGTCTATGATATTCTGTTGATTCATCATCCTGAATGGTGGCCAAGCGGCTATGATGAACTCTTCAGACGCTGGTTAGAAGCTATATCTGAACTGTCCACCGGCCTTGTGTGTATTTCTCAGACAACGGCCAAAGCCGTGAAGGATTGGTTGCTTTATTTTCCTCCTCGCAGAACAGACACACTTCGGATCAGCCATTTTCATCTAGGTGCTGATATTGAGCACAGCCTTCCCTCTAAAGGATTACCTAAGAATTCTGAAACAGTTCTAAACACACTACAGGCAACACCTACATTCTTAATGGTAGCAACTGTTGAACCTAGAAAGGGATACGTCCAAGCCCTAAATGCCTTTACTCTGCTTTGGCAGATGGGTATAAAGATTAACCTCGTAATCGTGGGCAATCGCGGGTGGCAGGTCAAAACTCTGATAAAGCGACTACAGCATCATCCAGAACACAACAAACAACTGTTTTGGTTAGAGGGGATTAGCGATGAATATCTGGAAGCGATCTATTCGATAAGCACAGCTCTGCTTACAGCTTCAGAAGGGGAGGGATTTGGATTACCCTTAATTGAAGCTGCTCAGCGCCAGCTGCCTATTATTGCCCGAGGTCTTCCTGTATTTCGCGAAGTTGCTGGCAACCATGCATTCTATTTTGAAGGAAAGGAGCCAGGGCAGCTTGCGAATGCCTTGAAAACGTGGTTAACGCTCTACTACGAGGGGCATGCACCACGTTCTGCAGAGATGCCCTGGCTAACCTGGAAAGAAAGTACACAGCAGTTATTGAATATAATCTTGCCTTGACTGTTGTAGGCGGGCTACCGTAAAGGAATTAATTTGTCATACCGCTAGTCAAGAGAAGTTCCCTGATTTCGACAGGGGGCAGGTGAAAACCGCTAGTAAATTCAGATCTCTCAAAAGCTCACCTCATCTATCTTACTGTGTAGTTCAGATCAACGAATCCATTGTCACCAGCAAGATAAAACCAAGCACATTCTTCCTGAACAGGCGATAGACGGAGAATATAGTCTCCAGGTGACTGCGGAAACTCAACTACTGCTTTCTGTGCTATCTCTTCGTCAGGTAGCAAGGGTGTAGGTAAAAAGCTTCGTATACCATCTAGGGCGACTTCTTTTGTTTCAGCGTTCAGCCATTGATAGGAAAGACGAACACCCCCAGTACCCCTAGCCATTTTGAAGGTTTCGCTAGTAAGATTGCTAAGCTTTAGGTCAAAAACTTTATATTCTTTCTTA
>QBMP01000018.1:12497-29978 GCA_003242115.1 Phormidesmis priestleyi
CTTTCTTACCTTGAATCATCGCAAAAACAGGATTGGCATAGAAATCTTCTATACCAACAATCTCTACTTTTGAAGAGTACTCTTTCAAGCAAGATTGCGTCTCCACAACATTCTGATCCATGTCAGCAGGATATTTTGAATATTGGTAGACTGTGGAAGGTACAGACACACGGATGACTCGATCAGCCATAAGATAGCAACTGAAGAACAAACTAGTCAGAACTAAACTTATCATGACTAGCCTGGGAATCGAGCGCCTGGATAAGATATAGCCAAAGGGAATTAAAAAGAATAGTATATTGGCTGCTTTCATGTATCCCGTATAGTGCATCATCACCGTAGGGCCAAAAAATAGGTAGAGGAAAAGAATAGGAAAGAACGAAAGAACAACGATAGTTTTTTCGTTCAGCCCACTTCGATTTCTCCAGGCTTCTATAAGTGACCAGAATCCTAAGCCCATTAGAAGACAATAAGCCGCTATAGAAAAAGCTTCCATATAAGCGCCTATTAAATGTTCGCCGAATATCTGATGTTTGAGCGTAATTGCGGCGAAAAAGAACTTCAGAGGCTCCCAAAATGGGTACCCTAAAATACCTGTTGCCTGCTCTCTAGGCGAGACCGCGAAAGTAGCCTTGAGATAAATCTGCCAAGCCACGAAAATAACGCAAGGCAAGGTAAATATTATGGTTTGTTTGATCAACCTTTTCCAGTTCAGCTCTCTGAAACCATACAGATTGAAACCATACAGATTGTGGGCTAGAGTGAACAGTAGAATGAAGCCAGCAATTAGAATATAGGCCTCTCTGGATAAAGCAGCCAAAGTAATAAAGATACAGTAGAGAATCGGGTTCTGACTCAGATAAGAGACTATCGAGAGAATCAGTAAGCCATCTGCTGCTGCGTCAGGCAATCCGTTTAAAAGCGTCAGCTGAGTACCAATGCCTACTCCCCAAAATAAGGAAATCCAAGGAGAAAACCCTTGAATCTGTATCCAAACTGATAGAACATACGTCGCCGTAACAACTATGATGAAGCTTGCCAGGTAATAAACCGTTGGACTGACCCAGCTCTTGCCCAAAATTACAGATAAACTTTTAGCGAGTAAAGGAAGGCCAATTCTTTGATAGCGATAGGCATCTGCATCAATGTGTTCAGCAGTATCTTTCTGGGCAAGTAAGTCGTTAGAAATATAGTAGTAGAACTGTCCATCCCAACCGGTTTCACCAGGATACAGATAGAGAGGCTCAAATCCTTTGGCTGCGATCTCCTCTGGAACTCCAAACATTGCTCCAGGCAGCACGTGCCAGTTTATGTTTCCTCTTATCTCTCCTCCCATATAGCAGAAAAGATAAAGCGCCGCGATGGTAGCTACTGCTAACGACACTAGAAAAGGCCGGACTTGGAAGAGGGCTGAAAAACGCCCTTTAAATAAATTCATTTGGCAATATTTTTGACTGTAGTGAGTTCTGGTGTTTGGTCTGAAAGGATTTTCTGCAAAGTATACTCATGCAGCTCCAAGAATGAACTAAAGGCATAGTCTGGAGCATCTTTGCCAGAGCCGATCTTCAGATCTCCGTGAACCTTTTGAAAGGTTACTGCACCGATAGTCTTTCCCCCTCGAATGTCTGCCGAAGGGCTGTCTCCTATCATCCAAACTTGACCGTCGTTTGCATTAACCTTTAATTTATCTAAGACTAATTCAAAGTTTCGTTTGTCAGGTTTATCTGCTCCTACTTCTTCTGAGGTGACAACGGCATCGAAAGTTTCTTCTAATCGAAAATGGGTTAGCTTGCGCAGTTGCACATGAGCAGTTAGGTCTGTGACAATGGCAATTGGGACGCTTTGGCGACGTAATAACTGTAAAAACTCAACCACCCCTGGGAACAAGGGCGCATTGACAAGAAAGGTACGCCAGAAAGTTTGTTCTAGATCCAGAGCAATTAGGAGCTGGGCTTTAAACCCTAAAATCTCTAGCATCCTCTGGAAATAGAGTAACCGGTTGTGGCTACTAGCAGTATGCCCTAATCGGACTTTTACGTCTTGACGAGCCTGCTTGAAAGCGGCTTTATAGATGTCGGATGATATGCCAAGCAGATTGCCAGCCTTACGCTCAGCCGCCTGATTTGCAATATGATTGGCTGGGCCGTAGTCATACAGAGTATTATCTGTGTCAAACAAAACTGTGATTGGCCTAGTTAAAAGTACCTCTGAATTAATGTGCTTAAGCATTAGGACAAGCGCCTACCACGGTGAAGGACATCTGCTACATGAGCCAAAATAACCAATTGCATAATACCAGTATATCCTCCAGCCCACAGTGGAATTCTAGCAACTAGGTCGTTCAGATTTGGAATTATGAGCGGTGCGATAGTGCTAATATCCTCAGATCTGACATCTCCTTCAATGGTAATATCGATAAATTCGAGATCTTCAGATTGCTCGATATCGACCTGCATGCCGCAAAGGGCAATTAAATGGCGTATGAGTTCTTCATGGAAAAAGCCATTGGCCATCTTTACTACAAGCTTCAGCCGTGGCGATCGCTGACGATCACTCACGTCGATAGGACTCAGCGGCGCTAACTTAAATATTAGTTCAGCGTACTTCGCTTGGCTACGAATAAATTTTTGACTGTCTTCGATCCGCTGGGCCAGAGCTAACGATACGCTCCCGTTTGCGTAGTTTCGCTCTGTTAGGTCGCGATGCGTTTTCCAAAAAAATCTGAGCTCATCATCAGTGTCCAAAAATATCTTTAAATCCAGATGCTCTCGCAATCTATGCAGATACAGCGTGTGCAACCCGCTAACGATTAGAAAATCTTTAGGTTTAGATGATGTAGGAGATGTGAACTTTTCGTTCTGGTGATTGTAAATTCTTTTTTTAACTGAAGCTCCATCTAATAGAACCGAGACATCTTGAGTCAATTTAGAGAGGTCGTTCGCGTGAGGATCTAGATGAGTCTTTGTAGACCACATAGGGTGATGCCGTTCCCACTTATGGTAATCATCTCCAGAAATTGATGTTACGCCTCGATTTCCTAAAACATCTATAAGCGCATCAACGAGAGTATCTTTTCCTGCTCCTGAGTCACCGCTAATGCCGATAGCCATAGGCTTACGGCTAGCCCGATAGTAACCGTTTCGCCGAACTCCAAAGATATACATTCTGATGCATAGCAGAAGAGCAATAGAGTTCAAAACAGTGAAACTCAAAGATTGGACTCTGGCGCTATCAACCCTTGTATCTAGTAGAAAAGGTCGACTGAGATCTAGCTGTAGAGACGGTATAGTTGCGCCAGTCGAATATGCCAAGCTATAGCAGACGTAAGCACCATAGAATAAGAAGGTCAACCAAAGATAATTTTGTTTAGCTTTAATCTGATACCACACTAGAAAAGGAACGACCCACATGAACCAACCGCTAGCAGGCGGAAGCATTAAAAGAGTTGAGAAGAAACCTAGTCCGACTGAGATAATAAATAAATCGAGGGTAATTCGCTCAATGCGCCACGTCAGGTATAAAACAAGCATGTAAACAGGTGGCAAGAGAAAAAACTGCAAGCTGTCTCCGTAGCTTAATCTGACTTGAAAGAGTCGAGCTGTCTCCTTCGTTAATACCGTCATCTGCACGAAAGCATCCGAGAAGAGAAACGGAACGAACGTAATGGCAGCGGTGACAAGAATTGACGTTCCAACTCGGATGATATCGTTCCTTAAACGGTTGTTTCGGTATAGATATATCAGGAGGAAAGGGACAGCGATTAAAACGCTGAATTTACTAGATATCGCTAGGCCGATTGCGACGCCGGATAGAATAGGGCGATATGACTCTAGAAGATAGATGCCGAGAACAAGAAGAAATATCGGCAAAAGATCGACTTGTCCGTGCCAGTAAGCAATGTAAATGACAATCGGAGAGCACCAGTAAGTCGCTAAAAACAAAGTCTTAGGAAAAGTTTTTAGCAAAAGCGCTAGACTCATCAAAATTCCGAGATCGAGTGCTAGTGAGGTCAGCCCAAACCCTACCTTTGCTAACCACTGTATATGAAACAAATTATCCAGTACATGACCCAGCCCGGTCAGAGGAACATAGACCACATACATCACAATCCCGTAGGGAAACGATGAGAGACTTCCCCCTTGAGACAAGTAGACTGACCACGGATCGGGGAAGGGCTGAGCAACAGTTTGAGTGATAAAGGGTATAAACCATTCTGACTGCGTTTTAGGCAATACTAGCCCGATCATGATTGCTTTAAGAACTAACGAACCTATGAATACAGGATGGTTAAATAGGGGGTTGAAGAAACGCTTGAGTCCGATTATAGAAAAGGAACTTATCATTTTATTAGGCTCAATCCGACCGAAGTTTTGTTACTAATGCAAAGTCTAGATATTCACAAGACCCAGATTCTTTGATGTAATAATTATCCAACGATTTGGCATTAAGTATTTTTAGAACATGCGGCACGAGTGGCAGAACGGGGAAAGATTTTCCTTGAAACCTGTGACCTGAGAGAAATAAGATAGTCTTCCCAGAGGATATTTTTTGAGCTGCCCATGAGAGATCCTCAAAGAAGAATGAAAGTGTATTTCCGCCTATCGGTACCTCAGTAACGTTTTTAGTTTCCAGCGCTTCAAGTGGCAAATAGTCTACGTATCTTCTTTCCCTAGTGACACCGCTTCGAGGATCTTTCCTCACAAGGTATATCTCTGAAAAATCGAGTACGGTATCAATGTTTGAGAGTTCACCGGAATCATTTTTGTCTTGGACAGCATTAGCTACACACTCTTTTGCTAGATTTGCTTTGCTTATGTTAGAGTAGTGCTCTATTTTATTCGCATAGCCCTCAGAGAGATAAGGCAGGTTGAAAAGCAGCATTCCGAAGACTATGAAAATGTAAAAGCAATACTTTAATGAACTTATTCGCTGATTGCTCCTCGTCACAGTTCCGACTAAAGTTGAAAATGGCAAAACTATTAGTGGAAACAAGTACCAGGACAGCATAGGACGAGATGAAAGTATCAAAAAAGACAGAATATAAACTGCGCTACAAGCTATAGTCAGTGTTTTGTTCGAGGCTTTATAAAATAGTAAGCTCAGTAAAACTATAGAACCGAAGCCCAACTGAAGAAGTCCTCCGTTCTGAATCGCATCCCAATGCCAGATACTGCTGTGCAGACTGTATATTAATCTTTCGTATGAAAAGAAAACCTCGCCGCCTGTGGCAGCCTTTAGGTTAGACAGCCATATAGCCCCTCCTCCTGGGAATAGAGTAAACGGGTTTGCTAAAGCTAGCCCGACTGTAAAACCAGCTAAAGCCGATATAGAAGTCTGGAATACTTGCCTGAAATTATGAAGTGGTCTATTAAAGTAATTAATAGAAAAAGCTACAGCGGCGAACAAAACCATCGGAAATATGGTTAGTCTTATGCCGAACGATAGACCTAGTAGCAACGAGCTGAGAAAAAGCTTCACCAGCTTTACCTTATTGTTTTGTTCAAAACTACTTCTAAGCAGTAAGGCAACTCCAAAGAAAGCTAAGGTTGCCGGAACTATCTCAGGGCCAACGATCTTTCCGTACCACCAAGCTATACCCTGACTTAGCCAAAGCACAAGAACGAGTCTGGTAAACTTGCGATCGCAACCGTACTTAGAGGCTACCAGCAGCAAGGTGAATGGAATTGATAAGATACTAAGCAGATTTAGGGCGCGAAGACAATAAAGGCTATGAAGTAAGTTTTCATTGAAAAGATACAGGGTTAAAGTATTAATAATCCAGTAGGCAGAACCGTAGCCGAGTTCGTTTGGCTGCCAGAATAAGTACGATAACAATCCGTCACTTGCTATCTTCTCTACTCCACTTGTAGATATTCCCAAGAACAATAGTTCATCTGGTACTGCAACGGGTAGAAAAAAAAGCGGTGCCGTTGCACAGATATATATGATCAGCAAGAGAATTGACGGCAAGTCATACTTCTCTAAGAACTTTCCTGTGAGTCTTGACTTACTGCTAACTCGCATCAGTTTCAATGGCTTAGAACCTACTCTACTATTCACTCGTCAGATTGTCCATCTATCTGGAAGCTTTGTACAGACTGCATCTATTACTATACTTTCAGAATTCAATAGCTCTCGAATTTCGGTAATCTTCGCTGATGAATAGCCTTGCAATTCTGGTGAGACAAGGCACAGACGAAAACCTGCTTCTTTGAGACATAAAACATCTAACCTATCCAGAGGAAAGCGAGTGAATACGTCTATCCATATCCAGCCAACCATCCCTGTAAGAGAGAGCGCTGTTTCTATTGATTCATATTCAGAGACTCTAACAGCACAGCGGGACTCCCCAGATCTTGCAGTCTTTATCAAGAATGGAAAGGACTGATCGAGGAAAAAGAAGTCGTTGATTCCTCGTTGCGACATCAGCCCTAGAAGTTTATCTTCTAAGCCCTCCTCTTTTGTATTCAAAATTAGAAATTGATGGCCATAACCTTCTAGCCAGTCTTCAAATGCGATCGCATCTGTGAAAGGATCATGATGGACAACCAATTTAGAACCATAGCTGCGAATATCAACTTCTATGCCGTAGTTGCGAGGTGTTTCAGACAGTAACTCTAAAGTATTTCGACGATGATGGATGATTAGCATGAAAATCTGTCCGACAAAACTAAACTCAAACCGAAACAGGACATTTGATTAGCTTATTGATATTTTGAGTGGAGTCTCTTCCGCAGCTTCCAGGTGAAGTTAAAAGTTCGTTTGATAAATTTTATTTTAGCTCTCCAATTTATATTCCAATGTGAAGAGCCATAGGCTCTCTGTCCAAATAGAACCTCGAACCGAACAATTTTAAGCCTGCTGTTAACCGCTTTGTAGTAGCAATACAAATCTAGCGAAAAATCATAGGGTGGGCTCTCCCAAGTCTCGAAGAATGTTTTCGCAAAAAGGTTAGGCTGGGCATTAACGTCCCAGAAGGGGGTTCCTAGCAATAAGCTAGTACAAAGGGACATACCTACCGTAAAGAAGCTGTCTGCAAAAGGACGACCATATCTTTTCCCTTTGACATACGTCCGCTCTGGACTACTGCTATTCTCTAGAATTGATAACCCACGAATGACGTCTTGAGGGTCGGTTTGCATGTCTGCATGGGTCCATCCTAAGAATCTGCCCTGAGCCGCTCGCAAACCGTATAAAATGCCATAGCCATAGCCCTGATTTATATCGACCCTTACGCTTCTCGCGAATGGATATTCCGGCAGCAGTTGGCTTAATACTTCAGAGGAGCCATCTATAGAGCCATTGTCTACTAAGATCACCTCTATATCATCGCGATGAATAACTTCTGAGAATCGCGCTAGCAAGAGCGGTAGGTTTTTAGATTCGTTGAAGCAGGGAATGATAATAGAGAGCGTTTTCATAATGCTTAAACCTCCTACTGCTTAAGCTTTCTTGAAAACGAAAAATTTCATCCCTAGAAAGTTGAGCACTGCTGAGACTCCCGTTGCAATAATAAATGCGATTAGGGTGTTGAGTTGTCCGAGCCGACCAGTAAGCTGGGCCAGTAATGATAAGACTACCGCATTAAGGCTGACATTAACGGCTAGATTGAAACCGTAAACGGCACTAAACTTCACAACTTGAAGCAGGCTACCTGAGCCAGAGGAAAATGTCCACAACCGGTTGGCCTGGTAAGCGTAGATAGTGCCACAGATAAAGCTAATGCCTTTGGCTGTAGAGGGGTTAAGCCAGGTCAGTAGTACTATATAGATAGCTAGGTCAACTAAGACAGTGCTGCTACCTACTAAAAGAAAACGCAGGATCTCTTCTCTGGAACTCCGGTTTCTCATGACGTTAAGCCAGCGGCAGTGCTGATAGTTTTGGAGAGGTTTGCTGTGAGATCAATCGGCGTTTACTTTTAGGAATCCAAGAATCGTTTTCAATCCGATAGGGATGACTTTGCCACTTGTGAAAGCAAGACTGCCAGTATTCAAAAGTTTTAAGGTCGTTGGGTGTTCCCCAGCAAATGTAATGATCGACTTCAAAGATGACGCATTTGTAGCCTAGAGCGATCGCATCATTGATACAGGTATCCACATAGTATTCACCATTAACCATTCCTTGACGCTCAACCATCCGCTCAAATGCTAGCTGAAATATCTGAGTCTCTTTAAATGTGAAAGTTCCGATAATAATAGGGTCATGCTCTGGATTTTGTAAAGGCTGTTTGACAGAGACTTGAGTGATGGAGCCGTTCTCTTCTTCTACCCATCCATACATCTCTGGATAGCGGACTGCGCCAGGATGTTCTCTAGCGACCCAAACTATGCAGTCGACATGAGTATCATACCAGAGCTGATTGAAGCGATCGCGATCAAACAAAACCGCATGATCACAGGCGCTAATAGTAAGGGGCTGCCTGGAGTCGATATGCGCCATTGCAGCGACGCAAGTTCTAGCTTGACCGTCAGTAACATCCCTTAGACCAGAGATTCCAACCTTAGAATCAGCATCAGAAAATGATTCAGTCAAAGATTGCTTGAGGTTGCTATTTCCCAGGTGCTCTTCTAAGCAAACAAAATGGTAGTTTTGAGTTCTTGGCAATGAGCGAACTGCCTGCACAACCATCGGTTCAGCTGACACTGAAATCAAAGGTTTAGGAAGCTGATAACCTTCTTGCCGAAATCGACTCCCTCGTCCTGCCAAAGGAATCAATGTAACTCCTGGTAAAGTCTGCTGCTCTGTCTGCTGCTCTATATGGTTCAACCTCACAAACAAATCGAACCATCTTCTAAATTCTTCGAGATCTTTTGGTGTACCCCACTGCATGAAGTGCTCAAGATCATACACAGAAACCTTTAGCCCCGCTTGTATCATCAAGTTGTAAATGACGCTGCAATAATACTCATTATTCACTAAGACGTTATTATCTATAGCCGCTTGAAAGAATTGTTTAATGTAGCTACCTTTGGCAAAATAGTAAGTTCCGCTCGAAGCAAACTCAGCAATTTTATTCGCCGTAAAAGGGCTCTTCTCCTGAATTTGCATCATCCACCCGTCTTTCTCCTGGATAAAAGCGTAGTTTGCACCGTGGAGAGAATGCGGGTGGAAGTTTCTATAGGCCGGGACACAGCCATCAGAGCCCGATAGCTCTAACCAATACTTAAAGTGTGTATAGTCCCAGTAGCAGCTGAAATCGCAGTAATTAACAATGACAGGCTCATCATCGTCAATGTAATCAAGTGCCTGAATAACCGCATAAACAGGTCCCTTTTTGTGGGATGGAATTCCTAAAACACGACCATCTGGGCAGTATCTTTTAAGCGTATCAACAACTGGAAATTTTTGAATATGATCCTGGTTGCAAATGAAGACAAACTCATCTTCCTGGGAAAACATATCAATGACGTGGCCAATAATAGGCTTTCCATTTAGAGGAATAAGCGGCTTTGGAACAGTGTAGCCTGCCCGCCTAAAGCGCTCCCCAAAGCCAGACATTGGAATGATGATTTTCATTATGCAGATACGCTTTCCAGTGACTTACGATATTTTTCTGCTTCCCAATTCATGAGCTCAGAACACTGCCCGTCGGTTAGTAAGCTAACATTTGAATCAGGTGATACCCGCAAAAAAACTTCCGCTTGAGCTTGCAGCATGGCGTCTGTTGAGCGAGAAGCGGATTCGAGTAAAACAACTCCTCTACTCGGAAATAAAGCATAGCTAGCCTTATATCCCCAGACTCTCTCAAACCGCTCTGCCTCTTCAGCAAAAGAATCCAGATCTCTAATGACTAAGGGGCGAGTTCCACAAAAGACGACATGATCAGGATAGGGAGGATTGCATTGGGCAAGCTTTAGGCTCCATGCGTCTGTCGCCAACGAATGAGTCACCCTGTTGTCGGGTAGTCGGCTGTGAGGAATGGCAGCTCTTGCCCGGTTTAAATAATCTCTATCGGCTGTTGCTAGAGGTCTGGGCTTGATATCGAGCCTCGCGCAGATTTCGTGATGCAGAGCTTCAGCCGTTTCGCAGGTATCTCCGCCCACCACCAACCCGTGATTAGCTAAAACCAAAACATCGCAGGAAGCAGTGGTTTTTAGAACTTCATCGATAGCCCGCGTTAGCGGTTGCCCCGGTCGCTGATACGGAATCCATGCCCAGCTGACACCTTTGAGAAGCGCGGAGAGGTGATTCCGACTGCCTGGAATCAGAGACTGAGCGATCACAGATACCGGATGGGTATGAAGCACTACCCTATGGGGTATGAGTGCATGTAACGTCGTCTCAATCGAAGGCCGCAAGCCATTCGTATATAAACTCCGATAGCTATCTGCCCCGGCTCCAATATCTCGATGCACTTGGGCAAGATCTACCGGTACAAACACATTAGTCTGTGAGGCATCTGACAAATGTTTACCTGAAGCTTTGATCCAAAGCGTATCTTTTTCCTTTATGGACGTATTGCCCCCGGCAGCCTGAACGAAGAATGGGTTTGAGCCCAGTCGTGCAGAAACTTTGCTCAGGTCTGAAAGAGATGACTTCTCTAGTTGCTTTGCATTTGCCATAGGTCTGATAGAGTCTCCATTGAGCGAAATTATTAGATTATTGACCGCTCAAAAACGATATTCAGAAAACAGGACGGCAACTGAACTTGACGTCTCGAAAACCGATGAAGAGTATGTAATATTCTAGGTACTCCAGTTTACAGTCACACTAAGCTACACAATCATGGTAAGGCCGTCAAGATGTTAACTGGGCGTTCAGTCTGGCGTCAGTTATCCTGATCGTTATGCTCACTACAGTGGGTAGGAATGGCACCCCGGTAAGATATTGCTTCGTTCCTATGAGAGCTGATTAGATTGCGATCGCCTATCTAAAGCTCATTTCAGCGCATATTCGCCAGTACCCTCTTTGGTAGTGCCCTAAAATGCTAATTGCTGATTACAAGAGTCGCTAGGGATTGCAGTAAGGACACTGGCCTGGGTCGGCGAAATCGGGAGCATCGGGCGATCGCACCCAGCATTCATAGGCGCACTTCTGACAGCGAGACAGCTCCGACAGCGTGAGTGAAGTGGGCGCGTAGCAAAGGCCGCAAGGTAAACCAAGGCGACGCTCAACGATGCTAAAGCCAGGGCAATCGCATTTAGGGCAACGCTGAGCGACTCGCTGAATCAGATCTTCGGTGGCTTGAGCGATCGCCTGCATTCTAGTCGGGTTATAAAGTGCCCGCATATCCGTTTCGAGATGAACCTTGCCGTGCCGAGCATTTGATAAGGCCAGTTCCACCGCAGTAATGAGGTCAGATTCTTGCGTAATGCCTTTGGCTAACGGCCTATTAGGAGCCTCGACAGACTCCATCACGACCAGCCCATGCGCCGGAAATCCAACAGATTTTGCAAAGGAGAGCGCTTCTTCAAGGCTAGCGATCGCCTGAGAGCGATAGTTTGTATGAGTAGAAACCGCCTCACCGACAATTTCTAGCTGATGCACGGTGTCTAGCAGCAGCACAAATTCGCGGCTGTAGGGCACAAACGGTAGCTGCGGATGCGGGCCAAAGCTGCCCTCACTAGCTAGGGCTAAGGTTTCACCCGTCAGCGCTAAGGCGGCTTCGGCTTTTAGTCTTGCGGTGGTGAGCTGATCGCTCGCTCGATCAATGTCGCGGGTGAAGGTGCCAAAAGCATCGGTATCAAAGTCAGTTGGTACGAGCGTTTTCACGTTCCAGGCAGTTGTGATCAGGGGCGCGATCGCGGCCTCTTTTCTGTGCATGGTCGCAATCACGGCAACTCGCCCTGCCAAAGAAAATCCAGACATTAGTTTACAGGGTTAATTGGCAGGGAAGCCCTTTTTGGCTGTTCTAAATTACGAAGTCAGATTGTGAGCGTTTTTCAACAGCTTTTGTTTGTTTTCAGGGCGGTTGAACTGTTTTAAGCTTGCAAGTCCTGCTCTAATGCTCGACTTTATAGCCAAATTCAGATAGGTGAGTGCGCGATTGCCGCCAGCGTTCTTGCACCCGCACAAATATCTCTAAGTACACTTGGCCCGCTACGAGCTTTTGCATTTGCTCACGCGCGGCGGTGCTGATGGCTTTCATCATCAGGCCCCCTTTGCCAATCAGAATGCCTTTTTGAGACTTGCGCTCCACATTCACTGTCGCCAGAATGCGGGTAATTTTTTCATCTTCTTCCACTTTATCGATCGAAATCGCGACTGAATGCGGCACTTCTTCACGGGTATGCAACAGCACCTGCTCTCGAATCAGTTCGCCCATAATGAAGCGCTCAGGCTGATCGGTGACAAGATCAGGCGGATAGTAGTAAGGGCCGGGTTCTAATCGTTCAATGAGCTTTTGCTGGAGGGTGTCTAAGCCTTCGCCAGTCAGGGCTGAAAACTTGACGACATCCCAGTTATGCTCAGCGGCGATCGCGTCATAGCTCCCTTTGATCTCAGCTGCTTTACGCCCACTGCCGCTGAGCTGATCAAGCTTGTTAATGCCTAAAATCACCGGGCCACTTGTTCTCGCGACTAGCTCAGCGACAAACAGGTCACCTTTGCCCGCTGCTGAGGTGGCATCGACCACAAACAGCACCACATCGACGGAGGTAATCGCCACGCGCGCATTTTGCACCAGCACTTTGCCTAGCTCATGATGCGGCTTATGAATGCCCGGTGTATCAACAAAGATCATCTGGGCGGCGGGCGTGGTCAAAATGCCCTGAAGCCGGTTGCGAGTGGTTTGGGCAATCGGTGAGGTAATGGCGATTTTTTGGCCCACCAGATAGTTCATTAGCGTGGACTTGCCGACGTTAGGCCGACCGACGATGCTGATAAAGCCGGAGCGAAAGTCAGGCGCAGCGGTAGGAATCAGCCCCTGACTCAAGTTGGGCTTACCCTTGATGTCAACGGCGGCAGAATTATCAAGCGGCACAATCGGTAAGGCCGCTACTTTTAGCACCGGGCCTTTAGCTGCCGTTTCGCTGGCGCTATCGGCTGTGTGTTTTAGCTTCGGCTGGGGCGTGTCAGACTTGAGCGGCTTTTGCTTGACGCCTTTGTACTGCGGGGCGGCAAATTTGTTGGTCTGTTTATCTGGCCGTTTGCCTGCCCGTTTGTCTGTGGGTTTGCGGCTGCTTTTTTTATGCCCAGACGGGTTGCCGGTGGCGGCTTTCCACGGATTGGATGAATTGGACGACTCGTTTTGGTCGCGGTTGTCAGCTTTGCGATCGCTCATGAGCCCAATCCGGTAATGTGAATTACGACTTCGCGGGTATGGGCGCGATCGCGATGCTCCCACAAATAAATTCCCTGCCAAGTGCCCAACGCTAGCCGCCCGTCGATAATCGGAATTTGCTCAGAGGTGTGCGTTAGCGTCGTGCGAATGTGAGCGGGCATATCGTCTGGCCCCTCGTCGCGATGGCGGTAATCGTCGCCTTCAGGTACCAGCTTCGCCAAAAAAGTCTCCATATCGGCCAGCACATCCGGGTCAGCATTTTCCTGAATCACCAAGCTTGCTGACGTATGCCGCACAAAAATTGAGCACAGCCCCGTGCGCACACTCGAATCAGCCACGGCAGCGCTTACTTTGTCGGTAAAGCGACCCAGCGATTTGCCTCGGGTGTTGAGGTGCAAATGGGTTTGATAGTGAATCGTCTGAGCGGAAGTAAGCCGGTTGTGCACTGCGTTTGAAGTCGCCACCATAGATCTGACTGGACTTAAAAGGTCGAAAGGGTACTTCGTCAGTCTAGCTCACTGTGCTGTTTACAGGGCGGTTTTGCACAGGGTTTGCGGCGGTTTTGAGATAGTCGGTAATCGCAGCAGCAATGGTGGCCTGACCGCCTTTATCCAGTTTTTCGAGCTTGCGAGGCAGATGCAGGTCATGGGTTAAAAACGACCAGTCGCCGTCAAAAAAATCAGCCGCTTCGACAATTCGGTGCGGCGCATAATCTTGAATGCCGTCGATTAAAATCTGGGCCTCGGCAAAGCCTTCGCGGGTAATCGTAATCACGCCTTTATCTAGTAGGCAGGCTTCGGCAAAGGTGCTGTAGCCCGGTTTGGAGACGATGCGATCGCACACTACCATCCAATCGACGGGCCGCATTTTGCGATCATTTACCCGATACAGGTTCGGCAAATCTGGCGCAGTGCGATCAAAAGTAACAAACTGCCAGTCGGGAAACTTGGCCAGCGCCTGATACGGAATCGCCGTCAGCCCCAAGCCGCCAAAGGTCAGTAGCACCGTGCGATCGCTTGGCACATCGCTGTGCATCAGCTCCCGCAAATGGGCTTCACTGTAGGCCGGTGTACCGCCCGTCAGGCCCACATCGGTAATGTTAGGCAGCGCTGACATCGGTTCGCTAAACGGTAGGCGGAAGGTGCGATCGCCGTGCCCCCAGCATTCTGTAATCCAGTCAGCGATCGCCGTAAACTCACCCCCCCAAGGCCGATAGATAAAATCCCAGCCAAAATTGCCCATCAGCCAGCAAGGCACGCCAGCGGCCTTGGCAATGCAGCCCATCAGCGGCGGAATATCGGCCAGCACCAAATCTACCTGTTGGGCCTGCAAAAAAGCCGCCTCCTGCTCAATCAAATCCGCCTGCTGCGCCCGAATCGCCTGCATTTCCTTGAGCGTCGCCGCCTTATCCATCGTCAGGCTATCGCTCTGCAATACGCCCACATCAAAGCTCACCGGCCGATACTCATAATCACCCATCAAATAGCTATCCAGCAGCCATTCTGGCGCTTTGGTCGCCATGATCACCTTCAGCGGCAGGCCCAGTGCCTGACAGCGCTGCCGAACTTCTGTCGCCACCGAGGCTGCACGAGTTGCATGGCCAAAGCCGTGATTTGTCACCGCAACGTAGAGCGTAGGCATAGAGTATCTATAAATAGTCTTCCTAGCTTAGATAGAAATGCTCTCAAAGGAAATCTTTTCATCAGGTTTATAGCAGGTTTACCGTAGAAAAATTGAGTTGCGATCGCCTAGCTCTAAATCAACTGCTGAATCAGGCTAAAAAAAAGACCCGCTGAATGAACAGCAGGTCTTCCTCAATCCGAAATTACTAGCTCACACTCGAACTGCTTGCTAACGCTAACGCTAAAGCTAAAGCTGCGGCACAAAGCGCTCTTTTTCAGGCACGATTGTGTACTCACCGACAATCCGACGAAACTCGTCGCCGTCAATTGACTCCTTTTCAATCAGCAAGTCTACGACTCGATCAATCACATCGCGGTTGTCACGAATGATTTTGCAGGTGTCTTCGTAGCACTTACTGACGATATTGTATACCGCCGCATCAATGCGAGAGGCCACTTCTTCGGAGTACTCGTTGCGCCCGCCCCAGCTACCGCCGACAAATGCGGGGCCTTGCTCAGTTTCTAGCGCTAGCTGACCCAAATCCGACATCCCAAAGCGAGTCACCATCTGACGTGCCATGCCGGTGAGCTGCTGCAAGTCATTACCTGCACCTGTCGTAATTTCAGCATCGCCAAAAATCACCTCCTCAGCTGCACGTCCACCCAAAGCGCCCATAATCCGCGCCTTGAGCTGCCCGCGAGAAATCAGCATCTGATCTTCGCTAGGGGTAAACCAAGTCAGTCCTTGCGCCTGTCCGCGTGGAATCAGGGTCACTTTTTGCACGGGGTCATGGTCTTTGACCAGTGTGCCGATAATGGCATGGCCAATTTCGTGGTAGGCAATCAGTCGCTTGCTCTTGCCATCTGTGAGCGGCGTACCTTCCATGCCAGCGACCACGCGATCAATCGCATCGTCGATTTCTAGCATGGTGACGGCTTCTTTGCGGCGACGAGCGGTGAGAATCGCGGCTTCGTTGAGCAAGTTAGCCAAATCAGCGCCCGTGAATCCGGGGGTGCGACGAGCGATCGCATCCAAAGAAACCCCTTCAGACACTTTCTTATCGCGGGCATGGACTTCTAGCACCTCACGCCGACCCTTAATATCCGGCGGATCGACCGATACCTGACGATCAAATCGACCGGGACGCAGCAGCGCTGAATCCAGCACGTCAGCGCGGTTGGTAGCGGCAATCACGATAATGCCATTGTTGCCTTCAAAGCCGTCCATTTCAGTTAGAAGCTGGTTGAGCGTTTGCTCACGCTCATCGTTACCGCCACCGATGCCTGCGCCACGAGAGCGACCTACGGCGTCAATCTCGTCGATAAAGATGATGCAAGGGGCGTTTTCTTTGGCTTTTTTGAACAGGTCACGGACGCGAGAAGCACCCACACCGACGAACATTTCAACGAATTCAGAGCCTGAGATAGAGAAAAACGGCGTCCCGGCTTCACCTGCAATAGCTTTGGCTAGCAGTGTTTTTCCGGTTCCTGGCGGGCCAACGAGCAGTACTCCTTTGGGAATTCGAGCCCCAATTGCGGTAAAGCGCTCAGGCTTTTTCAAAAAGGTAACAACTTCTTGCAGCTCTTCTTTGGCTTCTTCAATGCCCGCTACATCGTCAAACATAACGCCTGTATTGGCTTCCATCATAAAGCGGGCTTTGGACTTACCAAAGTTCATCGCCTGACCGGGGCCACCAGCACCACCGTTAGAACGGCGCAACAGAAAAAACAAACCGCCAATCAGCAGCACCGGAAACAGCAGATTGCCCAAAATGCCGACAATCGCGCCATCATTGCGAGGCTGGTGAGAATCTAAGCTGATGTTAGAGGCGCGCAGCCGCTCTACTAGCTCAGGCGCATTCCCCGGCAGGTCTACCCGCCAACGCTGCACCTGATTATCAATTTGCGGATCGACGGCCTCGACAATGGCGGTACGGCCACTATCATAAAAGTCTACGGAAGTGACGCGATCCGCGTCTAAATAATCTAAAAATCGTCCGTAGGTCATGCTAGTTCTAGCAGTATTACGGCCTGTGTCTGCGGGACTTGCGCTACCGACGGAACCCTGCCAAAGGAAAAATCCAACTACGAGAATGGGCAGTGTCCACAGTAGGGCAGTTCTCCAAGAAAAATTTTTCATGACTCGGTGGCCTCTGTTGCTTGCTATTGGGTGCTGTAAGTAAGCCGCTGGCATTTTGTGCTGGCATTTAGTCAGGGATGCAGGCGGTGCTCAGGGTAATGCGATCGCTCAATCCCACTTAAAACTACGTAAATCACGGCTCACACCGGAGTTCGTAACGAATTATTAAGGGATCGCAGGTTTTATGAGACTTGTCTTTACTAAATTTAACGTAAATTCTCGACATCTCACCATGTAATTCCGGTGCAATGCCGATTTTTTACTGTTTTGCCAAGGCCACAGCCGCCTCTAGCCGTTGCTGATCAAACCCTTGGCGGTGCAAAATCACCCAAGACTCAACCAAATCGGGGCCCTGCATATCTCCCATGAGAGCGGCTCTAAGCGATCGCATAATCACCCCTTTTTTCACCCCCAAATCCTTCGTCACCTTGTCTATCAATCCCTTCGCATCCGCCGCCTCATTCACAGGCGTCTGCTTCAGCCCATCCAACACCGCC
>QBMP01000190.1 GCA_003242115.1 Phormidesmis priestleyi
GGCAGGTGCTGATGGCGTGGGAGCAGCTTCAACGGCGGCGCTATCGGGGCTTTCTAAAGCTAACGCAACGGGGCCACGGGCATAGTCAGATATGGGTGCAGCGATCGCGCTAGCGCCTAATAATCCGGCTAGTGGGCTGACTCGTCGCGGCTTTACAAGCTTGCCTTGTACAGGTTGCTGTGGTCTGTTAGCGGTAAAGGCGGGCGGTGCAACAGCGGTGACAGATGGCGTCTGCACGGGCGCTGGTGCTAACGATTCGATGGCCTCTGAAAGATTGGCAGAAACATCAACAAAGGCTTCTGGTTGAGGCGCGGCAGCGACGACTGGGGTAACTTCAAAAACAGGCAGTTCAGCGGTTTGTGAGTAGGGTGCTTGATTGGCTGTTGGCGCTGTGGCGGTATCAGCGGTGGCTGAGTCAGCTGCGGTGGATGGAGTGTAATCGCCGATTAAGAGGTTGGTTTCAGCGATCGCTAAATCCACCTGACCCGTTACAAAACCAAAGCTGCCGAGCAGTCCTAGCGTTACTAGCCAGCCCCTTTGCAGTCCGCCGCCTTTCTGCTGATGGGGTTTAGAGTTGTGGTTGGCGCTTGGCTGGGGGGTCGGCTGAGGCGCAGTCATAAGTCAATAACCTTAAAAGTAATCCCGATTCAACTCACTTTAACTTATGTGAAGCGGGTTCTATCCGAGGGAGTGAGGAGAAGCGAAACACGGCCTGATCAGGCTGTTTTCCGATTAGATACTAGCTTGTTTGGCTCATAGCTGCTGAAGAAATATTGTGGATAGCTTTAGCGATCGCTTCTGAAAATCTACGGTCAGCCTATCGTGAATCCCGGATGAATCCGTCGTCAGCCGCACGCATTTCTATCCGTAAGCTCTTTTAGTGAAGCAATTTTGCTAGCGGGTGTCAGCAAATCGTGGTAGCGCTTCATAAAAACTTGACGCCCTACCTGCTGATAAAAGAAAACGCCCTGAAGAATTCCTTTTAGAGCCACAGCCGCCAATCCTTCTAAACAATCTACTGTGTGGTGAGCAGTCCCTTCGGGGACTCGCTCTAGGATCTTCATCAAAGTAATACCCGTTTCTGGCACCGGGTTGTGCCAGTTAATACCTACTCCGATCACGGCCTGCTTAATGTGAGGCGAGTCGCCCGGAATGCCATCAGTTCCGGTGGCTCCGGCCAGCTTGGTTTCTGTCAGAATGCCGCCTAGCTTTTTCCCTTCAAAAAACAAGTCGTTAGGCCACTTAATTTGAATGGGTAAGCCCAAATTGTTCATCGCAGTCGCAATCCCCCAAGCACTCAGGTAAGTGAGCTGAGCGCCGTTAGTCACTGACCAATCGGGCTCTAGCGCTAAAGACAGGTACAATCCGCCTGGTTCGGATTGCCAAACGCGACCTCGCTGGCCTCGACCACAGGACTGACGCTGGGCTATTAACACGGTGCCTGCCCCTGCACCCGCTGCTATCATCCGCCAGAGCTGAGTGTTCGTAGAGGCTAGGCACTCAAATACATGCACATCAAATCTGGGCTGAATCTGTCTGAAGGCTGGTAGGATGCCTAGCTCAGCGGCGTTTAGTAAAAGCGCAGTTTGGACTTTGTTAGCATCTAGGCAATAGCCGCTCTGAACGTCGCAGCTCTGAACATCGCTATTGCCCGTGAAATCGTCCGTCAAGCCCGTTAAATTGGCTGATGCCATCGGTTCTATGATGAGTAGTTGATGAGTAGTTGATGAGTAGTTGATGAGTAGTTGATGAGTAGTTGATGAATGGGTTAACGATGATGCACCTACCCCCTTTGACCACCGAAACCCTGTGGGCCATTCTTAATAACGACCTGCCCGATGATACCGTGAACCAGCTAGTGTGGCATCACTTGGGGTATCGCTACGACGCGCAGCGCGAAACTTGGCTGACTGATGAGGTAAACGCTGCCTGGGCCGAAAAGTATCCTGAGCCGCCTAATTTTATTGAAAGTCGGCCTGCTACCGTGCAGCTTACTCGCGCGATCGCCCCTGAAAACAAACAATTGCTCAAAACCTCGCTAGGCTTTAAGGGCTACTCTATCGATCAGCTCGTGCCGCGCCTGACCCGGCGGGCAACAATGGCCAACTGGCTGCTAGGTGAAATGCACAATCGGGGACTGATGGATAAGGATTGATGGACTAAGACTCGCTCCAAACAAATCATGAAGAGTCCCTATAATTACCTGCCCCTTAATCTTTTGTTTACTTATGAAAAGGCGAGCCCCGCTATAGTCCTTTAGGCACAGAAAACTCGCAAAAAACTGATTTAGATCGCGCCTCAATCGCTGTTTTCTTAACGTTAACGCTTACAAATTTTGTACCAGTTATGACCACGACCGTATTCGATTTTTTGGTTAAAGGCGGCCCTGTGATGGTGCCAATTGTGGGTGCGTCTGTCTTTACGGTGGCCTGTGCGCTGGAGCGCACTACGTTTTGGCTCGATTTGCTCAAGCGAGAGGCCAAGGTGGTCAGTGAAGTGCTCGATATGGCTCGTAAGGATTTGAATGAAGCAGCGGCGATCGCTTCTCGATCTCGCGATCTGCCCATTGGTCGTTTTTTGCTTGCCCCCTTGAGCCTACAAAATCCGTCGCCTGAAACCTTCCGTTTGTCGCTAGAGAATGCGGCTGAAAAAGAATTTGTCAAAATGAGAAAGGGCGACAAACTGCTAGAAACCGTTGTTGCCGTCTCACCGCTGCTCGGCCTGCTCGGAACGGTAACCGGATTAATTGCCACCTTTGAAAATCTCAATATTGGCGGCGGTGACAGCGCCGGGGGTGCAACCGAAGCCGCAGGCGGCATTGGAGAAGCGCTGATTACCACAGCCGCCGGGATGATCGTAGCAATTTTGGCGCTGCTGGTGCTACGGGTAATGGTGACCTTGCAAGCACAGCAGATAGACTACTTTTCTGAAGCAGGCAATGAGCTAGAGCTAATCTACCGTGAGTATTGGGTAGAAGCGGGTCGGCTGCCGTTGCGGCGATCGCCCACCCCCACCGAACGCGACTCATACGCACAACTTAGCCCATCGCTAGAGTCGCCTTCTAGTCAGTTCACCGACAGACCGTCTTATTAGAATAAATAAATGCGCTTCCGTCAAACAGAAAACACAGACATTCCCACCATTGACCTCATCCCTATGCTGACGGTGATGATGGGCGTACTTGCTTTTTTTGTGGTGGTGTCGGTGTCTTTAAGCAGTGAACAACTGATTCAAGTCGATCTGCCGCCAGAGCAAACCAATGATACGCCTACTGGCGCGATCGCCAGCCAAGAGCCCTTCATCGTTGAAATCGATGCCACTGGGCAGCTATTGCTCAATTCAGTCCCGGTTGAGGCCGAGTCCTTAGCCGCCGAAATGAAGACTTATCTGGCCCGCAATCCCGACAAAATTATTTACCTCGTGCCCAACCGGCAACTGCCCTATCAGGAGGTAATGACGTTTTTGGGTGACATGAGAGCGGTGGGCGGCGATCGCGTTTCTCTAGCGCTCGAAGAAACCGAAGAAACCCCTGATCCCGCAGTCGATTCCGGGACTCCAGCCGCTAACAATTGAATCCCTAACTGCTAAACCCCCGCCCTTACTCCCGCTCCCCATGCGCACCAAACGTCGCCCTGCTAGCCGTATTCCTGAAGTCAATCTCGTGCCAATGATGGACGTTTTGATGACGGTTTTGATTTTCTTTGTGATTATCTCCATGAGCCTTACGGGCGTTTCTATCAACGGGGTCACCCTGCCCAAGTCCGTCAGCGGAGCCGATGCAAAAGTGACCGATAAAGCTGAAGCAGTCAAGCCGTTTACGATTGGGCTAGACAACCAGGCCAATCTCGTTTTAGAGGGAAAAAAGACAGATCTGCCTGCTTTGTCTCCCGCCATCAAGGCTTACTTTCAAGAAAATCCAGACGGTAGCCTTTTACTCAAAGCAGATCGTGACTTGCCCTACGATGACATTGCGGCGCTGCTCAGTGAACTCAGGAAAACGGGTGGCAGGCGGGTGGCTTTGGCGGTGGAATAGGCTGGCGTGATTTCCGGCGCTATAATCAGTCGAGGGTTGCGCCTAGCATTTTGACGCCTCACAGCCTACCTGAACTTAATTGCATTTTTAATGGATCCAATGGATCAACACCGGGTTGAACGGCTGCTTGCCGATTTAAAACAGCCGGATGAGGCCGTGCGCGATCGCGCCTCCTCTCTCTTGTGGCAGCTTTGGTTTCACCAAAAGGGCGTCTATGGCGCGCAGCAGCTTATGCAGGCTCAGTCACTGCTCGAAACCGGACACAGTGAGCAGGCCGAAGCCCTGCTTACCAGCATCGTTCAAGCCCAGCCCGACTTTGCCGAAGCCTGGAACCGCCGCGCCGTTTTGCACTACACCCAAGCCAAACACTGGACTGCGATCGCCGACTGTCAGCAGGTGATCAAGCTCATTCCCTACCACTTTGGCGCACTCCACGGCCTTGGTCTTTGCCATTGCGCTGTCGGCAACTACACCGCCGCCATCCAAGCCTTTCGCCAAGCGCTAGCCGTACAGCCCTACGCCCTCGTCAATCAGCGCATGATCCTAGAATGCACTGCCAAATTAGGCCCAAACTAGGCTCAAACCAGGCCCAAATTCAGGTCTGCTGATCACGCAAAGCGAGACGTTCTATGGCAACCTAGAAGGTAACGATTGCACTGCATTCATCGAAACACCATGCCAACGCTGTCTACTCCCGCACCTGCTGAGATATCGGGCTCCACACCTGCACCCGCGCCTGAATTTGACACCGCCATCAACCGCCGCAAAACGCGCCCAGTCAGCGTCGGCGATATCATTATCGGCGGCACTCATCCGGTAGTCGTGCAGTCAATGATCAACGAAGATACCCTCGACATCGAAGGCTCAGTCGCTGGCATTCGACGGCTGCACGAAGCAGGTTGCGAAATTGTCCGCGTCACCGTGCCCAGCATGGCTCACGCCCGCGCCCTTGCAGCAATCAAAACCAAGCTGAGCGAAACCTATCAGAGCGTGCCATTAGTGGCCGATGTCCATCACAACGGCATGAAAATCGCCTTAGAAGTCGCTAAGCATGTCGATAAAGTGCGCATTAACCCAGGGCTGTACGTTTTTGAAAAGCCCGAAAGCGATCGCACCGAATACACCCAAGCAGAATTTGACAACATCGGCGCAAAAATTCGCGAAACCCTAGAACCCTTAGTCATTTCCTTACGCGACCAAGGCAAAGCCATGCGGATTGGCGTCAACCACGGCTCCCTTGCCGAACGGATGCTCTTTACCTACGGCGACACCCCCGAAGGCATGGTCGAATCGGCCCTCGAATTTATCCGCATCTGCGAATCACTCAACTTTTACAACCTGATCATTTCGCTCAAAGCCTCCCGCGTGCCGGTGATGATTGCCGCCTACCGGCTGATGGTCAAACGCATGGACGATCTGGGCATGATCTACCCGCTGCATCTAGGGGTCACCGAAGCGGGCGATGGTGAATATGGCCGCATCAAATCCACTGCTGGCATTGGCACCCTGCTGGCGATGGGCATTGGCGACACCATTCGAGTCTCGCTCACTGAAGCCCCTGAGAAAGAAATTCCGGTGTGCTACAGCATTTTGCAAGCGTTGGGCCTGCGCAAAACGATGGTGGAATACGTTGCCTGCCCTTCTTGCGGTCGCACCCTATTTAATCTAGAAGACGTGCTGCATAAGGTTAGAGCCGCCACTAACCATCTCACTGGCCTTGATATTGCCGTCATGGGCTGCATCGTCAATGGCCCTGGCGAAATGGCCGACGCTGACTATGGCTATGTCGGCAAGCAGGCCGGAACCATTGCCCTTTATCGAGGCCGCGAAGAAATTAAGCGCGTCCCGGAAGCGCAGGGCGTAGAAGAACTCATCAGCCTGATTAAAGGAGACGGTCGCTGGATAGAACCCGACGCCTAAGGAACCTTCAAAGCAACCTTTGGTAACATTAGCCGGTAAGTCGGTAGCGCCAGCTATTGGGCCACTAGCGTCAAGGCTACTAAGACCAGAAAATAAAGCTGCCGAAATAGAAGAATAAAGTCCTGTTCATTTGAAGAGTCAGCCTTATCATAAAGTTATCGGTGCATTCACAGTCTGAATTCAGCCTACTAACAAAAGACGTATGTTAGATTGGGCATACTAACGTCCTTCACACAGGATTCTTTTTCTCTATGGGAATTACGAAGCGCGGCCTGATTTTGGGCTCAACTGCATTTGCAAGTGCCACCGTTGTTATTGTCGGCACCGGCCTTCACTGGGCCAATGGTCAAGCCTTTACGGAAAGCCCTAAAGAACTCGTAGATGAAGTGTGGCAGCTCATCGACCATGAGTATGTAGATAGTTCGTTTAACTCTCTTGATTGGGACGAGGTTCGCACTAAGTATTTAAACCAGAACTATACCGATCAGGAAGAAGCCTATACGGCTGTTCGTGAAATGCTAGAGCAGCTTGAGGATCCATATACGCGGTTTATGGATCCTCAAGAGTTCAGCAATATGCAAATAGACACCTCAGGAGAACTGACTGGGGTTGGTATTCAAATTTCACAGGAAGAAGATACCAAAAAAATCGTAGTGGTTTCTCCGATTGAGCAAACTCCTGCTTATGAAGCAGGTCTTCTTTCTGGAGACGTGATTACGTCGATTGATGGTGAAAGTACCGAAGGCATGGAGCTAAGCGATGCGGTCAACTTGATTCGCGGCCCGGTCGATTCAACTGTGAAGCTTTCAGTACTCCGTGAAGAAAAACCGCTTGATTTTGAGCTGACTCGGGCTCGAATTGAAATTCATCCGGTTCGCTACTCCGTCAAAACCGGGCCAGAGGGTACGGTTGGCTACATTCGACTAACGCAGTTCAGCGCTAATGCGGCTGCGGAAATGCGCGATGCCATTAAAGCCTTAGAAGCGCGAGATGTTACGGGCTATGTGCTAGATTTGCGGTCTAATCCGGGTGGCTTATTATTTGCCAGTATTGATATTTCACAAATGTGGATTGATGAAGGCACCATTGTTTCGACGGTAGATCGCAATGGTACGAGTGAGGAAGAGGTATCGAGCCATCAGGCACTAACTGATAAGCCGCTGGTGGTGATTGTTGATGGCGGTTCAGCGAGTGCGAGTGAAATTCTTTCGGGCGCGTTGCAAGACAACAATCGTGCGGTGCTAGTCGGAACTCAAACCTTTGGAAAGGGCTTAGTGCAGTCGGTGCGCGGATTAGCCGATGGATCTGGCGTTGCAGTTACCATCGCTAAATATCTCACACCCTCAGGTAGAGATATCAATAAGTTGGGCATTGAACCTAACTTTACTGTGGAGCTAACGGACGACCAGCGAGACGCGCTTGCAGCTGATCGCGAAAAGATTGCGACCCCCGATGATCCGCAGTATGCCAAAGCAGTCGAGGTGCTTTCTGATACGATTCGAGGCCAGCGGCAGTCCGCTAGTGCGGCTCAGTAAGTTTTAGTTTTGATCAGCTAGGCTTACATTTACCAGCTCTAATCAGGCCAACGCGCTTTGCGATGGCCTGACTTTGTGTTTTAAAAGGCCCCCACCGCTTTAAGACGTTTTCGCTTGATGAATCGTCTGATGAAGCCCTGTCTTCTAAGCTGCTTTCTAAAGAGTCTTCCTCTAATGATTCACCTGGTGAAGATTCTGGGGATTGACAGAGAATTTCACATTGCCCGGACGCAGATCGAACGATATACCAAGTTTCCTGTGAGTTTTCCATAGGGGGAGACAAGTCTGTGGCTGAGATATGATCATATCAAAGATACAGTTGCGTCAAGAGACCTGTAGGAAATCTGCTGAAGATCGAAGATCTGAGTCAGTGTACCGATTACTGGCATTGTCATTATCATTCGGGTAGAGGTAGAACGACTTGCCGAGAAAGGGACGCTGACATAATCGCCGCGAGAACGCATAGACAGGCAAGCGATCGCACTACCCCCACGATGCCAATGCTCTGTTGCAATACCGGCAAACACAAAGCCCCCAAAACCGCCCCGGCTTTAGCAATGCCGCCTGCAAGTCCGGCTCCGCTAGCTCGAATTGCAGGCGGGAAAACTTCACCTGACAGCAAAAACGTGGTGGCATTTGGCCCTAAGTTCATGGTGAAATTGAACAGAATGAAGCCGGTGAATAGTAGACTCAAATTGCCGGGATCTGCGCCTGCAAAAGATAATATGCTTAGCCCGATCGCCATGCCAAGAAAGCCGATGATCTGTAAGGGGATGCGGCCAAGGCGATTGATCAGAGCGATCGCGCCCAAGAAACCAGCCACCAAAAACACATTCACAATCGCTGCGCCACGCGCTGAGGCCATTTCTTGCGTGAGCAGGTTTTGATCTTGAGAGAAGGCGAGAGTGGCGATAATGGTGGGTGTAAAAATGCCGATGCCATAGGTAGCAATATCTTGTAAAAACCAGGGAATAGAGGCAAGTGCCGTTTGCTGCAAGTAAGCCGGTGAGAACAAATCACGATAGCCTAGCGCTTTAGCTGTTGAAACATCTGACTTGGCCTCAGGTTCAAAATAAACAGATTTTTCCAACAGCTCAGAAGCTGCCTTAGAAGCGGCTTCATATTCTCCTTTGGCCAGATAGTAGCTAGGGCTTTCTAACAAAAACAACAGCCGTAAGCCACCGACGATGACAGAGAGCAAAATGCCGACTCCCAGCATCCAGCGCCAAGCATAGCCTATGGCTAACTCTGGGGCAATCTGTTGAAAGCTCCAAATGGTCACCCACCCGACCACTGCGCCCAACAGAGCGCCTAGTGACTGAAAGCTAAAGGCTCCGATTACCATGCGTCCGCGCAGCCTAGCGGGAATATTTTCGGTGATGTAGGCGACGCTGATGGGGTAGTCTGCGCCAATGCCAATGCCCACTAAGAAGCGAAAGCACAGCAGTGATTCCGCGTTCCAAGCCAGCGCGGTTGCTATAGATGCGGCGATAAACAGGCTAATATCGACCATCAGCATCAGCTGACGGCCTACTCTATCTGTCAGCGGGCCAAGGGTAAGCGAGCCGATTAGAG
>QBMP01000191.1 GCA_003242115.1 Phormidesmis priestleyi
GCCCAGCCGCCTAAAAACCAGATAGGGCGCGATCGCCCGATGCCGCCAAAATTTTGTCCAAAATTTTGTAGATACTGCTGTAGCCGATAATAGTGGGTCAAATCACCCTGCTTGCGGTACAGTTGAGCCGCTCGCCGTAAGTCACTCGCGGCTGCCTTTAGCTCGTGAAGATCTTCGTGGGCTAGCCCACGGTGGTAGTAATAGCGGGCATCTTCTGCGTCATAGCGGATTGCATCTGTAAAAGCAGCGATCGCACTCTGCACATAGTCCATTCGGTAGCGGGCTAGCCCCTGATAACAGTAAATCTGGGGTTCCAAAAAATTCAGAGCCAAAGCCTGCTGACAGTCACGAAGCACACCGGGATCGTCTTCGATTTGATAGCAAACCTCCGCCCGTCGCCAATAGGCTTCTGCAAACTGTTGATCTAGCTCAATCGCTTGGGAAAAGTCTCCTAGCGCAGCTCGGTAGCGCTGAGAAAGCAGGTAGCTAACCCCACGCAGATAAAAGTCAACCGGGGTTTTGGGCTTGGCAGATTGCCGACTGCTTGCCGGTTGATCGAGTGGCCGCTGGCCGTCGCGGTTCTGGTCGTACTGCTGGCGTCGTACCCGATCACTGAGCACATCGTAGGCTTCTGTCAGCGACTGAAACCTACCTACCGCGCCGGGTTGATTTGGGTGCAGATCAGGATGGTACTGCCTAGCAAGCCGCCGAAAAGCCGCCCTGATCTCTGGGTGGCTAGCTTGTTTAGCAACGCGCAGGCGACGGTAGTAATCACCAGAAAGAAAAGGCATATATCAAGACAGAATGGCTTGCCAGCGGAGCATGAAATATGCGCGCGTTGGCTGTATCTTAACGTTTTTTCAACGGCTCAATAACCAGATATACACCCGCTTGTAGGCAAATCCATACGTTTTTTGGATTCCCAAATTTAACTGAACTTACAGCAGGTCGTAGCCTACTTGCTCAGAAATCTGCGATCGCACCCTCCCCCGACATTGCCAAAAATGCTCTCCAGCCGCACACAGACCAATATGGAGATTAAGCACTTAAGGTTTTTTGCGCAAAATCTCCACTATCTTAGAAGCTACGAATGAACCAAAAGGAACTGACCGTTGCCGTTAATTTCGCCATCACAGCTAGCAAAATTGCTGACAAACCAGATTAAATAGAATCGCCAGATACGCCGAAACTTAGCAAAGTCAATGCCGTAATCTAAATCTCCAAAATATGCCTGATTGTCGTCAAAGTTTTGCAGCCAGGCCGCAAACGTTGTGGAATAGTTAGTTCCATTCAAATACCATCGCTTCACTGTTTTGAGATCTTTGTTGCGATTTGGCACAGCGTCAAAATTCCAATAGCGCCCATGCGGAAAAATATATTTATGGGTATAGGCACTAGAAATGTTGTTAGGCGTGCGAACAGTAATAATGTGGACGAAAAATTTGCCTTCTGGCTTCAAAAAAGTGGCAATCTTGCTAAACGCCTTAGTCATATTCCCCACATGACAAAAAACGCCCACCGTCAAAATCTTGTCAAACTTTTCCTCAAAGTGAGCCTCATTGAGATCTCCTTCAACTAACGTGAATCGACCTGAGCTAAGATAGCTGGTTGGATCTTTCATTTTGCCGCGCATGTACTCGCACTGCTCATGGCTCAAGTTCAAACCCGTAAACCGAACATTGGGAAACTTCGAGAGAATGTAGTTAGGAACGCAGCCCCAACCACAGCCAAAATCTAAAATATTTTCACCATCTTGAATATCTAACTTCTCAATGATGTCGTCAATCATCTGCATTTGAGATTGTTCGAGAGTCTCAGCACCCTTTTCCCACAGCCCCATGCTGTATTTAGGGTAAATTAAAGAGCGATCGCCCAGCATTCGATTGAGCATTCCCTGGGGTAAATCATACTGGATTTTCATCAAATCCTTAGCGCCTTCTGCCGCATCCTCAGTTTCTTGCAAAACCCATTCGTAAGGAGCCAATAGTGACGGAAAATGTTTGAAAAAAACAGGCATACAGGTGTCAAACAGCGATCGCAAAACCGGATCAGGTACTTCTAGCCCATTGATATAGGCTTCTGCAACTGCCATCTGCACGCTATTAACGACATTGACAACCCCGCAAGTCGCTTGGTAAGCCAAGGGGCTTTTATCATGAATATCTCCAATAACAGGAATGTAGTGCTGAAAATTTTCTTTTTTAATCTTGCTTTCGACAGATACAGACGTCATATCCGAGCCTCTAGCGATTACATTAATTTGAAAATCCGGTAGAATAACCCAGCAAACAACAAAACTCTACCCAGAAAATTCTTATCGGTAGCAAAATCATAGTGCCACCTCAATTTCGTCAAGGAAAACTCTTAACACATCTTAAAAATGGATACACAAAAATTGATGAGTCATACGGATACCTATCCCCTTAGCACTCAGGCGGAATATGTAAAAAAGCTCAGGCCATTAATGCCCGCAGAAGCCTTTGCACCCGATCCTACTCAGGTTTGGAGCCTGCCGATTAACCTAGCGATTGTCATTACAGGTTGGGAAATTGCCGACTATCTAGATCAGTGGGATGTCCATCTGCTATGGCTATATCTACCGCTAGCCATCGTGATGGGAAACAGCGTTATCGTTTTGCTTTTTAGCAGCCACAACTTGTTACACAGTAGTGCCGTCAGAAATCCAAAGCTCAGATGGATTCTTAGCCTACTAGGGCTAACGCTGCTGTGGACACCCCCGACTTTTTGGAAGGCTGTACACAACCGTGAGCATCACAACAAAACTAATTCCTTTCAAGATCCAGATCGAAACTATTTGTACGACCAGCCAAAAACCTGGGGCAAGTGGATTCAAAACCGCTTTGTTCCCTCTGAGGCGGTTAATCCTTTTTGGCTAGCTATCGGCATGGCTCATGCTTGGGGCGTACATACCTTTCGCAATCTCAGCTCAGTTTTAGTCTACAACAATGGGCGAACTGACTATACCTCCGCTGCTTTTACAGTCAGCGCAAAAGAGCGCAAAGCCATCGCCTTAGAACTTCTGTTCATCATCGCATTTCATCTGAGCGTATTTGTTTATTTAGATTTCAATCCAATTAAACTGCTGCTAGGCTACTTTTTACCTATTTGGATTGGCTATAGCGGTATTTTGTTTTACGTCTACACCAACCATATGCTCTGTCGTATGACTCAAACCAACGATCCGTTGGCCAACAGTCTTTCAATTCGGGTTCCTCGAATTTTCGATTTGTTGCATCACAATTTTTCGTATCACACAGAGCATCATATTTTTCCAGGCATGAATTCAGATTACTATCCTATGCTGCAAAAGGTACTCAAAGAGAATTATCCTGAGCAGTTCAACCTACTAGAAGCCAAAACCGCTTGGCGCTTACTATTACAGTCTCCTCGTCACTATAAAGATGACAAAACATTCACCGATTGGACGGACACAAACCAAATGGTCTGCCCGCTTTCTGCCGAAGAAAGTAGACGTGAGTTAATCTCTGATTTTATGTTGAGTCAATAGCACTTTTACACGTTGATCGTGTACTGAGTTAGGGTGATCCGAGATCTAGCTCAAAAAGCTCTGCGGCGTGGCTCGCCAGCGGACGCATGAAATATGTGTCCGCTGGCTGTATCTTACCGTTTTTTCAACGGCTCAATGACCAGATATACGCCAGATTTTGAGAAAATCCATACGTTTTTTGGATTCCACTCTTATCTCAATAACCTCAAATCTCTTTTTTATTTCAAGTGCGTACGCCAACCGCTTCTTCAACTGGTTCGCTAGCTAGCCCACGGGCAGCATCTGGGTAAGATTCCAATAAGTCGTAGCCTACTTGCTCAGAAATCTGCGATCGCACCCTCCCCCGGTATTGCCAAAAATGTTCCCCGGCAGCGCACAGCCCAATATAGAGATTAAACATTTGAGGTTTTTTGCGCAAAATTTCCACTATCTGTTGCCAAAACTGACGGCGAATATCTGTGCGATCGCCGCTAGCAGGCAAAATGCCCTGTAGCCAGATCACCTGAGTCACTAGCCGCAAGCCTTTATTCAGCGGAAACTGCATTGTTTGCTGACGCTTGCCTGAGGGCTGTTGAATGCTCAAACACTGATCCAAACATCGGCGCAAATAGCGACTCGGCTCATACATCGCCCAAAATCCGGCTACATACTCTTTGGCAATCTCAGCAGTGGGTCGAGTCGGCTCAAAGTTCATCAGCGTATTTTGATCGCCTGCTGGTGTTTTTTCGTCTATTTTGAGGCGGTTTTCCTTTTGGAGGCGATCCCATAGGGCAGTGTGTGGCAGCGCCTGAAGTAATCCGAGCATGGGTTGAGGAATGTGGGTTTGCTCGACGAAGGCTTGAATGCGATCGCCTGCTCCCGCCCGCTCACCATCAAAGCCCAAAATAAACCCTGCATAAATCAATAGTCCGGCCTGGTTGATTTTTTTACAGGCTTCCACCAGCGGCTGACGGGTATTTTGCACCTTTTTAGTGATTTGCAAGCTGTCTTGATCGGGCGTTTCGATGCCTAAAAAGACCGCATAAAAACCCGCTTCTCTCATCAGCATCAGCATCTCATCATCTTCTGCCAAATTCACCGACGCCTCGGTAATGAAGGTAAACGGAAAGCGATGTTCCACCATCCAAGGAATGAGTTCTTTGAGAAAGCGTTTAACATTGCGCTGGTTGCCAATAAAATTATCATCGACAATAAACAACGAACCGCGCCAGCCCAAGTCATAAAGGGTTTGTAGCTCAGCTAAGGTTTGTTCTGTTGATTTGGTGCGAGGCTTGCGGCCATACAGTGAAATAATGTCACAAAATTCGCAGTTAAACGGACAGCCTCGGGAAAACTGTACCGCCATCATCAGATACGCATCTTGCTTGAGTAAGTCAAACCGAGGGGTCGGGCTAATAGTCACGTCGGGTTTTTCAGCGGAGCGAAAGGTGCCGCTTGGGAGGTCTTGGGCGATCGCGTCCAAAAACATCGGTACCGTCAGCTCTCCTTCATCTAGCACCAAATAATCCGCCCCGTAGGCTAGCGCTTCTTCGGGAACAGAGGTGGGATAAGGGCCGCCGACGGCGACTTTTTTACCCAGCGATTTTGCCTTTTGAATTAAAGCCTGAAAATCTGGCCGCTGCACCAGCATCGCTGAAAGAATCACCAGATCGCACCAGGCCCAGTCAGCATCTGTCTCTGTGCAGACGTTGCGGTCATAGAACCGGATCTCCCAGTCTTGTGGCAGCATTGCCGCTACGGTCAAAATGCCCAAGGGCGGAATGACTGCCTTGAGGCCAGCTATTTCCATAAATCGGTCATAAGACCAAAACGACTGAGGAAACTCAGGAGAGAGTAAAAGCGCCTTCATAGATACAGCCTCCAATATCGTGATACGGTCTTCCCATCGGTGCCTTCTTACACCTGCCTTCTTAAAACGGTAGTCGCGATCGCAAAAAAGGACAACCGCCTTTGGAATTGTTCATAAAACGATGCTATTGCGCCCTTTCAACGGTCAGGGAACTGATCGAGCCGTTACATAGAGCGTGGCGAGCGTTTCTAAAGCAAAAGAAAGTGACCTAATGGAGATTGCTGTGCAGGACTCTCATCTTTTTATAGCCTGCTTCCAAAATGCCATTCCCTTTGAATAAAGAGCGATCGCACAAAAATAAATAAACTCTCCATATCGTCCTGCCTTAAATAGCGTAATGCCTTTGTTATTGAGCGCTTCGTGGTAGTCAGGTTTAATCGTAAGAGCTTGGTCGTAGGCAGTGATCGTTTCCTCATAACGGCCCAATTTACCTAGCGCATTGCCTTTGTTATAGAGTGCTCCGTGGTCGTCAGGGTTAATCGCGAGAGCTTGGTCGTAGGCCGCGATCGCTTCTCCATATCGACCCAAATTACCTAGCGCATTGCCTTTGTTAATGAGCGCTATGTGATAGTCAGGCTGAATTAGCAGTGCTTGATCGCTGGCTGTGATCGATTCCTCATATCGACCCAAATTAAATAGCGCAACGCTTTTGTTATAGAGCACTTCGTATTTTTTATAGAGCTCTTCGTATTTGTTACAGAGCGCTTCGTAGTCGTCAGGCTGAATCAGCAAGGCTTGGTCATAGGCTGTGATCGATTCCTCATGTCGACCCAAATTAAATAGCGCATTACCTTTGTTAATAAGCGCTGCGTGGTCGTCAGACTGAATCAGCAAGGCTTGGTCGTAGGCTGTGATCGATTCTTCATATCGGCCCCAATTAAGTAGCGCATAGCCTTTGTTACAGAGCGCTTCGTGGTCGTTAGGCTGAATTATCAGGGCTTGGTCATATGCGGCTATCGATTCCTCATATCGGCCTAGCTTATCTAGCGCATAGCCTTTGTTGTAGATCGCTTTGTGGTCGTTAGGTTGAATTATCAGGACTTGGTCATATGCGGCTATCGATTCCTCATATCGGCCCAAATTACGCAGCGCAATGCCTTTGATATAAAGCGATGCGTAGTGGTCAGGCTTAATTAGCAAAGCTTGGTTATATGCGGTAACCACTTCCTCATATCGACCCAAATTATTTAGCGCATAGCCTTTAATATAGAGCGCTTCGTGGTCGTCAGGCTCAATCAGCAGGGCTTGGTCATAGGCAGCAATCGCTTCTTCATCTCGGCCCAAATCAAATAGCATGTAGCCTTTACCAGACCAAGCTTGATGATTGTTTTCTTTTAAAATGATCGCCCTTTCACAACAACGCAAGGCTGTCTCATAGTCTTGCGCCGCAATTAAGACCCGACTTTGTTCTACTAATAGCTGTGATCGCTGTTGATCGGACTGATCCTTTTCATCAATCAAATTTTGCAGCGCCGCAATTTTCTCATTTCTCTCTGTCTCAGAAAGCGTCAAATATTCAGAATATTCGGCATCTAACGCTCGCTTTGTCTCTTGTGAAAGCTGTTCTTTCTCAGCGGCAAATGTCCAAATGCCCGAACGCCAATCGAAAAAATCAACTGCCCGATACATGAAGTACTTCAGGGCAAAGGGCGGCACCACAAACACCAAACACAAATGCCCAAAAGCCTCGCGAAAGTTCTCTCGCTGTCGATTCAGATGATCCAAAATTGGCGGCAGTACCTCCAATTTGTAATAGTCATTGCGGCCCACTTCCGACTGAATGTAGGGCAGCAGCGATTGCTCAATGCCCTCAATCACAAGCGTCTTGAGCTGATCAATATCTTCTCTTGCGGCAATGACGTTTAGCAAGTTGTCAATCGGTTCACTTAGCGTCAGCTTGCCTAGTTGCCGCTGAGGCAAGTCTTTTTGCAACTGCAAAAACAGTTCTCGCCCTTTTGCAGGCGTACACTGCACAAACACAATGCCGAACCCCTTTCGGCGCTTGAGCGATCGCACCAACGACTGATACAGCGCCTCCGGATCGTCTATTTTTGCCCCCGCCGATACCGGAGCAACCGTTTCTGCTACAAAAGATTTATCCACATCAGCCATTAGCCCTCATCCTCTGCAATTGGCTCTGCGGTTGGCTCCTTTGCCTTCAGCTTAGCCAACGCCATCTGAAACTGTTCAAACCCCAGCAGCAGCGGATGCACATCACACCACGACCTTAGCCCACCCGCCTGATCATAATAGCGATATTCTATCAAACAGCGATTTAGCAATAGCTCTAGCGACATCGCTTCATTGTCAAACCGCTTACACAGATGCGTCTGCGCCAGCACCGCCCAGCGATCGCCCGTTAGCGCCGTCCGGTACGTATCCCGCTGCTCCTCAATCGCAATCTGCGCCGCCTCCGCTGTAATCGGCAGCTCATCAATCCAATCTATCGAGCGCTGCAAAAGCTGCATCAGTACCCGCATATGCCCGCCACTCATCATGCACAGCCGGTTCAGCGTCGCCTCACTATCAAACACATAGCCCACCAAAAAATTTGGCAATTGCGCATCAATGCTATGCAGCCGTCGGCCAATCACCTCCCGCAGCTTCTCCAAGCCCACCGTATTCACCTCACCCGCCAGCGACTTCACCATCACCATCGGCAAAATATCCGGCTTGCCGTAGTTATCTTCTAGCCGCGTCACCCGTGGCGAATAAATCATCTGAATCGGCACCGTATAAATCACATGACAGTCCAGCCCCCGCATCGGCTCACTGCGATTGAGATAAATCTCATCAAAATTGCTGCGCCCATCCGGCTTATTCTCCGCAATTCGATCCAAATTATCCGCAATAATCACAATTCCTTTGCAGGGTGGTGGCATCTGCGCTCTCGCCTGCGCGATAAAGCTATTAAGCGCCGCTAGCAGCGAAGGCGTACTGTCATTGAGCCGCTTCCTTAGCTCCCGCCGAATATCCGGCACCGCCCGCACACTCGCCGTAATTTTAGAAAACTGACTCACCTGCTGCTCAAAGCTCAGCGTGTCAAATTCTACCTCCGTCACCGCCAATTCTTTGAGTGATTGCCAGCGATCGCGCATCCACTCAATCAGCGGATTGGTTCCCGCTAGCGGCACTGAGCGCACCAAATTTTTGGTACAGGCAAACAGCACATCCGCATACTCCGTATCCTGCGGCTCCACATCCTCATCATCCGCCGCAAAATACACTACCTTGTAGTGCTTCGTTTCCAAGTGATCCTTAAGCCGCAGCAATTCCGTCGTTTTGCCCACGCCCCGATGCCCGCTATAAAGCTGACAAGTCGGCAGCTTCGAGCGCGTAATTTGATTGCCTAGCTCTCTCACCACATTCCACCGACCCCGCACCGCCTCACAGTTCACATACGTCCCTTCCGGCGGCGGCAAAAAAGGCTCAAAGGCGCTGTAAATCTCCGTAATCAGCTCTTCTTCCGTCATATTCGTCTGCGGTTTCGGGCGATGCGGCAACTCATCCGGTGTCATCAACTTTTCGGCTCTTCAGGAACTGCCGTGCAAGGCCCCTACATCTAGTGTTGGGATGAGTCAAAACCTTGTGGGAGAATGAGAGTAGATGTGATGTA
>QBMP01000192.1:0-3569 GCA_003242115.1 Phormidesmis priestleyi
AAAACGCTGAGCCAGTGTTTGACGAGGGGATGCGGGGGGACGTGGATACGCAGTTGTGGGGCCATGAAGGAAAGAGGGGGAGTGATGAGATAAAGAGGATGGCGGGTTAGCTGAGCCAGATTAGGCTAGTGAGGGTGAGAAGGATGCCGATCAGGGCGATCCAGACAAATTGGTTATCGCTGGTGTTGACTTGGCTGAGATCTATTGGTTCGGGGTCGGGTTTGGCTCGGCGGCGGCGAGGTTTTTTAAGCTGTTGGGGATAGCGACGGGCTCGGTCGTCTTCAAGGTCGGTGAGATCTGGAATTTTGGTCACCCATTCGGGCTTCATCTCTAGCTCAGGGGCTTCGAGAATGTAGAGCAGGCGTTTACTTTGGCGCTTGGTTTCGAGATCGGGGTGAAGGATGAGCTTGCGGCATAGGGCCAGACCCGCTTCATTGTCACCAGCGGCGATGTAGGCATTGACCAGCCATAGCTGAATTTCGCCGCCGCGTGCGCCCATCGGATTTGAAAGTGAAAGCGCCGTTTGAAAGTAGGTGAGGGCTTTGCGGTAACGACCTCGCTCGAAGGTGGCTTGCCCAAGGTCAAAGACGGCTTGAGCTTGAGCCTTTTTGTCGGCTTTCGTGAGCTGGTTGAGGGCGCTATCAATTGAAGTGACAATCGAATTGGCAGGCGTTTCGGGATTTGGGTTGGGCGAAGAGGAATTTGGCGTTGAGTCGGTTTGGTTTGGGGTTGGGGCGGATTGCCCTGGTTCCAAAGGCATGAATAGGCTGGGCTGGATAGACTGTACTGGATAGGGCTAGATAGAGCTGAGCTAAATAAACGGGGCCAGATTGCTCTGTTTTTTAGTGTATAACGAATGCTAGCAGATGCTAAATTGAGCAGTTTCTAGGTAGCACGGCCAATGTTGATGGTGATTTCTCCAGCCAAGACGCTGGATTATTCAGGGGGCCGTTATCCCCATTTTACCCTGCCGGAAGGCTTGGCACAGAGTGAAGTATTGGCTCAGCAGCTCAGCGGCTACGATCCGATACAGCTTTCTTCGCTGATGCACATTAGCGATCAGCTCGCGCAGCTCAATCACCAGCGCTATCAAGATTTTCACACGCCGTTTACGCTTGAAAATGCCAAACAGGCGCTGTTAGCTTTTAAAGGAGATGTGTACAAAGGCATCCAGGTTGAAGCCTATGACGACGAGGATCTGGCGTTTGCCCAAGCGCATTTGCGGATTTTGTCGGGGCTGTATGGGGTGCTGCGACCACTGGATTTGATGCAGCCCTATCGGCTGGAAATGGGGACGAAGCTAGTGACGAAAAAAGGCGGCAAAGTCGTGGCGAAAAACCTTTATGAGTTTTGGGGCGATCGCATCACAAACCTACTCAACGCCGACCTCAAGCAAGCGGCTGAACCCTGCTTGGTGAATTTGGCTTCTCAGGAATATTTCAAATCGGTCAATCTCAAGGCGCTAAAGGCTCCGGTGCTGAATATCACGTTCAAGGAAAATAAGGCGGGCGTCTACAAAATAGTGGCGATTTATGCCAAAAGGGCCAGGGGACTGATGGTGGATTTTGTAATTCGTCAGCGGATTCAGTCGCCTGAGCAAATGAAAGCTTTTGATACGGAAGGCTACGCTTTTAGCGAGGCGCGTTCCGAGCCGGATAATTGGGTCTTTTGTCGCGGCTAAAACTCGCGGCTGGCAGAGGTTAGATTGAGTTCTGCTGGCGGCTGAGGCCAATCAGGTTGCACAGCTTGTAGATAATCCGGGCACCGACGTTGCCGTCCCAGTCATCGGGGCCGACTTCGCAAAGGTCAAAGCCAATGATTTCGCGGCTGTCTGCGACTTCACGCAGCAGGCAAAAGGCTTCGTCTAGCTCTAGCCCGCCAGGGACGGGAGTGCCGGTGGCGGGGCAGAGCTTGGGATCAAGGCCATCTATATCAAAGCTGATGTAGACCTGCTGGGGCAAGTCGGCCACGATTTTGCGGCACAGCTCGCGCCAGGGGGTGCCTTCGTAGCGCGATCGCTTCAAAGCCGTATCGTGATGCAGCACAATGCGCCCGTTGCTGGCTTCGACAAACTCAATTTCACGCATCGAAACGTCGCGTACACCCACCTGCACAAGCTTAGAAATCTGCGGTATCTCTAAGGCATTGCGCATAATCGAAGCATGGGAGTACTGAAAGCCTTGGTAGGCATCGCGCAGATCGCAGTGTGCATCTAAATGAAGAATGCCGAAGCTGGGATACTGCTCACTCAGGGCCTGCAATGCGCCCAACGGAACGCTGTGATCACCGCCGAGAATGCCGACTGTCTTCCCAGCGGTGAGGGCTTTGCGGGTTTCTGCTTGCAGCCACTGATTGAGGTCGGCGCAGCCTGCGTTCACCTGCTGAAGATCTTGCGGATCAGGTAGAGATAGCGTTTGCTCAGTGGCCTCGACGATTTTTTTGGCGGGCGATCGCAGCACCCCATTCTGCGCCTCAATCCAATCCGGGATCGGCGGCATATAGATACCCTGCTGCCAGCCCAGCGGATTGTCATAATCATAAAAATCAAGCTGTGGCGAAGCGGTAAGCACTGCTTTTGGCCCCTGAGCTGTGCCGCTATGAAAAGATACCGTCACCTCCCACGGCACCCCAAAAATAATGATGTCGGCAGTCTCGTAATCAAACGGAAAGCCAAAGATATTGCCATTATTAACGCCTACACCGCTGGGATCAAAGCGCTCGATCAGCGCTTGCTTGTGCGGCTGGTTGCTCTGCTGGTTACTCAACGGGCTCCTACTAAATAGCGACATAGATAGCGACATAGATAGCGAACGAAAACAATAAGCGGGTACTGGCGATACGTCGCTGAACCTTAGTCAAAAGTATAGTCAATAGGGCAGTACCAATGGCTGTCTTCCATAGCACTCTTCCTTACTTACAACATCTGGCAAATATGTGGCTTCTTTTCGCCTCCCTAACTGCTTTTTTTGAAGCCTGCAAAGACGCCACTGGCAAACAAAGTCTCAAAACCTTAGACGAATACTCAGTGCTTTTCGGCTCCATGTCAGCCGGAGCGATATTTTTACTGCCAGTGCTGTGGATATCAGGCATTCCCACCATTCAGCCCGGTTTCTGGGTAGCACTGCTGATTGGCGGCAGCCTAAATATTTTGGCGTTTACGCTGTACGTGCGGGCGCTGAAGCTAGCCGATCTGTCGCTGACGGTGCCGCTGGTGACCCTGACGCCCTTATTCTTGCTGGTGACTTCGCCGCTGATCGTGCAGGAATGGCCAACCGGGGCTGATGGGCTGGGCGTTATGCTACTGGTGATGGGCTCTTATGTGCTGAATTTGGGAGCAGATCGAACCCGTGGGGTATGGGCTCCCTTGCTAGCGATGGCACATAATCCGGGCAGTCGGCTGATGCTGTGTGTGGCCTTCATTTGGAGCATTACCTCAAATTTTGACAAGATTGGCGTAGTGAATTCTTCGCCCCTGTTTTGGGCGCTTTCGCTTTTTGTAGTGATCGCCGCTGGCATGATCCCGTTTGTCTTTTTTTCGGGTCGTAGGCTAAGCGTCGTCACTGCTGAGC
>QBMP01000192.1:3579-8972 GCA_003242115.1 Phormidesmis priestleyi
CTGCTGAGCTGATCAGCCAATGGCAGATTCTGGTCACAACTGGCGGATTGAATGCGATCGCCATTGCCTTTCAGATGCTGGCTTTGCCGCTGGCCCCGGTCGCTCAAGTGATCGCAGTTAAGCGCATGAGCGCTTTGCTCTCGGTGCTAATCGGTCATTTTTTCTTCGGCGAAAAAGGACTGCAAGCGAGACTGACTGGCGCAGCCATTATGGTAAGCGGCGTGGTGATCATGGCGCTCAGGTGAATGTGCTGCTACAGTAATAGTCATCGGTAGCGATTTGGATTAATACGAATCATCAAATTGTGACGATAAGTTTGCGATTTTCTGTGATCTGATTTCAGATTCGCTATAAGATATAGATAGAAGAACTCGATTATCGGCTACAGGTTTGCTTTTCTGTTTTCAAAGGTTTTCCCTTGATTTTTACAGGCTTCCGTCCGACTTATCATTCTCAATACCCTGTTTTAATTTCTGGAGACTATTTGTATGGGCGTTTATGTAGGAAATCTTTCCTATGACGTGACAGAGGCCGACCTTAACGGCGTCTTTGCCGAGCACGGCACCGTCAAGCGCGTAACCCTTCCCACAGATCGCGAAACTGGTCGTGTACGCGGTTTTGCCTTTGTAGATCTCAATAGCGATGCTGAAGAGCAGGCTGCTATTGATGCGCTCGACGGCGCTGAGTGGATGGGCCGCGACCTGCGAGTGAACAAAGCCAAGCCTCGTGAGCCTCGCAACTAGGTCAACGCTGAGCCAGTATTAAGCCAATACTGGGTTCAAAGCTAGGCCAAAATCTAAGTCAATACATTCTTTATTTCATTCCTGCTTGCTAAGTTTTTCTAGACTGAATTTTTGTTGGATACGCTATTGCTGTTCGAGTTTTGTTACTCAGCAATTAGATCAGCCAACCCAATATTCCGATTAGCCTTAGATTCGCAAGAGAGTCTTAAGGCTTGTTTTGTTTGTCACTTTTCTGTTTTTTCTCGTTCTTTATTTTCTCAATTTTTGGAGACTCTTGTTATGGGCGTTTATGTTGGAAACCTTTCCTACGACGTGACTGAAGCTGATTTGAGCGGTGTATTTGCCGAGTACGGAACGGTTAAGCGTCTGACGCTACCGACTGACCGGGAAACAGGCCGTGTCCGTGGTTTTGCCTTTGTTGACTTGGGTAGCGATGCTGAAGAGCAAGCCGCCATTGACGCACTCGACGGCGCTGAGTGGATGGGCCGCGATCTGCGCGTGAACAAAGCTAAGCCCCGTGAGCCTCGCCGCTAGGCAGGTATCTGAACTGTTAACGGTTCAGTAACTACTGGATAGATTTGATCGATTAAAAGAATTAATCAAGTCGAAAGAGCTTCAGGCAATAAACCGTCTGGAGCTTTTTTGTTAGTATTTTTTCTGACGTTTTTGAGCTGATCTGCTGCTCTAACAATGTGATGAGCGCATTGTGATGAGCGCATTGTGATGAGCGCATTGTGATGGGCGTTGCAGCGGCTTCAGACTTGGGGTATTTGGTCAGAGAAAAAGTCTTCTGGCCTAGTTGACACTCTCGCTCTGAGCGCTTTAATCAAAGCAGGAATTTCTGTTTGAATCAAGGCCCAGACCTGATCTTCATCCAGCGTGTTATCTGCTCGCATGATTCGACTTTTGAGCGTAGTCATCGCTGACCAGTCAATGCGGCTGATGTCTTGACGGGTTGTTTCAGAAATTCGCCGTGAGGACTTGGTGATCGTGAGTAATCGGCGAATAACAGAATCCTGTAGCCGGATGTCTTGATAGAAGTCTTGAATGGAACAATGAGCAGTGCAGGCTTGAATGCGCTGCGCTGAATGAAGCATATCGACTAGGTATTGGCTGTCTTTTGGCTGCATACTCTGGCTGCACTCTGGCTGCATAGTGTAGATGAGGGCATCAAACTCTATTCTCACCGCTCTATTCTATCCTTGGTCTTAAAGCTGCTTAATACTTCGACATAATTAGTTGATTAGATTCATTGATTAGACTAATTGACTAGACTAATGGCGCGATCGCTATCCAGCACTTTCGTTCACAGGAAAGCGATCAAGTAGGAAGGCGGCTTGGCGGGCGGTCGCTTTGACCGCACTCGGCAGGAAGGGAACGTAGGGAATTTGAGACAAAAAGTCGAGCGTACGGCGCAAAATACGGACAATATCGCCTTCATCCAAGCTGGTGTTGTCACAGAGATCGGCCCATTCGGTTTCGAGTGCCCATTGCTCGACTAGCGCAATTAGATCCCACTCTAGCGCCACCGGAATTTGAATATCTTGCCGCCGCTGCTCTTGAAAAATGCGTCGTCTGAGGCCGCGTAGCCCTTCTAGCGCTTCGATTACAGGGCTGGTGGGCTGAAAGCGAATCCAGGTATCGGGGCGGCTGTTTTCCATCAAAATGCCCGCACAGGCAGCGGCAAATTGCTGAGGCTCTAGCGCGTCAAGTTCGCCTGAGTTGACAGCAAGGCCGAGCCATAGCTCATTGTCACCGCGAATAGCAGCGCAGAGCTGCCCTAGCTCAGTCGGAGCATTGTCTTCTAAGCATTCAAAGTTTTCGAGCACCTGCATCAGGCCGACAAATTCTTGCCAGTAGCGGTGGGTTTGGCCTTCGTATTTTTGAGCGCGATCGCGCCTTTCTTCCTGCAACCTTCTCAGCCGCTGCTGCTGTTTCAAAATTGCTTTCGGGTTCTCCATTTGACCGAGCGGATTTTCGGCGATTTTGTTCATCACTGCTTCTACCTTTTGGCGCTGAGCTTGGACTTCAGGGGCTTGCGCTTCGCTGCCCATCATTTGCAGCCGCTCAGCCGGTATTTTATCCAGCATTTGAGCCACTACCGCCGCTGTTTCCGCATCGCCTTTACGAGTGGAACCAGGAGCCTTAGCCAGAGCAGCCGGTGGAATCAGCGCATCAGCAGCGCGCAGCCGATCCAAATCGCTATGCAGCATCGCTACATCTTTAACTGTTGCGATATACCAACGGTTGTTTTGACCTAAGCAGACCAACAAAGGAAATTGTCCGGGCCCAGCTTGCTTGCTTACCAACACCGCTGGCATGGGCACAGGCAGCTTAATGTTTTTACCTTTGAGTGAGAGTAGCGTGCCCGACATCGCAAATGAAACCGCGACCGGATCAATTCCAGGCCCATTTTCGGCGGCTTGTTGTTGCAATATTTTCAGCAGTCTCTGTTCTTCTTTGAGCCAGCCACGCAGCTTTTCATAGTCAGCGATCGCCTCCTCGTCCACATAGGCAACCTGATCTTGTAGAACCGCAATCTCTCTTTCTACCGTCTCAAGCGCCTGCTTCTGCGGCCTCAAACCCAGCGTCGCCAAGTACTGCCCAAAGCTACGCTCAATTAGCTCCTGCGCTTCTTCAACCGTATGAATTTGCAGCAGGTTTAGCACCATCCCGTAGCTCGGGGTAAACTGGCTCACCAACGGATCGGGCGGTGACAAGGCCAACTTCGCCGCTTCTTGTGCCCCTTCAAAAGGTGATTCTACCGTGACGACATGGCCTTCTTTATCCATCCCTCGTCGACCAGCCCTGCCCGACATCTGCAAAAATTCTGACGCATGAAGCAGCCGGTGTCCGTCATCCGTCCGCTTAGAAAGACTGTTAATCACCGTAGTCCGAGCAGGCATGTTGATCCCGGCGGCTAACGTTTCGGTCGCAAAAACAACTTTGATCAAACCAGCCTGAAACAACTCTTCAACCAAACTCTTCCAAGCAGGCAAAATTCCGGCATGGTGAGCGGCAATCCCCCGGTATAAGGGCGTCAGCTGATTGGCCCGAACAGCATCAGGATTTTTCTGCAAAAAGGCATCAATCCGGCGCTTTAGCATCTCTGACTCGGCGGCAGTGACTAAGTTCATCTGAGCAACAGCTTGAACAGATTTGTCACAGCCTTTACGGCTAAAAATAAAGTAAATGGCGGGCAGCATGTCTTTTTGCTGCAATTGACTCACAATGCCGGGTAGGGTTGCCCCTGCGGGCGGCTTCTTTTGACCGCGCTGATGGCGGGCAGGCTTGCGGTAGTTCTTTAGCTTGGGATGAAGACTGCTGTTTTGCGAATTGAGCAGCGGGAAGATCCCTTTTTCGACGGCGAAGTGAAAGTTCAGCGGCACCGGGCGAAAATCTGAATAAATTAGGCGGGGAGGGGCATGCACTTCGGCAATCCAGTCCGTAAGCTGGCCGCCATTGGCGACGGTTGCAGAAAGGCCCACAAGCTGCACTTCAGGCGGGCAGTAAATCACCGATTCTTCCCAGACGGTGCCCCTCTGACGGTCATTCATGTAATGGCATTCATCTAGCACAACGGCCTGTACGCCTTGCAAAGAGGTACCGACCTCGCCAATGGTGGTGCCATAGAGCATGTTACGAAAGATTTCGGTGGTCATTACCACAATCGGCGCATCGCGGTTGACGGAGCTATCGCCTGTGAGCAGGCCGACGTTCTTATCGCCAAAGGTATGCCTGAAATCTCGCAGTTTTTGGTTAGAAAGCGCCTTTAGCGGCGTGGTATAAAATACCCGCTTGCCCATTGCTAGCGCCCGATGAATCGCGTACTCACCGACCAGCGTTTTACCGGAGCCAGTCGGCGCGCAGACAATCACCGATTCGCCTTGGTTGAGCGCTGCTATAGCCTCTAGCTGAAAATCGTCTAGCGGAAAGGGAAATAGGGTTTCGGGCGCTAACACAGGCTAATGGGGTAAAGGGGAACTCCTCTATTGTGCCAGTTCGCGTAAAAGTCGGGGTGAAAGTACTGGTTTGCCTTAGCATTTACCGTTAGATTCACTCCGACTTTTGGCGTGGAGTTTGCTATGAACTCCCCAGGTTTGGTTTTGGGCTTAGCTTTGGACGTGAGTATCCATCACAATATCGGCATTGAGCAATCTGGAAACAGGACAGTTTTTCTTAGCCGTTTGAGCCGCTTTTTCAAATTTTTCGGCGGCCTCTGGATCGCCGCTGGGCAATTTAGCACTCACGTCTAAATGAATTTGAGTAATTTCGGGCTCGTTGCCATCTGTGCTAAGAGTGACTTTGGCAATGGTGGTAATTTGCTCAGGCGTGATTCCAGCGCTGCCAAGTTCATCGGTCACTGCCATCGTGAAGCAACCCGCGTGGGCAGCAGCAATTAGCTCTTCGGGGTTCGTGCCGGGGTTATTTTCAAAGCGGGTGCCATAGGTGTACACCGATTCTTTCAGTGCGCCGCTTTCAGTGGTGATTTTGCCCTGGCCTGCTTTGAGGCTTCCTTGCCACACAACGGTCGATTTACTATCCATACAGATCTCCTAAAATTGAAAAGACTTAAATCTACTGGGTTTAATAGCTTGACGCTCTCCCCCTAACCCTACGGGTATAGTCGGAGATTCTTGTTTCGCAGAC
>QBMP01000193.1:0-4233 GCA_003242115.1 Phormidesmis priestleyi
GGCTAGCCCCTACCGAAAACTCTTGCTTAAGCTGTTCGGTATAGGTTTTCGATTTAGTTTGAGTAAACCATTGAATCAGCGAGTTTTTTACAGATTCTTCTATGGGCACGTTGAGTTCTTCAGCCTTGTCCATAAGCTGAAGCCCAATCGAATATAAAATGTTAATGTGATTGACATCCGACATTTCAACCATATTGGCAATCGAAAACCCAGCCACAAACAGATTCTGCTCTCTCATCTGCATCGCTAGCTGAGCCAAAAGCGTTGACTTACCGCAGCCCCTATGACCCGTAAAAATCGTCTTGCTGTTATCTACCGGTGCCAAAACAGCTTCTTCTAGCTCCAGCAGTGTCCGCTGCGCATAAGGCACTCGAAACCGCTCGATTTTGTCTGCCGTATCCAAAGGCAACAAATCCAAATTTCTATACGCCTTAGCAAACTGGTCATAGCGGCTCATAATTCACACTCACATGGATGCGCTTAAGGACTGATGCGCTCAAAGACTGATGCAAAAATAGCATCCCTCTGAATGCATCTGGCTTTTCAGTCCGCATATTCCTATCAGAATTATGGCCCCACGATACCAGTACCGTTCATTTTTCACTCATTTTCTAATTACTCAGCCAGCACGTCCCGCAAGTCCTTAGCCTCCCAGTTCAGCACCGAAGCCTGTACCCCTTCACTTTGCTTGCGCTTAGAATCCGCCTCAAACCAAGCAATCATCTGCTCATTCGTCAGCGCTTCCACCGTCGTATTGAGGTCTTTGGCAATATAAGCCAGCAGCTTAGCCGTCGAAAGCGTCAGCCGAGTCAAAAACTTCTCCGGTGAAGTCAGCAGCGCCGCATCGACCGCAGCAGATTCTTCAGGCGTCAAAAACTGTATAGACATAAGACGTAAGCGTATAGATGAAAATTCTAAAAAGCTGAGTGCTGAGACCCTAGTTAGCCTGTTTGTCGGCTTTGGGCTTCACCAAATATCCGCACTGATGCTCTCCATTCACCAGCCAGTGCGTGCGCTCTACCGAGCAATCCGGTAAGGCTACAGCAAACATCGCCAGTTCATGCCCGCACACCGTTGGATACGATTCGGCTATGTGTGCGATCGCACAGTTATATTCCGCAATCACAAACGCCGACAATCCGGGTGCATCCTTTGCCGCATCCTCTGCCGGATAGCACTCCGCCATATAGCCCTCCGCTTGCCGCAGCTTCACCAGCACCTGCATCCTGTCTTTCAAAGGCGCATCACCTAGCTTTTCGCGATATTCCTTCGCCTTTTTCTGCCACTGATGCTTCAGCAGCTTACTCACCTGCTCTGGCCCCAGCGTATCCGCCACTGTGTTCAGCAGCGACAGCGCAAACTGATCATACTGATCCGGAAAATGCTCTCGCCCTTTACGACTGAGCTGATACACATGATTGGGCCGACCGATCCCTGCCTGACTCGTCTCATGCTCAATCAGCTCACTCGCTTCCAGGTTTTTGAGATGGCGGCGAACTGCCTGCGGCGTAACCTCTAAATGTTGTGCGATCGCGCCTGCATTAGCCGTGCCCTGCTTCAGCAAAAAGCGTAAAATATCTTCTTTAGTGATCGATGTCTGTTGAGGCATCGCGGACTGAGACATCGTAGATTGAGAAGTCATTGCGGTTTAGCCAAAGGGTTCAATTGGCAAGACTGAGTTCACAATACTTTAGAAACACTTTTGTTGCTAAAGTAAAGATATTAAAGTAACCTTTAATAGTAGTTAAACAACGTCCATGTTGCTTTACTCACTCAATCTTAGACCAAAATCACTAGGCTGTCCTTAGACTACCGCCAAAGCCGTTAAATCAAAACCATATAAGCCAAGACTATCAAGGCTGACTATCATTAAGCCTAGTGACCTCATATCACTCCCCCATCCACCTTCTTTTTTAAGCACAATGAGCGTCCCCAATCCTAACCAGGGCTCCGATAAAAGTCTCGAAATCATGCGGAAATTTTCTCAGAGTTACGCCAAGCGTACCGGCACCTATTTCTGCCAAGACTTAGGCGTGACCGCCGTTGTGATCGAAGGATTGGCCAAGCACAAAGACGATCTCGGCGCGCCGCTATGCCCCTGCCGTCACTACGAAGACAAAGCAGCCGAAGTCAAATCCGCCTACTGGAACTGCCCCTGCGTCCCCATGCAAGAGCGCCAAGAATGCCACTGTATGCTGTTCCTCACTGAAGACAACCCCTTTTCCGGCACCGATCAAGACATCACCTTCGAGCAAATTCGCGCTGAGACAAACGCCGTTAAGGCATAGCCGTCAGCGCCTTTTTGCTTCACGCCTGCCCGCCCGCCGCTGCTCGATTTCTCCACCCCTCCCCAAAGCCCACTGCCCATGGTTTCCAGCGTTCAGTCCGTCGTTAGTCAACCCTACAAATACGGCTTCATTACTGATATCGAAGCCGATTCGCTTCCTCGTGGCCTCAGCGAAGATGTGGTTCGCGCCATTTCCGCCAAGAAAAACGAGCCCGCCTTCATGCTCGACTTTCGGCTTAAAGCCTATCGCCGCTGGCTCACCATGACTGAACCTAGCTGGCCCAACGTCACCCATCCACCGATTAATTACAACGACATCGTTTACTACTCAGCCCCCAAGCAGGCCGAAAAAAAACTCGGTAGTTTAGATGAAGTCGATCCGACACTGCTCGAAACCTTCGATAAGCTCGGCATTTCTATCAATGAGCAAAAGCGCTTGGCCAACGTCGCCGTTGATGTGATTTTTGACAGCGTTTCGATTGCCACCACCTTTAAAGCTGATCTTGCTAAGCACGGCGTGATTTTCTGCTCCATTTCAGAAGCCGTTCACGAACATCCTGAGCTGATTCAAAAATATTTGGGCACCGTCGTCCCCGTCGGTGACAACTATTTCACGGCGCTCAATTCTGCCGTCTTTACTGATGGCTCTTTCGTCTACATTCCCAAAGGCGTCAAGTGCCCAATGGACTTGTCTACCTACTTCCGCATCAACAACGGCGACTCAGGCCAGTTTGAGCGCACGCTGATCATCGCCGAAGAAGGCAGCTCAGTCACCTACCTAGAAGGCTGCACTGCGCCTATGTACGACAGCAATCAGCTCCATGCCGCCGTCGTTGAGCTAGTCACTTTAGACAATGCGGAAATTAAATACTCCACCGTCCAAAACTGGTTTGCTGGCGACGAAAACGGCAAAGGCGGCATCTATAACTTTGTCACCAAGCGCGGCCTCTGCAAAGGCGTCAATTCCAAAATCTCTTGGACTCAGGTAGAAACCGGCTCAGCTATTACCTGGAAGTATCCAAGCTGCGTGTTAGTAGGCGATAATTCCGTCGGCGAATTTTACTCTGTCGCCCTTACCAACCACTATCAGCAGGCCGACACCGGCACAAAAATGGTGCACGTAGGCAAAAACACCCGCAGCACGATTATCTCCAAAGGCATTTCAGCCGGTAAATCTAAAAATAGCTATCGCGGCCTCGTGCAGATAAATCCCAAAGCCGACGGGGCGCGCAACTACTCACAGTGCGACTCTATGCTACTTGGCGACACTTCTAACGCCAACACCTTCCCATACATTCAGGTGCAGAACAACACTGCCCAAGTAGAGCACGAAGCCTCAACCTCTAAAATTGGCGAAGATCAGCTCTTCTATTTCGCTCAGCGGGGCATTTCGCCCGAAGATGCGGTTTCAATGATCATCAGCGGCTTTTGTCGGGATGTATTCAATGAGCTGCCGATGGAGTTTGCGGCTGAAGCTGATAAGCTACTGAGCCTCAAGCTAGAAAATTCGGTCGGCTAATCCCATTTTTTGTCTCCAAGCTGTTGCCTCTAGGCTGCTGTCTCCGAGCCTTTCTCAATAATTCTTGTCTCTTTTGTCTAAATGATTAACGAAAACGCAAAAACAGTTCTTTCTGTTCGCAATCTCCACGCCAGCGTCGATGGCATTGAGATTCTCAAAGGCATTAATTTTGAAGTCAAGGCGGGAGAAATTCACGCCATTATGGGGCTCAATGGCTCAGGCAAAAGTACCTTCTCTAAAGTGCTGGCCGGTCACCCTGATTACGAAGTCACAGCGGGTGAAGTGGTCTTCCAAGGACAGGATTTATTGGCCTTGGAGCCGCATGAGCGAGCCAATGCGGGCGTTTTTCTGGCCTTTCAGTACCCGCTAGAGATTCCGGGCGTGAGCAATCGTGATTTTTTGCGAGTTGCTTACAATGCTCATCGTC
>QBMP01000193.1:4243-8936 GCA_003242115.1 Phormidesmis priestleyi
GAAGAAACCGATGTATTTGACTTTGATGAGCTTGTAGAAGAGCGCTCCGAGATTGTCAAAATGGATGTGAGCTTTTTGGATCGCAGCGTCAATGAAGGCTTTTCGGGCGGTGAAAAAAAGCGCAATGAGATTCTTCAAATGGCGCTGCTACAGCCTGATTTGGCGATTTTGGATGAAACTGATTCGGGGCTAGATATTGACGCGCTCAAGGTGGTGTCGGGTGGGGTGAATCAGCTCAGTACGCCGGATAATGCCACGGTGCTGATTACGCACTATCAGCGGCTGTTGAACTACATTGTGCCGGACTATGTGCATGTGATGGCTCGGGGCCGAATTGTTAAAACTGGGGATAAAGCGCTTGCTCAAGAGCTAGAGTCTCGCGGGTATGACTGGATCATGGCTGAAGAGACGGTGCCTGAAGAGGCGATCGCGTAACGCGTAATTGGTGCAATTAAAGATGAATACGACCCGTGCAAATGAGTCCGCAGTGGCTACTCACGTTACCAAAAGAACAACTTACCTGAAGCATTTGCTGACTCAGGCATCTGCGGCTGCGGATGAGTCGGGCTTAGGGCTAAAGGCTTTGAGAGAGCGGGCTCAAGCGCTCGTCAACGAACGCTCTTTTCCCCACGGCAAAGACGAAGAGTGGCGCTTTACCGATCTGTCTGATTTGCTCAATCATCCCTTTCAGCGGGCTGAGAAAGCCGCCGCCGTTAGCGCTGAAATCGGCTCGGAAATTGGCAATAAACTCGCTGAAATAGATAGTCAATACAAACTAACAACGCTCAACGGTTACTTCGCTGAAGCGCTGTCTGCGGATAGTTTTTCGGTAGAAAGCAACGGTTCACCGACAGGCGTGCTGATCGCGCCGCTTTCTAAACTCATTGCGACTTCTGATATCAAGGTTTCGGGCAGTGACGCTGATAGCGCTACGGATTCATCGCGGCGGATTTCTCAGAGTCTCCCTGGACTTCTCGCTGACAAACTCGCCCAAATTCAGGGTAGCGGCGAAGTTTTCACCGCGCTTAATACCGCAGGCTTTTCCGATGTAATGGTGGTTTGGGTACCCGCAAATCAGGTTATTGACACACCGATTGAAATTATCCGAGGTGCTGTCGGCAGCAGTATCTCTCATCTACGAACCCTAGTTGTCGCCGAACCTCACGCCAAGTTCACCCTCGTTGAGTCATTCACTGGCGACGAGCAGGCCCGTTGCAACACCAGCGTCAGTGAATTTTGGCTAGCTGACAGCGCCCAGGTTACCCATATCCGCCTGCAAGACGAAGGCGCACAAACTTTTCACCTTGCCAAAACAGCGGTTTCGCAGGCGGCTAATAGCCACTACCACTGCACCTCGATTGATCTAGGCGCACAGCTCTCTCGTCATCACCACGAAATCTATCAAACCGGCTCCCAGACTGACACTCACCTATATGGGCTTAGCACTTTAGCCGCCAGCCAACTTGCCGACACCCACAGCCTGATTGCCCTTACCCACCCCCACAGCAGCGCCACCCAGGTTCAAAAAAACATCGTTGATGACCGCGCTCACAGCGTGTTCAATGGCAAAATCTATGTCGCCAAAGCGGCTCAAATGGCCAACGCTGCTCAGCTCAATCGCAACCTGATGCTGTCAAAGCACGCCAGAATTGATACTAAGCCCGAGTTAAATATCGTCGCCGACAATGTGAAGTGCGCTCACGGGGCAACTGTTAGCCAACTGCAAGCAGATGAAATGTTTTATCTTCAGAGCAGAGGAATTTCGGCAGAGCAAGCCCAGCGGCTATTGCGCTATGGCTTTGCGATGGAGATCATTGAAAAAATTGAGGTGGAATCGCTCAGGCAGGCATTGAGCGATCGCCTCAACCAATCCAATTAATCATTCCGTTCAACCAATCCCTTTCTTAACCGCCGAAGGACACAGGATAACCAGCCAATGACCACTACCACCGCCCCCTCACCTGTTCGCCTATTAGCAGATGACGTTCGAGCAGACTTTCCAATTCTGCACCAGCAGGTCAACGGCAAGCCCCTCGTCTATCTCGATAACGCAGCCACCTCGCAAAAGCCCCAAGCGGTGCTAGATGCCATGCTGCACTACTACCAAGTTGACAATGCCAACGTACATCGTGGCGTACATACCCTCAGCGCTCGCGCCACCGAAGCCTACGAAGGAGCCCGCGACAAGATCGCAGCCTTTATTCATGCGGCGTCACGCGATGAGGTGATTTTTACCCGCAATGCCAGCGAAGCGATTAACTTAGTGGCTTACGCTTGGGGCTGGAGCAATTTAGAGCGCGGCGACGAAATTGTGCTCTCAGTAATGGAGCATCACAGCAATCTGGTGCCTTGGCAGATGATTGCTCAGCGCACGGGCGCAGTCCTCAAGCATGTGCCCTTGACTGACTCGCAAACGTTCGATTTTGAAGCCTATAAGCAGTTGGTGAGCGATAGAACCAAGCTGGTTGCGGTAAACCACGTTTCTAATACGCTGGGCTGCATTAATCCGATCGCTGAAATTGTTAAAGTCGCTCATCAGTACGGTGCAAAGGTACTAATAGATGCCTGCCAGAGTGTGCCGCATATGCCCGTTGATGTGCAGGCGATTGACTGCGATTGGCTGGTCGCTTCGGGCCACAAAATGTGTGGGCCAACGGGTGCGGGCTTTTTGTACGGCAAGCTAGACGTTTTGCAGGCGATGCCACCTTTTTTGGGCGGCGGTGAAATGATTCAAGACGTGTACTTAGATCGCTCAACCTACGCCGAACTGCCGCATAAGTTTGAAGCCGGAACGCCTGCTATAGCTGAAGCCGTCGTTCTCGGTGCAGCCGTCGATTACCTCACTCAGGTCGGAATGGATCGCATTGCCGACTACGAGCATCAGCTCACGACCTACCTGTACGAGCAAATTAGCGCCGTACCGCAGGTCACGCTTTACGGGCCTAAGCCCAATGCTGACGGGACAGGTAGAGCCGCGATCGCCACCTTCACCGTAGAGGGCGTTCACGCCCAAGATCTCTCCACCTTTCTAGATCAGTCCGGTATCGCCATTCGCTCCGGTCACCACTGCACCCAGCCACTGCACCGTTTGCTCAACGTCACCTCTACGGCCAGAGCCAGCCTTTACTTTTACAACACCCCCGCCGAAATTGATACTTTCATCCAATCGCTCACAGAAACCATCAACTTTTTTGGCAGCGTTTTTGAATAAAGCTATTTCGATAGACGCTCTTTGATCAGTTGGAGTATCAGTTGGAGTAGTTTAATTCCGACTCAAGGCACTCTGAAGTACATCGAATTTTAGCCTTTGAACGCTAGTCCTAGCTGCAATGGCTGGCCTGTGCTGTGTGAGTACGCTCTAGCCATTGGCCCCAAAATCTGTCGCTGGTGTAACATCTCGCTGCGCACGAAATCAACAACCCTGTAAACTTTATTCACACAAACCTTCGTAGATCTAGACCAAGGCAAGTTGGAACCCAGACAAGTTGGAATTTGGAATTATTATAGTCAAATAGCAGATCAGAAAACCGTTTTTACGATGAAAATTCCGCTGACGCTGCCCTCACCTCCATCTAACTGCCGATTTCCCAAGCTTGAACGATTCTCCGTATCTAAGGGAAACATAGGTTACGTAATTAGCCTTAGATCTGGTTGCTTTTAAGTAAATAGAATGTCAATTCTCTCAGAGCAATCTGTCATGTGGTTCGCCACTGATTCATCACAAAATCCACCCCTAAAGGGGTCTCAAGTGATCCCTCAGGTGCCAACTTTATCCGCCAATCAGCCAGCCAATCAGCGACGACCCGCAGACCTAATATCACCCGATCTTCCTTTGCCCGATCTTCCTTCGATAGAGCGGCAGCAGCAGAGCTTGAGTCTGCTCTCTCAGCATCCGGCTCTTTACAGCGGCGATTTAGTAGCGGCAGCAGCCATTATCACCAGCACTGCTGCGGTTGCGCTCTCGGCAGATAGAGTCAGTCTTTGGCTATGGCGATCTGACAAATTTGAGCGGATTGATAGCTATGAGCGCGCTCAAGATCGTCATAAGAATGGTCAGGTGCTGGCGACGGCTGACTATGCAATTTATTTTGAGTCTTTGAGCGATCGCCCCAATTTGATCATTGAAAATGTCGCCGAATCCGTTTCTATCATCAGCTGCTTCACCCAGCAAAACCTGATATTCCACAATCCAGGCGCTTTTTTAGAAGTGCCCGTGCGCTCTGAAGGAAAAGTAGTGGGTGCCTTATGGTGGGAATACAGTGCCGCGCACCGCTGGACAGCGCTGGAAACGGCAGCGGCCCTGTCGATTGCGATCCTAAGCGCTACTGCCATTGAATTTCAGCACAAGCAGGCGCTTTCCCTATCATTGGATAAATATCGCCGTCAGCTGAAGCGAGAAACGATTGAGCGTGAGCAGGCTGAGCAGGCTTGGCAAGAAAGCCAGCGCTTTATTCAAGGCATTATTGACGCTAGCACCAATATTTTGTACGTCGATAGCTTCGCCGATGGCAGCAATTTTTACATGAATCGCTGGATTCAAAACGTGCTGGGCTATGAGCCTGAGGATATCAAAAAATTAGGCAAGCAGTATTTAGAGCAGCTCGTGCATCCCAATGAAAAAGAGTACATGACAGCCGAGCGCACCAAGCTCACGACCATCAATGACGGCGAGGTGGTGGAAAACGAATATCGC
>QBMP01000194.1 GCA_003242115.1 Phormidesmis priestleyi
GAGTATTTGGGTAATGCTGATGGATGAGCGATCGCTTAAACTCGTTGGTAGGTGTCGCGCTGGTAGGTATGGTGGCGATCGCTAACGAGATTGATGCGAGGCTCCGTACAGCCGATAGCGTGAGGCTTCAATTTGATCGGTGTCTTCGTTCCCAATGCCTTCGACATAGTTGATTTTAATTTCTTCCAGTAGGTCATTAATCAGGCCGCGTACCTCATCCATCGTTTGAGCGGTTTGCAGCTCTTGGCGCAAATGGTTGCTGAAGCTGGCCAGTAGCTGATTGGTTAGAACGCCGCCTTGTTCATCGGCAAAAACGCTCTGAAGCGTTTCAGTGAGCGTTTTAGAGAGTTCTGAAACTACCTGATGAGAAATTTGGGCAGAGAGGCTGTCAAATCCGGGCATGAATTTGAGTCCTTGATAGGCGGGAGCTTGCTGTAGGGCGCTGATCACGGTGTGCTGCAAGAGTGCGTCTAATTCGGGCTTGATTTTGGGCAGTACCTGATAGATGACCACATCAGATAGGTGTTTGGCGATCGCTTGCACTTCATCTACGCCATTGATATCGACGTAGCGGCTGCGATCGCTAGCGGCCATTAGCCAGCGGGTGATGTCGCCGTCTTTAATCAGCCTTTGGCCTTGGTCAATCATGCGCAGCAGCACAATTTCGGTTAGCTCAACGGCAAACTGACTGACTACAGCGCGGCTGAGGCGGTTGCGGATGGGTTCGAGGTTAATCCAGCGGGCTTGGTGCAGCCGCATTGTCACCGGAATAACGCGGAGCCAACGCCAAAATCCGATCAGCAAAGGCAGGTCGTAAATGCGCCACAGCATCGCATCTATCCAGGTTGTGCGGGCATGGCGGCGACTGAGAACGTAGGTGCGCGCTAAAAATTCAGCGGCGAATAGGGCAATGAAAGCTAGATCAATCTGCCAAAATAGGTCAGTCGGGCTACCGCTTTCGTTGATGCTGCGGAAGTAGTTGGTCGCCATTAAGGGGCGAATTTCACGGTCAAAAAAGGCTAGCTCCTGGGGCGCGCGGTTGGCTTGGAGATAGCGAGTGCTCCAAAAAGTGCGAAAAGCCTGCTTGGAAGAGTCCGCCTCGTTTGGAACACGATCGCGCATCAGGTTCTTAATCCGCTCCAGCGTGCCAGATTTGTTGGCTATTGCAAACGGATTTTCATCAATCACCGCTTCGCTTTGGGTTCTGATTTTCGACAGCAAAGCTTGCGCTTGCAGCTCTGATAGATCTGGATCTGCCGCCATTTGCTGCTTTAGATCGTCCACTAAGGCCAAATACTTCACAGTGGTGCGTTCTGGCTCAATGCCTTTAAAGCGATCGCCATACCACACGGTTGGGGCGGGCAATAGATCGAGGTACAGATCGCGGAAGCGGATATAGCTGAGGTCAAAAAGCACCAGTATGAGGTTGATCAGCGCGATCGCTGCCATCAACTGCTCAAACCAAGTGCCTTTAGACCGTTTTTTTGCCTGTTTCTTGGCAGCGCCACTGCGCCGTCGATTGAGAGATAGCGCCGCCATCGATCCTCACTTTTAAAACTCCACCTTTAGTTTATCTGCGCGATAGACTATGAACAGCCCTTTACGTTTCTTCATAAGTTCTCATGATCGCAACGGCTCCTCTGCATACGCCACCCGTCCCACCGGCTCAAAACGGAGCTTATTGGCAGTGGCGCGATTACCGGGTGCATTACGTCCAAGCGCTAGCACCAAATTCGCATGACCCAAATTCCTCAGCGTCCAAACCGCCCCTGCTGCTTATTCATGGCTTTGGCGCATCGACTGACCACTGGCGAAAAAATATTGCTGAATTGCAGGCTGACTTTGATACCTACGCGCTCGATTTGATTGGGTTTGGTCGCTCCTCAAAGCCTAGCAGCGGCTACAGCCCCGACCTCTGGCGCGATCAGATTGCGGACTTTATCACCCACATCATTGGGCGGCCTGCGGTGGTTGCAGGCAATTCTATTGGGGGCTACAGCAGCCTCTATACCGGCGCAACTCGACCGGATGCTGCCATCGGAGTCTGTATGCTCAACGGCGTCGGTTCTTTTAGCGAACAGCAGTCCGACGAGGCCGCAAATCCGCTGCAAAAAGCCATTGGCGAACTGGTTAAAACCGTTGTGCTTTCGCCGGTGCCAAGCTGGGTAATTTTTCAATTTGTGCGCAATAAGTCCTACATTCGCAAAACTTTAGAGCAGGTGTATGTCAACAAAGCCGAGGTAAGCGATCAGCTCATTGAAGATGTTTACCGTCCGGCCACTGATCCAGAAGCGTCGGCGGCTTTTGCGGCTTTGTTTAAAGCTGAGCGCGGTGAATATGTCGATACGCTGCTAGAAAAAATGCGCTGCCCGCTGCTGTTGATTTGGGGGGATGCCGATCCGTGGATGGATACTTACGCTCGCGGCGCGCTGTTTCAGCAGCACTATAGCCGTTTGGAAGAGCACCATTTGAATGCGGGCCACTGCCCTCACGATGACGACCCGGTGGCGGTCAATGCGCTACTGCGCGAGTGGGTGCTCAATACCGTCGTAGGCGGTAGCTATGAAACCGCAAATTCTCTCAGTCAGTGGGTGCCGTTGGGATAGCGGGGCGAATTAACGTCAGGAACTCAAAAAAAAGCACCTAAGAAAACTCAGGTGCTTGAATCGATTTCTAAATTGATTTCATTGATATCTCAATGTGGAGAAAACTCGACTGCATGCTCCTACACAGGCAGTGACACAAAGGCTGAATCGCTATAGCAATCACCCCCTTTGCAACAAGAAAACTATGAACAAGTAAAGCTTGTTAAATCTCCCTGGAGAAGTGTATCAATAATTACCGTTCATTGGTAATAATTCTTCATGAATTAGTTCTTGGCTAACCGGGCTCAATTGTATTAATTCCGACGAGATCAGTCGAAAAAACTGACTAAAAGCCTTGCGAACGTTCAAGAATGCCCACAAAACGTGAGCGCGATCGCCGCAAAAATACTGCTTTCTTTTCTGCCGAATTGATCGGCAATGTCGGCAAATGCTGACTTAGAAGCAGCCTGCTGAAGGAGGGGGCTTCGTACTATCGCCCCGCTAAAGCCCGCTGCGCGTTACCGTAAATCTCTGTCACTATAGAGTTGGCAGATTAACGTTAACTTTCCAAATAACTCTTCAAAGCTTTGCAGATTACTTTTTTAGGAACCAGCTCAGGTGTACCCACGCGATCGCGCAACGTCTCTAGTGTGGCCTTAAGGTTGCCACAAAGAGCCGAAGTGTGGCTGTTTGACTGCGGTGAGAGCACTCAGCACCAGTTCTTAAAAAGCGAGTTCAAATCTAGCCAAATTCGCCGCATCTTTGTCACTCACATGCACGGCGACCATATTTTTGGTTTGCCAGGGCTGCTCGCTAGCTGCGGCATGGCAGGCACTGGCCAGCAGCAAATTGATCTGTACGGCCCGCCCGATTTGGCCAAGTATTTAGACGCCTGCCGCCGCTATTCCAAAACTCAATCTTCTTATCCCATTCGGGTGCACATCACCGAACCGGGCAAAGTCTACGAAGATGACGACTACCTAGTGATTTGCCAGCGACTGAAGCACCGCATTCCGGCTCACGGCTACCGCATTGTGGAAAAAGATCGCACGGGTCACTTCGATGTGAAACGCGCGGCTACGCTGGGCATTCCACCGGGGCCGCTGTACGGCAATCTCAAGCGTGGTGAAGTCGTCACCCTGACCGATGGCCGCAAAATCAACGGCGCGGATCTGTGCGGGCCGACGATTATTGGGCGCAAGCTGGCCTACTGCACCGATACCGTTTTTTGTGAGAGCGCGATTGAACTTGCCGAAGGCGCGGATGTGCTGATTCATGAAGCGACGTTTGCCCATCAGGATGCGGATCTGGCCTATCAGCGGATGCACTCGACTTCGACAATGGCCGCTCAAGTAGCCCTAGCTGCCCAGGTTAAGCAGCTGATTATGACGCACTTTAGCCCGCGCTACGCCCCCGGTAACGCTTTGCAGCTCAGCGATCTGCTCAGTGAGGCTCAGGCAATTTTCCCTAATACGATCATGGCCAAAGATTTTTTGACCTACGATATTGTTCGCACCGATGAGCGCGCTAAGGAAACAGTTTCTGTCTGATTTGTCTGAGGCTGATCTGTACTGACGGCCTTGATTCAGTTGCACCGTGATTAACAGTTGATTAGCTATCTAACTGTGACTCCGTTCTCTCCGCCATTTGATGCAGGTGGCGGTAATTATCAACGGGTAGTCGCGGTTTGGGAATTTCGTTGTTGGGCCAGCTTGGCACAGCGGGCGCAGTTTACGACTTCCCAAGCCGGTGACAGGAGCTGCTCAATGGTCTGATCGGTTAGGTTTAGCAACTGCTCATAAAATTACCTCTTACAATAGCGAGTGATTTTGTCTGGCGCGAACCCCAATGGAAACAATTAAGAATTGCAAGTAAGTAGCGCTAGCGAATTTTCGGTTCTATCGGCTTTATCGGCTCTATCAACTCTATGGAAGACCCGACAGCTGTTCCCATATCTGAAAGACAGATAGCATAGCCGCTGGTGACTAAATACACGTCAGCTGCGATTTCGCCGATTCGACGGCTGAGTGTGCCGAGGCGATCGCGAAACCGCCGACCTAGCTCATAAGCCGGTACTACGCCCCACCCGGTTTCCTCCGCGACTATAATCACATCGGCAGCCGTTTGGCCTAGCGCTTGAATCACTGCCTGCTGCGCGATGTGCCACTCATCGTCGGGTTGCTCGATCAAATTAGCTAGCCAAGTGCCCAGCGAATCAATCAGGAGGCAATGGGTTTGGCAGTGAATGGGATGAATCGCGGCTGCTAGCGCCATCGGCACTTCTTGAACCTGCCAGTGCGACGGCCTTCTGAGCTGATGCTGAGCAATGCGAGCCTGCCATTCTGGATCGCTGGCGTTTTTTTTCGCAGTGGCAATATAGACAATTTGCTGACCATTTTTTTCCGCGCTTTGAGTGGCTAAGCGCTCAGCCCATTCACTTTTGCCTGAGCGGGCGGGGCCAGTGACAAGAATAATGGTCATAATTATTTAGCTATAATCATTTGAGGGCGTAAGCCTATCAGTTCAGTATATTAGTCGCTACAATTGGCTGTAATGAAAGATACCACTAGAGAAGTACCGTAAAATTGTGGTAGATTAAAAAGCTGTTGTTTCGCCCGTTTGGGGATCATAATTGGAGGTTTTCGCTTGGAGTCTGCTGTAGAGTCTACAAATGAATCGAGTGCGCCAGAGGCTCGATTTATCTTAAAAGTACTGTGGCTAGATAAAGATGTCGCGCTTGCGGTCGATCAGGTCGTGGGTAAAGGGACGAGCCCTTTGACATCGTACTTTTTCTGGCCCCGTAACGATGCTTGGGAACAGCTCAAGACTGAAGTTGAGTCCAAGTCCTGGATTACGGATGAAGAGCGGGTTGATCTGCTGAATAAAGCCACTGAAATCATTAACTATTGGCAGGAAGAAGGCAAGACCAAGCCCATGAGTGAAGCTCAGAGCAAGTTTCCGGAAGTGGCCTTCACCGGTAGTTCATGATCGGTTTTCTGGCTGGTGCTAGCTAACTGTGGATTAATTGGATTAATAAAGAGGGCCCTTTGGTGCGATCGCGTCAGAGGGCTTCCCTTATTGCTCTCTATATTGTCTGTCAGAGGCGGTTTTTGCGAGATTTCTTTGTAGCTAGGGATGGCTAGGCGGAAACACGTTTTGCAATGAGAGCGAATCACTGTCAGGCAAATTAGGCAATTCAGCAGTTTCGGCTGGTAGGAAAACTTGCTTAGAGCGATAAGCCCAATCGCCCTGAAAATTTTGGTAAGGGTTGTGATAGCACTCTAAAACAGCATCTAGCAGATTAAAAATCCAGTAGTCAACAATGCCATGCTCAGCGTACATAGACAGCTTCACGGTTTGGTCATATGTGATGGATGAATCTGAAACCTCAATCACCAAAAAAATATCTTTTGGCTTGGGATGCCCAGTCATATATTTATCAAGGCGTCTGCGTACAATGGCAAAGTCAGGCTCCGGGCTGCTACTCGGTGGCAAGGTAATGGGCGATTGGCAACGAACCTTTGCAGCGCCTTTTAAGCAGCGAATGAGTTCTTCATTTAAGTCAGCAATACAAGCTTCGTGGGCGACCCCTTTCGCTGCCATATAGACAATTTCTCCGCGAATGAGTTCAATGCGATCGCTAGCTTTCAAAAAGCCTAACTCGCTCAAACGCTGATACTCAGCTAGGTCAAATCGTTTTGCGGTTACCAATGGCATATCACAAACATGAGTGAAGGGTAATTGAATTGTAGCCGAGGAAGCTTCAGTCACTCAGCTTCAGTTACCCAGTTTCAGCTACTGAGATTTGAAAGATTAAGAGGCCAGATTTGCTACCCTCCGCAATCTATTTGTTATGGCACAATTGATAGATTGTATTTGCGCCCCGCAGGTAATTTCGACCCCATAGAAACGGTCTATAGAAGCCAATAGAATCCAAAAAGCCCAGCGACAGGAGATTATGACTAAGTTTGTGTTTGTGACCGGCGGTGTGGTGTCGAGTATTGGTAAAGGAATTGTGGCCGCTAGCTTGGGGCGGCTATTGAAGTCGCGCAACTATTCGGTTTCGATTCTTAAGCTCGATCCGTACATCAATGTCGATCCGGGGACGATGAGCCCGTTTCAGCATGGTGAAGTATTTGTGACCGAAGACGGGGCTGAAACTGACCTGGATTTGGGCCATTACGAACGCTTTACCGATACGTCCATGTCACGGCTTAATAGCGTGACGACGGGCGCAATCTATCAGGCGGTGATCAACAAAGAGCGGCGCGGTGACTATGAAGGGCGCACGGTGCAGGTGATTCCGCATGTGACGAATGAAATTAAGTCGCGGATTCATCGGGTGGCGCGCAATCGCAATCCGGATGTGGTGATTGTCGAAATTGGCGGCACGGTGGGTGATATTGAGTCGCTGCCGTTTATAGAGGCAATTCGTCAGTTTCGTCAGGACGTAGGGCGCAATGACGTGATCTACATGCACGTGACGCTGATTCCTTGGATTCCGGCGGCAGGTGAGCTAAAAACGAAGCCGACGCAGCACTCAGTGAAAGAGCTGCGCTCGATTGGCATTCAGCCGGATATTTTGGTGTGCCGCAGTGAACGGCCTTTGCTAGAAGGAATGCGCGAGAAGATTTCGAGCTTTTGCAATGTGCCGATTGACTGCGTGATTACCGCCGAAGATGCGCCGAGCATTTATGAAGTGCCGCTGTATATGGAGAAAGAGGGGTTGGCGGTACAGAGCTTGAATCTGCTGAATTTGGAGCAGCGATCGCCTGATCTGACTCAGTGGTCTACGCTGGTAAACCGGCTCTATAGCCCCGATAAGTCGATTGAAATTGCGATTGTCGGCAAGTATGTACAGCTCAATGACGCTTACCTATCAGTGACCGAAGCGCTGCGTCATGCGGGTACAAACTTCAGCACCGATGTCAAAGTGCGCTGGGTTGATTCTGAAGAAATAGAGCGCGATGGCCCCGAAAAATATCTCGATGGCGTCGCTGGTGTCGTCGTCCCTGGCGGTTTTGGATCGCGGGGCATTGATGGCAAAATCACCACCGTGCAGTACGTGCGAGAACGCAAGCTGCCTTTTTTGGGGCTGTGCTTGGGGATGCAGTGCCTAGTGATGGAGTGGGCGCAGCACATTGCCCAGTTGCCCGAAGCGAACAGCTCAGAATTTGATGCAGACGCGCTCAACCCGGTGATTAGCCTGATGCCAGAGCAAGAAGACGTCGTGGAGTTGGGCGGCACGATGCGACTGGGTTTGTATCCTTGCCGGATTGAGCCCAACACGTTGGCCAGTCGGCTCTATGCCAAAGAAGTGATCTATGAGCGGCACCGCCACCGCTATGAATTTAATAATGCTTACCGCAATCTGTTTTTAGAGACCGGGTTTGTGGTGAGCGGCACCTCACCCGATGGCCGCCTAGTGGAAATTGTGGAATTGCCCAGCCATCCGTTTTTTATCGCCTGTCAGTTTCACCCGGAGTTTCAGTCGCGGCCAAATACGCCGCATCCTATGTTTTTGGGGCTGGTTGAGGCAGCGCTGAAGGAGACAGCCTGCGTGACGTCAGTATCGGTTGAGCCTCGGATAAGCGAATTTGGAGCAACCGCACAGGTGCAGTCGGCAGCGAAAGTCGAGGTTTGATTTAATCAGTCGATTACCTGGGCGCCGTGGCTGCGAGGGTCGGCATCTGGTGGGCTCACCGGATTGGCGGCGGTGGCAATATCAGAAACTTTGCCGCTGATTTGGGCATGGGGCAAGGGCTGACGCTTAATTAGCGCCTCCAAATTTTCAGCGAGGATGGCGCGGGGAAGTTCGCCAATTGCAGCCCCGCTTTCGAGGCTGTCGGCGGTTAAAAACTCAAAGTGGGGAATGCCATCGACTCGGTAGTTAAGCATTTCGGGGAGCCATTTGGTGTTGTCTACGTTCAGCATGACGAAGTTGACGCGGTTTCCGTAGTCGGTTTTGAGCTGCTGAATGTCGGGGGCCATCGCCTGACAGCTGGTGCACCAGTTCGCATAGAACTCAATTAAGGTGGGTTTGCCGTTGGCTAAAGCGCTGTCGAGCGGGACAGTGGCTTCGGCCATTTCGGATAGAGAGGCGGCAGGAGAGCGGGTTTGCAAGCCGAGAACGAGGGCAATGCTGAGGAGAGACGCGATCGCTACCACCACAAAATTTCTTACCCGTTTTGCCATCTCTGAAGATTCAGCCGCCATGTTATCTGTATATAAACAATAGTTTCTTCTATCTTTATAGTTCTAAATGACCGCTTTTGCGCGAGGTAAGCTGTGCGCCTGATGCCTGAGAAAGCCCGATCAAGATGGCGATA
>QBMP01000195.1:0-7825 GCA_003242115.1 Phormidesmis priestleyi
TCACCCGTTTTATTGTAGGTGAGTGCGCCTTGCTCGGCCATGCCAGCGGCGAGTAAGTCTTTGCTGTAGGTGCGGTTGAGAATGTTGAGGACGCGATCGCGCGATCGCATCGTCAGCGTATTGCCCTGGCTAATTAGTAATAAGGTGTGGGCAAGATCTTTGGCGCTGGTGGTGTTGTTGCCAGTAAGGTCGGGTAAAGGGACGTTGATTTTGGTTTTTTCTAGGCCATAGCCTAGAAAACGGGCGTTTAGAGCCTCAGCGCCACCTAGCAGATCGATCATCATATTCGTGGCGGTGTTGTCGCTATTGATGATCATTTGCGTCACGACTTCTAGCGCCGTGTACTGAGTCCCGGGCTGCGCTGTTTGCATGTCGCCTGAGCCTTCGGCAATTTGCTCTGGCAGCATGGCTACCGCCTGATTGAGGTCAATGCGTCCGGCATCTACTTCTTCAAAAAAGGCCAGTAAAATCGGTAGCTTGATGGTGCTAGCAGCGGCGATCGCGCTCCCACCCGATAGATCTACATAGTCACCCGTATCGACATCGGCGTAAAAAACCGTAGCACTCAGCCCAGGATAGGTATTCGGTAAGCCTTGCAGCTTGGCTTTGAGCGGCGCTACTTCCTGATTGAGGGTAATGGGGAAGGGAGCTACTTTGGCGGGGGCAGGCTTCGCCGGGGTAACTTCGGTATTGGCTGCATTACTGCTGCTGTATTTTGGGATAGCTGCCATCAGCAATGTGCCGCCAATTGCCGCCATGCCTAAGCCAATAATTGCCAGCCGAGCCAAGTAGAGGATAGGCACAGGCGTTTTGCGAAATCGTCTGGCGTTGCGCTTGCGAGGCAGTGTCCGAGAAATAGGTACCCGGCCTGGATATTGAGCTGACTGTTGAGCTTCAGTGGCGCGCGATCTGGCTACCGCACTGCTTCTGGTGGCTGACGGCTGACGGCTACGGCGATTGGGTGAACCATTAGATAGCTGAGCGACTGGCCGATCTCCGCGACTGCTGCGGCTGCCGCTATTGATTGGAATGGGCGTAGCTAAGCGAGGGATAGCGCCTGCAAAAATGCCTGAGTTCGGGACGCGGCGGCGATCGCGGCGGCTCCGTCTGGAAGGTCGAGCGATCGCTCCATCAGACTTAATATTGATATTACCGGTGTTGCCGCTGGCAGCGCCGTTTAGACGACTGTTTGACAGGCCATCTTTAGGGCCATTTGCCGCGCCGTTCAGACGAGCGCCGCCTAAACCACTGCTGCCCAAACCATTGCCCAAGCCGTTGTTATGCGAACCGCTGCCATCTGCCATGACTAAAGAGGATCCTTATTTGAATCTGATAGCGCCCATTCCATTTGGCGAAGGATGCCTCTAAGCAAGGCAACTTCACTGGCGGTAGGAGCGGCTCGGTGCAACAACTGCCTAAACTTGCGCATCCGGCTAGCGGCGGTGTGAGGATACAGATACTCCACCTGGAGCAGCACTCGTTCTAAATGCTGAAAATAGCCTTCTAAATCGTCTAGTTTAGCTGCATTTAGCTGATTGTTTCGCTGGCTGCTTGACTGGCTGTTTGGCAGTTCATCTGTGAGAGTGTCTGCGTTAGGCGGATCGCTATTTATGCTAGGTTCCGATTTTTTACCAGATCTGGGGTCGCTTCGTAAAGCTTTTGGGGGAATTTGTTCAGAAGTCGGAACAAGCTGACTTGCTCGGTAGAGTTCGTAGCAGCAGATAGCGACGGCCTGAGCAAGGTTAAGCGCGCTGTAGTTTGGGTTGGTAGGGATTTTGGTAAAATTCTGCGCGTAAGTGAGCTCTTCATTGCTTAAGCCTCTGTCTTCTGGGCCAAATATCAGCGCAGTCTGCGCCCAAGCCTTGACCTGCATATTCGGCATATTGGTCTGGGGATCGCTCTGAAGATCGGTGCAAGCGTCATATTCCGGCAAAAGCAAGTTCGGCAGCGCTATTTCAGGCAGATCTAGCGGAGCATCGAATCCTCTTTGTCGGGCGGTGGTTGCGATCGCCCGCGCGCACCCTACCAAAGCATCGGGAATCGTTTCCACTAGCCTTGCTGCTTGCAGCACATCTTTGGCATGAACTGCCATCTGCATGGCCTCTGTGCCTAGCGGATCGCACTGCGGGGCGACCAACCAGAGCTGAGAGAGGCCAAAATTTTTCATCACCCGTGCCACTGACCCTACATTCAAAGGGCCCGCTGGCGCGACCAATACTATTCGCACAGCGGCTAATGCCATCGAGGGAAAGGAGGAGGAAAAAGGTGAGGGAAAGGGGCTTTGAGAAAAAGATTTTTGTGCCATGATCTAAAGTGTACGACAGCTTTTGAGCCCTCATGCCCCGTCAGCGCGCCAAGTCCGATTTGCCTTCCAAAATCTGTCCAGTGTGCGGTCAGCCCTTTACCTGGCGCAAAAAGTGGGAAAAGTGCTGGGATGAGGTGAAGTACTGCTCTGAGCGCTGTCGCCGCCGCCGCAATCAAAGCGAAGAATCTGCTGCCGAATAATTCCAAAATGACCTCAAAATAAGCGGATACCGTCTCAAGGCTTCATCAAGGCTTCATCAAGGCTTCCAGATCTGCTATCGTCAGCCCGGTAAAATCGGCGATCGCGCCCGTCGCGCCTGCGGCCATTAATTCCGAACGTGAATGCGTTGTCATTATCCCAATGGTGATAATCCCGGCAGCGACAGCGGCACGAATACCGGTGCAAGAATCTTCAAAGGCGATCGCTTCATTCGCCATAATTTCTAGGTGATCTAGCGCGGTTTGGTAAGGCAGTGGATCGGGCTTGCCGCGAGGCAAATCGTCGGCCATAATCACGGGGCTAAAGGTGTCCGCTAAGCCTAATTCACTCAGCATAAACACCGCATTTTCGTTCGGTGCATTGGTGACCACGGCGATCGCGAGGCGGCGCTGCTGAATCTGTGTGAGCAAGTCCATCAGACCGGGTAAAGGCGTCAACTGGCCTTGGGCTAATGATCGAAAAGTGGCTTCTTTGCCAATGCTAAAAGCTGCGGTATCAGCGGCTGATAGGTCAGGAAAAAAGTCCGCTACGAGCGCTGCATTTTGACGACCGCTAATTTTTTGACGATAGAGGGCCTCGTCTATCACCATTCCTTTTTGAGCAAAAATTTCTTGAAAAACCTGGAAATGCACCTTGTCGCTATCGGTGAGGGTGCCATCGAGATCAAAAATGACGGCTTTGAGCATAGAGGATAAAGTTAAGTCTGCACAAGGTTTGCAATGAAGCTTCACCATTGTCTGCCGAGGTGGCGTGATAGTCTAGCTGAGCGCATTCAACCAGGCACGGCACGGCTAATCATGCGACGTCTTTGACCCTCTCCAGGCTATAAATCATGAGCAAACTACCCGTTACCGTCGTCACCGGCTTTTTGGGTGCCGGTAAAACCACTCTTCTGCGCAATTTGCTTCAAAACCCTCAGGGACGGCGAATTGCGGTGATCGTCAACGAATTTGGCGAAGTTGGGATTGATGGCGATTTGCTGCGCGACTGTCAGGTCTGTGATGAAGCGGGCGCTGATGAGATGAATAGCTCGTTATCTGCAACCATTCCCTCTGCGAACATATTAGAGCTGGCGAATGGCTGCCTTTGCTGCACGGTGCAAGAGGAATTTTTGCCGACGATGCAGGCGTTGATTGCGCGGCGAAATGAGCTGGACTGCGTGGTGATTGAAACTTCTGGGCTGGCGCTACCTAAGCCGCTGGTGCAGGCTTTTCGCTGGCCCGAAATTCGCACCAGTGCCACCGTAGATAGCGTGATCACGGTCGTAGACTGTGAGGCGTTAGCCAAAGGTGACCTTGTGGGCGATTTGGATGCGCTAGAGGCGCAGCGGCAGGCTGACGATAGCCTCGACCACGAAACGCCGATTGAAGAGCTGTTTGAAGATCAGCTTGGCTGTGCGGATATGGTGCTGCTGACCAAGGCCGATCGGGTTAGTGACGACGAGCTGAGCAAGGTCAAAAGCTGGCTAAACCACGAATTGGCCGATGGCGTTAAAGTGCTGCCCTGTCGCTATGGCGAACTCAGCCCAGATATCCTACTAGGCTTCAATGCCGCTGTAGAAGACGATCTGGACAATCGCCACAGCCACCACGACCACGAAGCTGAGCATGAGCATGACGATGACATTACCTCTGTCCCGCTGACGCTTGATCAAGCCTTTGAGCCCGCAGCGCTGGTGCAAAAACTGACTCAGATGGTAAGTGAGCAGGAGATCTATCGGATCAAAGGCTTTGTGGCGGTGCCTGGAAAATCAATGCGGCTGGTGCTCAATGGCGTCGGCAATCGGTTTGATTATTTTTATGATCGGCCTTGGCGGGCGGATGAGCAGCGGCTCACTAAGCTCGTGGTGATTGGCCATGAGCTAGCGCCAGAAAAGATTTTGCAGGTGATGGGCAGCGATAGCTAATTCTTTAGGCCGGTAGCGCTATGCTAGCTGAGGTTTGAATGTCAGGTTGGAACGTATCATGCTTTTCCTAAGTCTTTAACGACGGCTTGCTCCGCCGAAAAAATTACTAATGCCTCTCCTCGCTCTACCGCCTCCCATCGTCGAAGTAAAAAACCTCACCAAGCGCTTTGGCGAGACGGTGGTGCTGCGCGGGATTGATTTGGCTGTGCAAAGGGGGACGGTGCTGGGGGTACTTGGCCCAAACGGAGCGGGAAAAACGACGGCGATTAACTGTCTGACGACTTTGCTGGTGCCGGATAGCGGACAGGCCACGATTGCGGGTTACGATGTGGTGCGTCAGCCGGAGGCGGTGCGATCGCTCATTGGCCTCACGGGTCAGTTTGCCGCCGTCGATGAAGCTCTGACCGCGCGCGAAAACCTGATTCTTTTCGGTCGGCTGCTGCGGCTTTCAAAAGGGGCGGCGCAGCACCGAGCCGATGAACTGCTCAAGCAGTTTGAGCTGATAGACGCGGCGAACCGACAGGTCAAAACTTTTTCGGGCGGTATGCGCAGGCGGCTGGATTTGGCTGCGAGTATTGTGGTGCTGCCGCTGGTGCTGTTTTTAGATGAGCCGACGACGGGGCTCGATCCGCGCAGTCGGCAGCAGCTGTGGGGCGTGGTGCAAGATCTTAAAGCGCAGGGAATCACGATTATTTTGACCACGCAGTATTTGGAGGAAGCCGATGCGCTGGCCGATCAAATTGTGGTGATTGATCACGGGCAGGTAATCGCTGAAGGCACCGCCGATGAGCTGAAAGATCGCGTGGGCGGCAAGTTTTGTGAGCTGCGGCTGGCCAATTTGGCAGATATTCCGAAGATGAAGGCGCTGCTGGCAGATATGGGTGAGCTGATTACAGGAGAATTGGGAGACGAGGGGCCGATGGCGATCGCGGCTCCCGATGGCGCGAACACCCTGACTGAAATTGTGCTGCGGTTGGAGTCAGCCGGAATTCCGCTAGCCGACATTTCGCTGCGTCGGCCCAGCTTGGATGACGTGTTTTTTGCGCTGACGGGTCACACCACTTGATGCCCTGGAAAAGTTGATGCCCTGGAAAAGATTTAGGCGCGATCGCATGGCCTTGCTGGGGGCGCTGACACTGATCCTAATTGCGGTTAGCGTTAGCCTGGGCCCGCTGCTGTATGCGGCCTCTTACAGCACCATTGACTTTGCCAAAGCAACTGCCCCGCCGAGCTGGCAGCACCCTCTGGGCACCAATCCCCTGGGGCAAGATCAGCTCGCTAGACTATTGCTAGGCGGCAGAATTAGCATCGCCGTTGGCGTCGCGGCGATGCTGGTATCAATTGCCGTCGGCACGCTGATTGGCAGTTTGGCGGGCTTTTGTGGGGGAGCCATTGATACGGGGCTAATGCGGCTAACCGATTTGTTTTTGTCTTTGCCGCAATTGCCGCTGTTGTTGCTGATCATCTATTTATTTCGTGACTGGGTGCGGCGCTGGATAGGGCCAGAACTAGGCATTTTTGGGCTGATGATTGCCGTGATTGGCGGCTTGAGCTGGATGCCGACAGCAAGACTGGTGCGGGCAGGGTTTCTGGCTGTGAAGGCGCAAAATTTTGTGCAGGCGGCGCGATCGCTCGGCGCGCATCCGCTGCGCATTGTCTGGCGGCATATATTACCCAATGTGATTAGCCCGGTAATTGTGGCCGCGACCTTGGGCGTAGGCAATGCGATCATTACCGAATCGACGTTGAGCTTTTTGGGGATTGGCTTTCCGCCGGATGTGCCGACCTGGGGCCGAATGCTGTTTGATGCTCAAAACTATATTGTCAGTGCGCCTTATCTGGTGGTTTTTCCGGGGCTAGCGATTTTTTTGACGGTGCTGAGTGTCAACTATGTCGGCGATGGGTTAAGAGATGCTTTGGATGTGCGATCGCGCTGAAATCGGCTGTATATTTGCTCACGCTAAATTCATATGAGTGTCCATTAGCCTTGTCTGAATTTTACAGGGAGCGCATTGAGAGCAAAGCTGTTTGGCTTATGTCAGTATTTAGTTTTATATCACCCGTAAAAATACTTAAGTAAAGACACCTGATTGATTTAAAAGCTTGCCTCAAAAACGAATAATCACGGAAGTAAAGTTACCACGGATGGCATAGTATCGGGTCTAGGTTGTGATGGTTCATCTAAATTAGTCACTTTTTGCCCTTTTAATGATTGCTTTGATGAGTGCTGAGCAAGCATCTATTTGTAGTAGACGTCCGTTGACTTTTTGCTAACTATCTGTTAGTTGTTTGTTGGTTGACAGTCAAAGCTAACAGTCAAAGCTAACAGTCAAAAGTTGACGATTAAGGGATAGGTGTTAGTTCTTAAATCAACTTAGCTTTATGTATTTTGCATGTACTCTAAAAGATCTATTGAGAATCCGCTAAAGCAGCAATTAAAACACTTTCAGCTTGTGGTCAGTGAGCTTTGAATTTTAATGAAAAATCAGTTGATGTCTAAGCAGATCCAGCGCCTGAGTTTATCGGTTGCTTTGGCTGTGAGCGCTACTCATGGGCTGCCGAGATTTGTCGCTGGGGCTCTGGCCGCAGAGCTTCCACAGGTATCCAATCAGGCTTTACCAGTTTCTTCAGGTGCTAGTAGCAATAGCGCCACCGTCAGCAGTCTTAGCGATATTTACGTTTTGGGTCCAGGCGATGCGGTGACCATTGCAATTTTTAATGTGCCTGAGTACAGCGGGCCGCAGCAGGTACTCGCCGACGGCACGTTGAATTTGCCAGTGGTGGGGCGAGTCAGCGTCAGTGGCCTCACCTTGCAAGAGGCAGGTAATCGAATTTCGAGCGCCTATAGCCGAGAACTGCGCTACCCGCAGGTGACGGTAGTGCTCACTGCGCCGAGGCCGTTACGAGTCGCGATCGCGGGTGAAGTCAGCCGCCCTGGCTTATACACCCTGACGCCTGAAAACAACGCCCAGTTCCCGACCGTAGCCCAAGCTTTGCAAACGGCAGGCGGTGTCACTCAAGCGGCTGATCTGCATCGGGTACAGCTCCGTCGATCAACGGGCAATGGCCCTGTCCAAACGATCACACTCGATCTGTGGGAATTGCTCAACAACGGCAACGTCCGGCAGGATTTGGCCCTCAGAGATGGCGATGCGATTGTGATTGGTGAAACGGCAACGGTCAACATTGCTGAAACCAATCAGCTGTCGGCTTCTAACCTGGCTTCTAATGTCGATCAGGCGATGACCGTGGCGGTTGTTGGAGAAGTGTTCAGGCCGGGTGCGTACGAATTTGGCTCAGGTGCAAGCAATGCCGCAGGCGCTAACACACCCTCTAACAAAGGTCGGACGACGGTGACCCAAGTGGTGCAAACGGCGGGCGGAAGTAAGGCCTCG
>QBMP01000195.1:8000-8883 GCA_003242115.1 Phormidesmis priestleyi
GGGCGGAATTAAGCCTTCGGCGGATATTCGTAATATTCAAGTGCGCCGGATTACCCGCAGTGGCGCTGAGCAACTGATTAATCTCGATTTTTGGCAGTTGCTGCAAGCGGGCGATCTCAGTCAAGATTTGGTGTTGCAGCAGGGCGATACGGTGATTATTCCAGTGGCGAGTGAGAGTACGCCGAGCGAAATTGCCCAGCTGACGGCAGCGAATTTTTCACCGGATACGGTCAATATCAATGTCGTGGGTGAAGTGGAGCGGCCTGGAACGCTGCAAGTGTCTCCCAATACGACTTTAAATCAGGCAGTGTTAGCAGCAGGCGGATTTAATAACCGGGCTACAGAAACAGTTGAACTGCTGCGCTTAAATCCGAATGGAACCGTGACGCAGCGACAGGTAGAAGTCGATTTAGCGCAGGGAATTGACGAGGAGAAAAACCCGCTGATTTTGAATAATGATGTGGTGGTAGTGGGGCGCAACGGCAGAGCGCGGTTTAACGATGCGGTGGGCGGTATCTTGAGTCCGTTCTTGCAGATATTAGCGCCGTTACGACTGTTCTTTTGAAGTTTCTCAAGATGATTAAGCGTCAGAGGACGCTTAATATTAGTGGATCTGGATTGTTTTTGTTGGCTGTTTAGTTTGTTGCCTGTTTAGTCTTCTAGCCGTGTTGTTGCGATCGCATGAAACCTTTTCAACCCTCTCCGGCCGCGTCTTCTTTCAATGGTTCCAATGGTTCCAATGGTTCTAATGTTTCCAATGATCAAGACGGCCAGATTAATCCTCAGATTCAAGCTGAGACGTCTCTGGTGCCAATCCCTGCAACTGGCCCATTTTTGCCGCCAGGAACCGGCTCAATTTTAGAGTCGTGGCAACGCTACGCCC
>QBMP01000195.1:8908-10216 GCA_003242115.1 Phormidesmis priestleyi
CGCAATTTGCTGATGGTGGTGCGCCGCAGAGCCTGGGTGATTGCGGGCGTAGCGGCGCTGGTGATGAGCGGTGTAGCGGTGAAAACTTTAGGAGAAGTTGAAATCTTTAAAGGGCAGTTTCGGATGCTGGTAGAGCCGGTCAATGCCGATCAAGATTTATCGGAGCTGACCTCGGCACTGGGCGATCAAAGGCTAGCTAAGTCTGGCCTAGACTATGAAACTCAGGTACAGGTGCTGCGCAGCCCAGAGCTGATAAATCCGGTTGCCGATCAGCTACAGCTCATATACCCCGACATCAGCTATTTAACGCTGCTCAATAACTTAAGCATTACCCGCTTAGGTGAAACCAAGATTTTGGAAGTCAGCTATACCAGCGCTAGTGCGACAGAGGCTCAAGTGGTGCTTGATAAGCTTTCTCAAGCCTACTTAGAATATTCTCTGGACGAGCGCCAAACGAACCTGCGTCAGGGCATAAACTTTATTGAAAAACAGCTGCCGACGCTGCAATCGCAGGTCGATAGCATTCAGGCCAAGCTCGAAAGTTTTCGCCGTCAGTACAATTTTATTACACCTGAACTTCAGTCTGGTCAGCTTTCGGAGACGCAATCAAGTCTGATGACGCAGCGATTAGAGTTAGAGCGAGAGTTTTCTGAAGCAAAGCAAACCTACAGTAACTTGCAAGATTCTTCTGGGGCGCTGGCGGCGCTAGAAGGCGCGCCCGTTTATCAGCAGTTGCTGGGTGAATTGCGCAGCGTAGAGACCAAGCTAGCCGAGGAGCTGACGCGCTTTAATCCTGATAGCCTGTCAATTCGGGTGCTAGAAGAGCAGCGGGCAAATATGCTGCCGCTGTTGCAGCAGGAGGCGCAGCGGGTGGTGGGGACTAAAGGCGCGATCGCCACCAACAATTTACAGATATTGCAAGGCCAAGGTGAAACCTTAGCGGGCGCTGAACAGCAAGTTTCACAGGGGCTAAGCCAACTGCCAAGCCTGATTCGGGTCTACACCGATTTGCAGCGAGAATTAGAAGTCTCTACCCAGGCGCTGACTCGCTTTCGCGCTACCCAAGAAACGCTGACGATTGAAGCCGCCCAAACTGAAATTCCGTGGCAGCTGATAGAAGCGCCCATGCAGCCAACAAAGCCGATTTCACCGGATCTTCAGCGCAGCTTGCTAGTGGGAGCTGTAGCGAGTCTGTTGTTGGGTCTGGGCGCAGCGCTGCTAATGGAGAAGCTCGACAACGTGTATCACTCAGTTGATGAGCTAAAAGCCGGTACCAAGCTGCCGCTTTTAGGGACGCTGCCGTTCAAT
>QBMP01000195.1:10226-15092 GCA_003242115.1 Phormidesmis priestleyi
CCTCCATCTTAGTAAGTTCGGCGCTGCCTGGAGATGGTAAATCGACGGTCGCAGCAAATTTTGCGCAAGTCGCTACAGCAATGGGTCAGCGGGTACTGATAGTCGATGTAGACTTGCGCAAGCCGCAGGTTCATGAGCGCTTAGATGTGTCTAATCAGCTAGGGCTCTCCAATTTGATTGCGGACGACGTGCCGCTGAAGTCGGTGATTCAGCAGGTCGAACCCTCTGGCAATCTGTTTGTGCTGACCGCCGGAAAATTGCCGCCTGATCCGGCTAAGCTGCTGGCTTCTCACAAAATGCATCAGCTCATGGGCACGTTTGAGCGCTGCTTTGATTTGGTGATTTATGATGCGCCGCCAACCACAGGTCTGGCAGATGTGAGCCTAATTGGTCAGCAAACCGACGGTCTCGTGCTGGTAACTCGCATGGGTAAAACAGACTGCACGGTGCTGAGCCAGACGATTGAAACGCTGAAAATGGCCAAAATTCCGGTATTGGGAATGGTGGCTAACGGGGTGAAATCGCATGGCTTTGGGGGCTATCGCTATTACGCTTATGGCTATGGCTCCGCTGGCAGCAGTGAACAGCGCCATCAGGCGGATGGCGGCACGGGTGATTTCGCCATTGATTTTGAGGCGGCTCAATCTAGCGCTAATAGCACTCACTCTAACAACCATGGGCTTTTCTAAAAAGATTCTCAATTCGAGCTATGCGACTGAGCTAGCGATCGCCGATGCGCCGAGTGAAGCGGTTCCTTTTTCATTTATGGTGATGGGGGATACTGACGCTGGCGATGCTCGAAACCAATCTTTAAAGGCAGCTAAGAGCTTGGGTAAAAACTTTAGTGAAAGCTTTGCTCAGCAAATCATGCAGCAGTCTGAAGAGAGTTCTTTTTTGCTGCATACAGGCGATGTCGTTTATCCAATCGGTAGCTACCAAAATTATCTCAATGGGTTCTTAAAGCCGTATCGAGCGCTGCTTTCTGAGCTGCCTGCAAGCGCTGACTATGACAGTAGTGCGATTGTGTTTAATCGCGCGCTATTGCCGGTTCCTGGGAATCATGATTATGCTGATGTTTCCGGGTTGGCAAGATGGCGAGATGGGATACTGAGAGCGGTGTGCGATCGCTTAAGACAATCTCTTAATTTGGATCTAGGCCACTACGGCGGCTATGGTGGTGAAGCCTATGCCCAAACGTTTTTAGACGATCTCACTGACTTACCTACTGACCGGCTAGCAGCGCATTTGGCTATGTACTATAGCGCCGTGACGAGTGATGCAGTAACGAATGATAGCGCAGTGACGAATGATGCCCAGGGCACAAATGATATTCAAGATAACAGTCTATCAGCACAGCGATCGCCTAACTATTGTCTCAACTATCGGCCTGGGCAATTTACTCGCTTACCCAATCGGTATTATCACTTTCGCTATAGCGGTGTGGACTTTTTTGCGCTGGACTCGAACACTTGGAAGACATCTGCTGAGGCCGCAGATTTTGATTCCGATCAGCTCAACTGGCTAGTGCAGCAGCTGGTGGCTTCTTGGCACAGACCAAACACAGTAGGACGCATTATTTATCTGCACCATTCGCCCTACACTACCGAAGAAAGCCGCTGGCAGCAGGCCGAAACGCTGTGGGTGCGGCGGCATTTGCGGCGAGTATTGGCGCGAGTAGCCGCAGCGGTCAATCGCCCTGACCCGGAAAATTCTCCTTGGGTGGATCTTATTTTTAGTGGCCATGCTCACTGTTTTGAGCATTTGCACACGGCTGATACGGGCTACGCCGATGCTCATTTAAACTGGGTAGTCTGTGGCGGTAGTGGGGCGAACCTTCGACGGCAACGACGGGTTGATTCTGATGACATTTTGGAAAATATGGAAGCGAGCGGTTCTAGTGGGCGGCGCTATCCAAAAGTTGTCGCTCGCTCGCAGTGTTTTATCGGTCGTCATGGCCAGGGTCGAAAAAATCAGTGCTTTCACAGTTTTATTCGAGTGGATGTGCGGCCTCAGCAGCGACAAAAGTTTACGGTGGTGCCGTTTGCGGTAACGCCATCCAAAACAGGGCTGTTTACCAGCGCGATCGCCCCTTTAAAGACCTCGAACCCATGTCAAGCAGAGCTTCTCAGTATTCAACAGACTGCTATGAATAGAGCCATAGACAGGGGGATACCCTGACTGCCAGTATGCGGCAGTATGCGGTTTTTACTGAAAAGAAATGTGACTAAAAAACAGCTATTTATCGTTGTACACACCGTTGTTTTAAGAGTCGTTTTGACAGGCTGCATGCCCGTAAAATAAAGGGAAATAAACTCATCAAAACTTACTGATCAAGAGAAAATATCCTGTAGTATTGAGTCAGTAATATGCGCGTCTCTAATCGTACAATGAATCGCCAAGCCCAAGTTTGAACAATTTGTAGTAGCGTTTTCAAAATAAATTTATTTTGTCTGCCATCTGGGTGTGTCTGTTTTTAATTGCTATCTCAAAACGAGTATCTAAAAACAGGCTGATGCAATGAAATCAGCATAAATCGATTTAGTGTTTCTGGAAGGAGATATGGTGCTCGAACAGCCTCTAGCCCAGCCCGCTGGGATATTAGGAAAGCGTCAAAAGATAGGCCGAGCAGCTGCAAGCGTTGAATCTTTGCGGTTATTGATTGTCACTCAGTTTTTTCCGCCAGATTTTGCTGCAACTGGCCAGCTTATAGAAGAACTCGTGCAGCAGTTGGGCCGCCAAGATGTAAAGGTGAGAGTATTTACGGGTCAGCCCGGTTACGCTTTTGCCAAAGGATCTGCTCCAACTGTAGAGCAGCATGGCAACGTGTGGGTGCGGCGATCGCGCATGGCTCAGCTATTTCCAGGGCGCATTCGCGGTAAGGCTATTAATGGGCTGATGTACACCCTCAGAGCCATCCTGCATTTGCTGGGGCGAGCCTATCGCTACGATGTCGTGCTAGTGACGACTGCGCCGCCCTTCTTGCCGGTGGTGGCCTACCTGGCTAATCTTTTGTTGGGCTTACCCTACGTCTGCCTGCTGTACGACTTGTATCCAGATATTGCCATTGAGCTAGATGTGGTTAAAGCTCACCACCCGATTGCTAAGCTTTGGCGCTGGATCAACCGGCAAGTGTGGCAACGCTCTAGCGGGATTATTGTGCTCAGCGATTCGATGAAACAACGGGTCGCTCAGAGCTGCCCAGCGATCGCCGATAAGCTGTCGGTGATTCATAGCTGGTCAAATCCGGGGCAAATTGTGCCGATCAGAAAAGCAGATAACTGGTTTGCTAGAAAGCACCGGCTGATTGATCCTTTTGTGGTGATGTATTCAGGTAATATGGGGCGCTGCCACGACGTCGATACGATTTTTGCAGCCGCTGAAAAGCTGCGTCATGAGCCCATTTTGTTCGTCTGTATTGGCGGCGGCGCTAAGCGTCAGCCCCTAATAGATCGCGTGGCCGCAGCCGGACTAGACAATTTTTTATTCTTGCCTTATCAAGAAAAGGCCGTGCTGCCTTATTCTCTGACCGCTTGCGATCTATCTTTGGTGAGCGTAGCTGCTGGGATGGAAAGCTTGGTCGCACCGAGTAAGCTATATCCGGCGATGGCTACCGGACGCCCTGTAGCCGCAGTTTGCCCGCCGACTTCTTATTTAGGGCCATTGCTAACAGCTGCTCAAGGCGGCGCTGTGTTTGATAATGGCGAGGGAGTGGCGCTAGCTCAGTACATTCTTGAGCTATCGCACAATCGAGATAAAGCTGAAGCGTTAGGAGCCGCTGGTAGAGAGTACGTGCAGGCAAATTTTACCCCTAGCGTGATTTCACAGCAGTATTTGCAGGTATTGCAAACAGCTTCAAAGGCTAGCATGTAACAAAACAAACTCAGGAATACTGAGAACATACGGTTGGTGAATGCGTAAAGCCACGGTTTAATAAGCAAGAAAAGTTGCTTTGGCCGTACTGAAAGCTAAAATCTTCTCTCTGCTTCCGCTACGAATAATTGGTTGTTAGGACTGATTTTTAGGGTGTCGTTTTCTTAGGTATGATTTTTGGAGGATTCAATGCAGACCCCAAAGCGACGAAATCGTAAGCGATCCAAACGGCGAGCCATCTACTGTCCGAGACATGGTTGCTATATCGATAGCGTCAGTCAAAAGCACCGGCTGTATGCTGATAAGGCGGAGCATTTGCGCGATCGCGGTATGGGACGCAAGGCTGCTGTGAGGGTGATGGCTAGCTACACCACAGTGCCTTTGGAAGGTGAGTGGCTAGAAGCGTTTTGGTGCGAAGAGTGCCAGCAAAATGAGTGGTATTGGGTTACCCAGTCGCCAGAGCGCGCTTGTACGCTTTCGATAATTCCTGAGGATTTGTGGCAGCAGGCACAGGGCGTGATACTGCCCACGGGAAATCCTACGGTGAGTGAGTTTACTCGGCGGCAGGCAAAGCGGATGAACTATCACGGTGTTAAGGATTTTGTGATGGTTTAAGGTGCACGAAAAGATTTGAAGTGTTGAAGGCGTGATGACTGATAGAAAATAAAATATCTATTCTTTTATATAGATGTGGGCTTCGATGGTCTTTACGATCTCAGTCTCGTCTCTCCCTACACAATTTTTTGGTGGGTTTATGGGAGAGGTGTAGCTTTTGAGCGCTGAGTGGTTGGAAGGTTTTGGGTGTTTGGCGATCGCGGCAGCGTAATTGAAACAACATTGGCATTGTCTACGATATAGGTTTTATGGCAACGAATTCGCCAGAGTTAATTATTGAAGCGGGTCGTAGCGAAAAGCAGTATTGGAAGGATCTCTGGCGCTATCGAGAGCTGTTTTATACGCTGGCTTGGCGCGATATTTCGGTACGCTATAAGCAAA
>QBMP01000195.1:15142-15452 GCA_003242115.1 Phormidesmis priestleyi
GTTTTTACGATTGTGTTTGGCAATATTGCTAAGCTGCCGTCGGACGGTGTGCCTTATCCGATTTTGGTGTTTTCGGCGATGCTGCCCTGGCAGTTTTTTGCAAATTCGCTGAGTTCGGCTAGCGATAGCCTGATTAGTAATGCGAATTTGATTTCTAAGGTGTATTTTCCGAGGTTGGTGGTGCCGACGAGTGCGGTGGTGACTAGCTTTGTGGATTTTCTGATTTCGGGGATGATTCTGCTGGCGCTGATGATTTGGTACAACTTTGTACCGAGCTGGCGGATTGTGACGCTGCCGCTGTTTACAGCTA
>QBMP01000196.1:0-1132 GCA_003242115.1 Phormidesmis priestleyi
ATCTCGCACAGCTCAAGAGTGCGCCGCACAGCTCTCACATTTGGGAACTCGACTATCTCGGTACCGTAATCGAGCGAATGCTCAAAAGGCTTGGTGAAAACTCAGCCGAGCTACGCCGCGCTTGGCAAGATGCCCAAATGGCCAACCAGCTCAAAAATGAGTTTTTGGCCAACACTTCTCATGAGCTGAGAACGCCACTCAACGGCATTATTGGCTCCATTGGCGTGATTCGAGACGGGCTGTGTGACAGCCGTGAAGAAGAGCTTGATTTTTTGCAGCAGGCAGATAAAGCGGCCTTTCATCTGCTGTCAGTGATTGAAGATATTTTAAACATTGCCAAAATTGAAGCCGGTACGCTAAACGTCAAGATTGCGCCAGTCGATTTGCGGCATCTTTTGCGCGATGTGCTGGATATGCAGGCCACTCAGATCCAGAAAAAAGGGCTTCAGCTGATTCGCCCTGAACTTTCAGAGCCGCTGATGATTCCGGTCGATCACTCTCGCTTTAAGCAAGTGCTGCTCAACGTGCTTTCTAACGCCCTCAAGTTCACCGATCAAGGGGCGATCGCCATTACCGTGATCACCGACGAAAGCGCCAGCGAAGCGCTGAATAACAGGCCCGATCAGGCCACTGCCGAGCCTCCTGCTGATCAAGCTAACCTCTTCATGCCACCTGGCCCTTGGGTCAAAATCATCATTCAAGACTCGGGCATCGGCATCGATCCGAAGCACCTATCAAAACTTTTCAAGCCTTTTGTCATGGTCGATGGCTCTCATACCCGCGCTTACGAAGGCACTGGGCTGGGCTTAGCGATCTCGCAAAACTTTATGCAGCTCATGCAGGGCGATATTGGTCTTTATAGCGAAGGTAAGGGCAAAGGCGTCACCGCCACGATTGTGGCCCCTCGGCTGGTCAAGCCATCCGCTGCAAACGACGATAGCATTCACGCGACCGATAGCTCCCTTGGCGTCACCGAGGTTGAGTCTGTAGAACAAACCGGGCGTTCCGATCAGCGACCTGCCGCTGCCGGTTTCTTTGGCCCATAAAACAGCCACAAAACAGCCGCAAAACAGCACATAAGAGGTCGTTTTGTTTAGGCGGCTAACGCACTTTTTAGGGCGTTGAGTTGGGC
>QBMP01000196.1:1142-3398 GCA_003242115.1 Phormidesmis priestleyi
GGTAGCGATCGCTGCCTCTTTCTCCCTTGATCCGACCTCTGTATCAACTTCTATACCAGGCTCTAGCTCAATCCAAGATCGGCACCCGCCATAAGCTGCTTGCCAGGGCACCCTCACTGGCCCAGCTAGCCGGTAAACTCGCAGCGCTAGCACATACAGCGGCTGCTTAGGTTTCCACTTTAAGCGAGACTGAGCGAGCTGCGGCTGCCAAATATGAAACGCTGAGAGAGCCGTGACTTTATCCGCCTCATCAGTCAAAAAAATGTGAGTAATGTCAGCCCAAGCCTTGAGCGTAATAGCTTGCGGATGCCAGCCCGGTTCGACAGGATACACCGCCGCTTGATAGTCAGGCTTTAGCAGGTCGCGCTGCTGATGCTCAAACGTTGGGAACAGCAGCACCTGTTTGGCCTGAGCCACAAATTTCCCCTGCTGCTCTTTAATGCCACCCTTGCGCAGCAGCACCATCGTTTCCCCATTGGCCAAGGCATCTATCGCTACCGACCACTCTTTTAACGCCGTTGTGATCAGCATAGATTCACCTCCTCTTGGATTCACTGATTCTTGGATTCACTGGCTTAGAGCCTGCTGCTAACAGGCTGATTTTGAGCTGATTTCAAGCCCATTCTTCGCTTAAGCCAACTCAGGCTGATAGCACCCACCACGCAGCCGATGGCGTAGTAAACAAAGTCTAAACCAGAAAAGCGGGTGCCGAGCAATAAGCGCCACCATAGCTGAGCCTGCCAAGCAGCCGGAAAGGGAATGAGCTGAGAGCATTCGATGATAGCGCTGATAAGAAACGCGATCGCTGCAATGTTCTCCACCCGCCAGCGCACCTTCACACTGCCTACCAGCCAAATCCAAAACATCTGATACAGCAGATCGCCACTATATCCCTGTACCCAAGCTTCTCCCCAGCCGCTGTAGGCTTTGCTTCCTAGCCCCAAAGCCACCAATATCAAAATCACAACCGAGCATAGCAGCCGGTAAAGCGTCACCGTTTTCATCCAAATTCAGGCCCATCATTACTAGCACAAAGTCATAGCTACAGAGCGCCCGGTGCCCAATTCGCAAACTATTGTTCAAAATCGTCGCCGACGATAGATTTCATGCTTTCTAGTGCGCCGGGAATGCTGCGCGGGTCGAGAAACATGACTTTGCTGCTGTGGCTTTCGCCAATTTGACGGCCCATGGTCAGATAGTCTTGCGCCAAAATGAATTGCAGAGCTTCGCGGGCGTGAGGGTCGGTTTTCAGCTTTTTCGCCAGTACGTCTACAGCTTCGGCGACCGCTTGAGCTTTCAGCACCTGCTCTTGACGCTGAGCTTGAGCGCGTAAAACAATCGTCTGCTGCTCCGCTTGAGCGTCTAGAATAGCGGCCTTTTTACGCGCTTCCGCATCGAGAACTGCCGATTCTGCTCGCCCTTTGGCCGAATTAACTGCCGAATCGCGTTCCCCTTCGGAGGTCAGCACATTGGCCCGCTTTTGCCGCTCAGCGGTCATTTGCAACTCCATCGAATCCTGCACCGCTTTAGACGGGGCAATGTCGCGCAGCTCTACGCGAGTGACTTTGACCCCCCAAGGATCGGTCGAAATATCGAGTTCGCGCAGCAGTAGCTCGTTAATATCGGCGCGGGCCGTAAAGGTTTGATCGAGTTCTAGCTGGCCCATTTCAGAGCGAATCTGGGTGAGCACTAGGTTGACCATCGCTGCCTGCAAATTTTCGACCTTGTAGTAGGCTTTTTCCAGATCGACAATGCGCCAATAGACCACCGCATCGACGCTGATAGACACATTGTCGCGGGTAATGCATTGCTGAGGCGGTATATCTAGCACCCGCTCACGCACCGTTTGTTTGTACACCACCTGCTCGACAAACGGAACGGTGAAGTTGAGGCCGGGGGTGAGTTTTTTGCCGTTGTACCGGCCTAGCGTTTCCACCAAGGATTCGTCGCCCTGATTGACGATGCGAATAGATTTGGAAGCGACAAAGCCGCCGCCAAGCGCAAGAAAAATCAGCACTGCAAAGGGATTCATGAGATCAAAAACTCCACGGAAGCAAATAGGACGGAAGCGAATAGGGATGAGAAAATTTTGGGGCGGTTGATTTTGCTTTTCACTGATTTGTTTTTCACTGATTTGCTTTTCACTGAAAGGTGCTGAGCGGAACCACAAGCAGGGTGTTGCCTTTACGTGAGACCACAAAAACTTCTTCGCCGGAGCCAATGGCGACGCTGCCGTCTTCACAGCGGGCTTGCCAG
>QBMP01000196.1:3408-8705 GCA_003242115.1 Phormidesmis priestleyi
ACCTTCGTAGATCACTCGGCCCAACTGACCGGGTGCAATCAAGGTGGTGGTTCTCGCTTCGGTGGCTTCTTGCAAGCTAGGCGCGGTACGGTTGGGAATAAAGCGCTTGAGAGCCCAAAGGGCAAGCCCTGAAAAGACCATCCACAGCACAATCTGTACGTTCGGATTCGGAATAATCAGGCTGAGAAGCGCTACTGCAAATGCGCTGATGCCCAGGGCGGACTCAATAAAAGCGGTGGGCAGCATGAGCTCCATCAGGCAGAGCACCGCGCCTATAATTACCCATATCAAAGCAGCATTCATAACTCAAATCACCGGATTTAATGCCGGAGTAAGCGCGGTTATTGTGACTAGGCCGCAAAACCTAGCGGTTGGCAAGGCTAGCTGACGCGCGTCAGTAACTTTCTTTACTAGCCTAATTCAGCGATCGCCCAGTGTACGCTTTAGGAACCGCTTTTAGATCGCCTTTTAAAGGTTGAGTTAGCGTCTGAGCTTTGGTCTAGATCTGCCTAATCTCGTCAAATTTATTTGCACTAAATCCCTTTTCCCTTACCATTGACCTAACTTAACGGCAATCCCTGCGCAGCGATCAATTTATATGAACGGTGAAGAGAGTAAATATCCCTTTAGGCAGTATGTTTGGGCCTTGGGCCAGGGCACGAACAAAATTCCGATTGGCGATCGCGTAGACAATCGCTATCAGGTGGTAGCCCCGTCGATTTGGCTCGACACCCAGCCAGAAAAGACGCCTAAAGTCCCTGAGCCGATTCCCAGCTTTGCAATTCCTTACCTTAAAGCCTATCCCTATCAGCTCAATTTGCCGGGAATATATGGCATTTGTCATCAGGCTTCGGGAGAGGCTGTGCTGCTGTTGAGCAATGTGCCGGTTGGTCGTCAGGGTCAGCTAATGCCTGCGATTGCGAAAGCTTGGCCAGAGGCATCGGCCTTTCGTCAGGCTTACTGGCTGTGGCAAATGATCTCTCTATGGGAGCCTTTAAAGCAATTTGGCGCAGCCGCGAGTCTGCTGAAAAAAAGCAACATTCGGGTTGAAGCTTGGCGGGTGCGTTTAATTGGCCTATCGACCAATCCGGCTGATCCCACTCTGGTGCAGCTAGCGGAGGCCTGGGAAAGCACCTATTTACGCGGGGCTCAACCTGCTATTGCCCAGCTCTTACGCAGCGTCTGTCAAGCCATGCGATCGCCCGATCCTGATCTCGCTGCGCTCAAAACTCAGATCAACGCCCAGTTGCTAGAAACTGCTGCGAGTAAGCCAATGGCCCTTCAGGTCGCGGGTGGCACTAGCCCTGGCCCCCAAAAGTCACGCAATGAAGACGCCTGCTATCCCAGTCATGCTGATTTTAAGCGCACGGCTGCGGCCGATCTGCCGCTCTTGCCTCGGCTGGCCATTGTCTGTGATGGCGTGGGCGGACATGAAGGCGGCGAAGTTGCCAGTCAAAAGGTGGTGCGATCGCTGCAACTACAGCTCCGAGGGCTCCTCGCTCAGGCGATTGAAGAAGATAACACGATCGCGCCTCAAGTGGTCATCGACCAAATCGAAGCCGCCATTCGGGTTGCCAATAACCTGATTGCTCAGCAAAACGATCAGCAAGGCCGCGCTGATCGTCAGCGCATGGGCACCACGCTGGTGATGGCCCTCGTATTGCCCCAGCGAATTGATACCCCCACCGGCCCCGCTGAAGTCAATGAACTGTATCTCACCCACATTGGCGACAGTCGCGCTTACTGGATTAGCGCCGAGCACTGCCAGCTGCTGACCGTAGATGACGACATCGCCGCTAGAGAAGTCAGTGCGGGCAAAAGCTTTTACGCCACTGCGCGCCAGCGACCCGATGCGACGGCGCTTTCCCAAGCTGTCGGCGTTCGCGAATACGATCACTTGCAGCCTCACACCCGGCGTTTTTTATTCGATTCTACGGGTGTGCTGCTGCTGTGCTCCGATGGCCTTAGCGACAACTATCAGGTGGAATCTTCCTGGGCTAACTACATCGATCTGATGATTAAGAAGGTCGTGCCACTAGAAGCCGCTGTCGATACTTGGATAGAGCTAGCGAATCAAAGAAACGGTCATGACAATGTAGCCGTGGTGCTGATGAGTGTCGAGCAGTTGGATGACACCGCGCTCAATCCTGCTGATCATGAAGTACTCAGCACCGGGGATATGCCCAGTCGTCCGGTAGGTCTGACCACGGCTGGTGCGCTTGGTCAGACATCAACGCAGTCATCAACGCAGTCATCAACGCCAACGGCCACTCCGATGACGGCTGCCTCCAGAGCGCTGCTTTACGGCGAAGACGAAGACGAAGATACGCCGCTCACAGCCGAAGATATGGCTGAGGTCGAAACCACCACAACGCGAACGCGCGGCAAGGGACAGACAGCGATCACGATTTTACTGGCGCTGATCATCGTCGGCGTTGTCGGTGGCGTCGGCTGGCTGCTCTGGCGGACGATGGCGCGCCCAGAACCCTCTGCACCGCCACCGCAGACGGAGGAAGGGAATTAGGAAGGGAATTTAGATAGAGAATGCGAAAACTATAAAGGCGAAAACTAGAAGGCAGGAGCGGAAGTTGGCCAGTGAAAACCGCAATTGTGAGAGAATAGGCAAACGTAAATTTTGTAACTGCTGTTAATAATCTCTCTTATGAAAGTTGGCGATCGCGTTCGTATCAAAGCTCCTTTGACGCTTTTTAATCACCCTAAGCACCGCAACCAGCCTCACAATGTGCAGGGCATGGAAGGTACTATTGCCGCTATTCTCACCGATTGGGAAGGCCGCCCCATTAGCCCGAACTATCAAATTGTGACGGCCTTTGAAATCGAAGGGGCGAAACGACCCTTTAAAGCGCATTTACACGAAGATGAGCTAGAAGTGATCGCATAGATCGCCTGGAAAGATCGGCGGCTCTGACTTTCTAGCTAAGCTAGCTTTCCTGCTGAGTCGGTCGCAGCAGCAAGTCGTTAATTTCGACATGAGGCGGCTGAGCCAGCACGTAGGCGACTGCATTGGCAATATCTTCAGCTTGCAAGACGGGAAACTGAGCGTAGGTTTCCTCGGCTTTTGCGGTGCTTTGATGGTATTTTTCGGCAAATTCGGTTTCGACAATGCCGGGGCTGATGGCGGTAATGCGGATGGGGCTACCGGCGGCGCGCAGCTCTCGCCGGAGGGTTTCGGTGAGCGATCGCACCGCAAACTTAGTGGCCGAATAAATCCCTGCGATCGCCGGTACCCGATGCCCCGACAAAGAGCTAATGTGCACAATATGCCCCTGTGCCCCCGGCTCCATCAGGCGAATTGCTTCGCGGGTGCAAATGCACAGCGCCAGCACGTTCACATCCAGCATTTCGCGCCAAGCCTCGGTGCGGCCAGTCATCATCGGCTCCTTGTGCCCTAAGCCCGCGCTATTGACCAGCGCATCCAAGTGATTCCAGCGATTCTCGACGGCTGTAAAAAAACTTAAGATCTGAGCCTCATCCCGCAGATCTACCACTTGAGCTAGCACCTCAACGTTGCGATCGCGCAAGCTTTCAGCCACCGCTTGCAGCCGATCCGAACGGCGCGCACAGATCGCTAAGTCATAGCCTTCGGCGGCTAACCGCTGAGCTATAGCCCGACCAATGCCACTAGAGGCTCCCGTAACAATGGCCACAGGTCTTTGGTTTTTCTGTGAGGTTGCCTGTGAATCTTTCTGTGAATCTTCATTAGGTTCGTTTGAACCCAATGATTGACTGATTGTAATATTTGTCATTAATTTTAGAAGCCAGATATCGGCGAGTGGATGCTAAATTAGTATGAGAGGATTGTTACAGCCTTTTAAGCATTAATACTTTTTTTGGAGAAAGCTCAAAATGGATATTCGCGTGGTGCTTGTTCTATCACCTTTGCTGATTGCGGCTGGCTGGGCTGGTTTTAACATTTTCAGAGCAGCTTTAGGTCAAGTACAAGACTTGCTTAATAAAAACAACGCCGCTTAGAAATCGGATCTTAAGATTGCCCTAGAAATCGGGCCTTAAGATTGCCTTAGAGATCGGCTCCAAAAATCGGCCCTAAAAATCAGATAGTGTTAGGTTGAGCCAAGCAAAATTCACTCAACCTAACCAATCTCTGAGTACGCCTATCATCTTCATGGATACCAAAGCCTTTAAGCGTCAGCTCAACCATTCTGAAAACTACTACCGCAACCAGGGCTTTGGCCAAAAAGAGGCGATCGCCGGTCAAATGCGATCGCAATACGAAAGCGGCCTCATTCAAACCATTAGAGCCAACCACAACCGCCTCATTCAGAATGACGTGACCATTCACCTCGCTGAGTCATTTGGCTTTTGCTGGGGCGTAGAGCGGGCTGTGGCAATGGCCTACGAAGCAAGGCAGCACTTCCCCAACCAGCAGATCTGGATTACCAACGAAATTATTCACAACCCCGAAGTCAATCAGCAGCTCAAAGCAATGGATGTGCAGTTCATTGAGCTGGTTGATGACCACAAAGACTTTAGTGGCGTAGGCTCTGGCGATGTCGTGATTTTGCCTGCTTTTGGTGCTAGCGTGCAAGAAATGAAATTGCTGCACGACAAAGGCACCGTCATCGTAGACACCACCTGCCCTTGGGTTTCTAAAGTTTGGAACACCGTCGAAAAGCACAAAAAGAAAGAATTTACCTCCATCATCCACGGCAAATATCAGCATGAAGAAACCGTGGCGACTAGCTCCTTTGCAGGTACTTATGTCGTCGTTTTAAACCTAGCGGAAGCAGAGTACGTCGCTAACTACATTTTGCACGGCGGCAATCGAGACGCTTTCCTCGCTAAGTTTGTTAACGCTCACTCCACAGGCTTTGATCCAGATAAAGATCTTGCCGCCGTTGGGGTCGCCAACCAAACCACCATGCTCAAGGGCGAAACCGAGCAAATCGGCAAGCTATTCGAGCGCACCCTGCTGAAAAAATACGGCCCGCTGGAACTCAACGAGCACTTTCACAGCTTTAATACCATCTGCGATGCCACTCAAGAACGCCAGGACGCGATGTATGGCCTTGTCGAAGCTGACATTGATCTGATGGTTGTAATCGGCGGCTTCAACTCTTCTAACACCACTCACCTCCAAGAGATTGCCGTAGAGCGCAGCTTACCTTCTTTTCATATTGATAGTGCTGCTCGCGTTGGCCCTGGCAACCAGATTGAGCACATGCCCCTTCACAGCGGCGATCTGGTCACGACGGCAGATTGGCTCCCGGCTGGCAAAATTTCAGTTGGCGTGACTTCAGGCGCTTCTACACCGGATA
>QBMP01000197.1:0-7115 GCA_003242115.1 Phormidesmis priestleyi
GACTATATTTTTCTAAAACGACTGCTGTTGATAAGCATAGAATGCCCCCCTCACCTCCACATTTTGCTAACTAAACGCTCATCCAATGGATTGAGCAATGGATTGAGCAATGGATTGAGAATTTCTACAGCAAGTTCCCCTATACAGATACTCAGTAGAATAGCTAAAAAATGGCTGATTCTACTGAGACTTACTAGGACTGAGACTTACTAGGACTAAGATTTACTGAAAACTACGCAGGAGGAATGTGGCTGCCATAGTAGGCTACGTGCTGCAAGCAGTGAATTCCGGAAAATTACCGCTGAAACAACATTTCTATGGGTTTATCAGTATTTCTATCAATATTAGGAACCAATATGTGTGCCTACTAATACGGATACCGCCCTTACAAAGGCGAACTTAGGATTAGTTTAGACATCATTGTAGAAGAGGAATTCATTCTCAGATGTCTGTATTTTAGGATCTCTTCAGCGATCGCAATTTTGTTCGCATTTTTCAGGTCTATGTAAAGCTTTCTGGAGCCTTATTGACGGCATAGAAACAGCGCTTTAAGTGGTTTTTTGAGGATCTTCAGCAGCGGCTGGCGGCGCTGAGATCGAAATTGATAGCTGATCTGACAGCCAATTAGCTAGCTGAATTCGCTGGTTGATTAAATAGATACTGACAAGGGTTAGCACAACCCCGCCCCACTGAAGCGCGCTGAGGCTTTCGGAAAGCAATAGAGTGCTGAACAGCAGGGCAAATACCGGGGTCAGAAAGGTCAGAGCGCTGAGGCTAGTGAGGTTTCCTTGAGCGGCGATATAGAAAAACAAGCCATAGGCAATCGCACTGCCAAATACAGTCGCATAGCTCATCTCCAGCCAACCCGACAGCGAAATGCCCTGCCAGGGCGCAGTCCCACCGGCCAAAGCTTCTCGGATAACGCTGCCCATTGTCCCCCCCGCCAAGTCGCTGTATTCAGCCGGATTGCCAGACAGCCAATCTAGCAAAGCAGCCGCCATCAAAGGCACACCGCCAATGACCATGTGCCAGCCCGTCGCCGCCACCGGATCGGCCCAGCGCACCACATAGCGAATCAAAATAGTGCCCACTGCCATCGACAGCGCCGCCATCAGCATCAGCCATTCGCCTTGCTGAAATAGCCCTGACCAAATTTCTTGCTCAACGGTAATCACTGGCCCCGAAGCGGCTCCTCCGCCAGAGATAGGGCCAGAGATAGGGCCAGAGATAGGGCCAGAGATAGGGCCTTGAAAAAGCCCGATAATCCACTCATCCGGCAAGCCGATAAAGCTGATGCCAATCAGGCCAATCAGCAAACCGATCCAGCCCAAAGGGCCAATCCACTCTTGAAACAAAAATCGAGCCATCACCGCTACTGCTAAAGGCTGAGAATCAATCATCACAGAGCCTAGCCCAGCGCCTGTACGCTCCAATCCTTTGGCCAAAAAGCCCTGAAATAGCGTGCCATCGACGAGAGCAAACAGACTAATCCAAAGCCATGCCCGCCAACCCTTCGGCTGCTGCTTACCCAAGAGCATAGAAACTGCCACGACCAATAGACCAGCGGGCAACAGCCGGACACCCGCTAAAAACAAAGGCGTGGTTTCTTGCATAACGCCTTTCATGGCCACCATTGCAGTTCCCCACAAAAAGAAGGGGGCAATCAGAATCAGTGGATTAGAGGTCAGGGCCAACAAGGGCTGTCGAATGGGTATTCGAGGGGCATCGTTGGGATCATTGCCGGTATCAGGGTCATCAGTAGAGGAGCGGGGAGCCATTCGTTGTTTCTACAGGGTGGGGCTGAACATTTTTGTGAGCTGTCAAAATGCTCAGCCTAGATGTGGTGTCTAGGTGCGCATGGCAGGTCGTATACTTACCTTAAAGTAATGTAAAGTACCCTGTGCTGCTGACGGGCGATCGCCCGCAGATTTTTTATCCTGAGACTTCTATGATTTGGCCTTTTAGACCGCGCTATCGCAAACAAATTGCTCGCATTGAAGTGGTGGGCGCGATCGCTGGTGCTACCCGAAAGCGGGTTCTCGAAGCGCTGGAAGAAGTCGAAGAGAAGAAATTTCCGGCTCTGCTGCTGCGCATTGACAGCCCTGGCGGGACAGTGGGCGATTCTCAAGAAATTTACAGCGCCCTCAAAAAGCTGCAAGAAAAGGTCAAAATCGTTGCCAGCTTTGGCAATATCTCCGCTTCGGGCGGGGTCTACATCGGCGTAGGCGCACATCATATCGTGGCAAATCCAGGCACAATTACCGGCTCAATTGGCGTGATTTTGCGCGGCAATAATATAGAGAAGCTGCTAGATCGAGTCGGGGTGTCGTTCAAGGTGATCAAGTCGGGGCCTTATAAGGACATTCTGGCCTTTGATCGGCCACTGACCCCCGAAGAAGAAACGATTTTGCAGGCGCTAATTGACACTAGCTACGGCCAATTTGTGCGCACAGTAGCCGAAGGGCGCAACCTCAGCGAAGAAAAGGTGCGTGAATTTGCCGATGGGCGCGTATTTACTGGCGAACAGGCGTTGGCGCTAGGCATGGTCGATAGACTCGGCTCCGAAGAAGACGCGCGCCGGTGGGCAGCAGAACTGGGCGGACTCGATCCCGACAAGGCCGAATGCTACACCTTTGAGGAAAAGAAGCCGTTGCTAGCTCGGATACTGCCAGGAAATCGGTCGGCTTTGGCTGGACTATTGCCAGACTATTTACCTGCCTCAATGGCCCGATTAGACTTTGAGGTCGCGACTAACGGACTTCCTTTATGGCTTTACCAGCCGCGCATCGGGCGTTGATAGGCGTTGATTAGGGGGTTGCTTAGGCGTTAATTAACTGACTCGCAGATCAATGGTTAAATGGTGAAGCGTGAGATAGTAAAAGGAATCAGCCGCTGTGGACTGGCAGATACGAGCCATTCGAGGAGCAACCACCGTTGCCGAAAATTCTGCTGAGGCTATAGCTGAGGCCGTAACGGAAATGCTAGATGCGCTGGAGTCGCAAAATCAGCTAGATCCAACGCAAATCATTAGCGCAACGTTTTCGGTAACGCGGGATTTAGACGCGGTTTTCCCGGCAGCTATTGCCCGCCGCCGCCGCCGCTGGGACTGTGTACCTTTGTTAGACGTTCAGCAAATGCACGTTGAAGGCAGTTTGCCCTGCTGCATCCGACTCATGCTACACACCTACCTACCCGTTCGCCAAAGCGAAGTCAAACACGCCTACCTCCGAGGCGCTTGCAATCTGCGCCCCGACCTTTGCCTCGCTTCGGATTCGCTCACCTAAATAGATTTTCAGTAGATTTTCAAAGTAACCCTATTTACGACTCGCGTTCGTTCTTTTGACAGAACCCGATACAGCGTGATTCTCTCTGTAGGCATTCAAAGTCGATCACGCAAACCAGTACGCTTGTGCCGTAGACGCATCAAAGGAATTAAATTCCTTTAAACTTATGGCACTAGATACACAAGCTTCCAGCACTGAGCGCTTTGACGCAGATATCTCTCAGCAGCTCTCAGAATTCAAAGCGTTGAGCACAGACGACAAGCTCGGCTTGCTATGGGTGCTGTATGAAAATATGGGCGAGTCGATTACGCCCGCAGCCCCAGGCGCGGCAGAGCCTCAGTTTACGCAGCGGCTTTTAGATGAAGTGATTGCAATGGAAGAAGGCGATCAGCTGACTTTCATGCGAGATTTAGTAGAGCAAAAGCAAACAGAGGAAACCAAGACCTACGGCGCTTTTAGTGAAAATAACAAGCTGCTGTTCTGGTATCAGCTTTCTGAGGGAATGGACGCGGGCGATATTATCCCAGTGCCCGAAAGCTATGAGCTACCGGCTGGTGCGGCGAAGCTATTTAGTGAAATGTCATCGCTTGAATTCAACCAGCAGATCACGCTTCTGCGTCAGGCAGTTCTGGAGATGGGCGCTTCTTAAGCAATAATCTTTAGATTACAGCCCATAGCACGGCCAAAGACACGGCCAAATCTAAGCTCTAAAAAAACCCCTGTCGTTTGTACGGCAGGGGTTTTGAGCGAATATCGGCGTGACTACTTTCCCTCAGCAGCGCTCATTCGCTTTTCTCAGACTTGTGATGAAACCGAATCCCTAAAAACAAATCGTACATGAAGCCCATAAAGTCTTTAGGCTGCATGAGCCCCAAAGATTGCGGCGATCCTTTTTCATCGAGTAGCGGCTTCATCACTTCGTAAGCAGGCTTGTACTTGTACCAGGGGATAGAAGGCCAGAGATGATGAATGAGGTGGTAGTTTTGCCCCATGATCAGCAGGTTCAAAACACGGTTGGGGTAAACGCGGGCATTTTTCCAGCGATTCTGCGTTTTAAAGGGGCGATGGGGCAAGTAATCAAAAAATAGACCCAGGGCCAAGCCCACCACCAAAGCGGGTGAAAACCAATAGTTAAACAAATAGCTGATAAAGCCGTAGTGAACCGCCGCATAAATAAAAATGCCGACGACCAAGCGACTCAAAAACCACTCCAAAAGCTCGTATTTTTTCCAGAGTCGGCGCTGAAAAAAATAGATTTCATGGTAAAAAAATCGGGCCGCAATCAGCCACAGTGGCCCGCCCGTCGAAACGAAATGATCCGGGTCGTTTTTGGGGTCATTGACATGCGCATGGTGCTGCAAATGCACGCGCGTAAAGACCGGAAACGTAAACCCAAGCATGAGCGCGCTGCCATGCCCTAGAACTGCATTAATGATTGGATTTCTGTGGGCTGACTGATGAGACGCATCGTGAATGACCGTACCCGCTAAGTGCAAGGCCAGCGTATTGAGCGCAAAGCAAATCCAGCTGGCCAGATGCCAGCTAAAGTATCCAATCGTTGAAAAAGTTACGAGCAAGACAGCCCCGAAAAAAATCAGCAAATCCGCACTTAGGCCACCATCTGCATCTAGAAACCGCTTAGGGACTCTCCGGGTAACTGCCAGGGGCTCTATTGCCGCCGACACCATACATTCGCTCCTTCACACCAAGTTTTCGATTATTTTTGGACTATTTGTCATATTGACACGCCTTGAGGCAGGCGCTTGTTCGGTAGTATACGCTACCTGAGATGAACAATAAAGTTTTGTGACGTTGACGATGCCTTTGCGTGGGTGTGCTCAGAAGAGCAGACTGCGCTTTTGATTAAGGGGTATCGTGCCGTTGAGAGGGCATTGAGAGGGTCTTTACACGCTGTAAATGGTGCAGCCTGTAAAGGATTCAGAAAGGGTTGAGATGACTAATTTTGTTGAGCCACCGCTATTTTTACTTATTCTGAGTGATTTTGCTTATTTTGTCTGATTGGCGATCGCTTTAAACAAGTTTATTTTTGAGAAAAATGAGCGCGATCGCCCCCTTCGCAGCAAATTTATTAGAAACGCGCAAAGTTTGAGTAGGCTATCTGAAAAGGCCAGTTGTATAGAGGCCATCTGAAGAGGCCATCTGAACAGGGCCTTGCAATGGTATCGTTTGAGCAGATATTTTCTTGTATTTTCACTGACTTATACCCTATGCAATCGCGCCCTGCTCTGCGCCGCACTAAAATCGTCGCGACTATTGGCCCTGCCACTGAAAATCCAGATACCTTAAGAGCCATTATTGAAGCCGGGGCGACGACACTGCGGCTCAACTTTTCTCATGGTGACCAGGAAAATCATCAAAAAAATATTAAGCTAATTCGTCAAATTTCCTTTGAGCTAAATCAGCCGGTTGGCATTTTGCAAGATTTGCAGGGGCCAAAAATTCGCTTGGGCAAGTTTCAAGACGGCCCAATTTTTCTGGCGAAAGGCGATCGCTTCATTCTCACTAGCCGAATCATCCCCGGCACCCAAACCGAAAGCTCAGTCACCTATGAGCCCTTAGTCGAAGAAGTGCCCGAGGATGCGGTGATCATGCTCGATGACGGCAAGGTGGAGATGAAAGTGGTGGGCAAGGACATGGCCCAGTGCAATCTGATTTGTGAAGTGGTAGTCGGCGGCAAGCTGTCTAACAGCAAAGGCGTGAACTTTCCTGGCGTGTATCTCTCGATTAAGGCGCTGACGCCAAAAGATCGTGAAGATCTGATGTTTGGGCTCAACCAAAACGTCGATTGGGTAGCGCTGAGCTTTGTGCGCAACCCGCAAGATGTTTTGGAAATTAAAGAGCTGATTCAAAATGCGACCAATCGCCGAGTACCCGTGATTGTCAAAATTGAAAAGCACGAAGCGATTGAGCAGATGGAGGCGATTCTCTCTTTGTCAGATGGGGTGATGGTGGCCAGAGGCGACCTGGGCGTAGAGCTACCGGCGGAAGATGTGCCTGTCCTGCAAAAGCGGCTGATTGCGACCGCGAACCGCCTTGGTATTCCGGTGATTACGGCCACCCAAATGCTAGATAGCATGGTCGAGAACCCCCGGCCAACGAGAGCGGAGGTGTCAGATGTGGCCAATGCCATATTTGATGGCACCGATGCAGTGATGCTCTCTAACGAAACAGCGGTAGGGCAGTTTCCGGTAGAAGCCGTCGCGACCATGGCGCGAATCGCGATGCGCACCGAAAGAGAGCAGATGAAGCGAGTCACGGAAGAGTTTAGCGCTAGCCACACGATTCCGAATGCAATTAGTCAGGCGGTAGGCCAAATTTCGGCTCAGCTCAGAGCTTCGGCGATTATGACCATGACCCGCTCTGGGGCAACTGCGCGCAATGTCTCTAAGTTTCGGCCTAAAGCACCAATTTTGGCAGTGACGCCGCTGGTCGATGTGTCGCGGCAGTTGCAGCTGGTGTGGGGCGTGAATCCGCTACTGGTGGTGGATTTGCCTTCGACGGCGCAGACCTTTCAAGCGGCGATGAATGTGGCCCAAGAAAAGCACTTAGTGCGCGATGGCGATTTGGTCGTGATGACGGCAGGCACCTTGCAGGGCGTATCGGGCTCGACTGATTTGATTAAGGTGGAAGTAGTGACGGCGGTGCTCGGTCATGGCCGGGGCATTGGTGAGGGCATCGTCACCGGGCGGGCGCGAATTGCCCATAGCACAGCCGCGATTAAAGACTTTCATCCGGGTGAGATTTTGGTGGTGCCGCGCACGAGTGCAGACTATGTGGATGCATTTCGTCGGGCTGGGGGCATCGTCACGG
>QBMP01000197.1:7174-8676 GCA_003242115.1 Phormidesmis priestleyi
AGGATGACAGCATAACGAGCCATGCGGCGGTGCTGGGCTTGCGGCTAGGGATTCCGGTGATTGTCGGGGTGAAGCAGGCGACGGAAATTATTCGCAACGGCACGATGGTGACGCTGGATGTGAGCAAAGGCGAGGTCTGTTCGGGCGCATTTAATGCGTTTCAAGAAGAGATGGAACTGGTGTAAAGCAGCGCTCAAGCGATCGCATTCAAGGTCTTCTTTGCGGAAGTGCGATCGCTGACTGTAATGTCTGGCTGTGATGGAAAGAGTGTTAATGGTGATAAAAGGCGGAGCCGCGAGAGATGCGATCGCGCTGCGCTGAAGACAGCCTAGAGGAGCCCTGTGAGCTGATTTCAGGCGCAGCCGAGGTATCTGGATTGCGATTGTTATTGTCGTAGGCATCTAAAGAGGTAAACGGCAGCACGAAGGCATGATTTTTGCGGTCGTAGGTGAGCACGGAGCCATCTTCGATGTTGTAGATCCAGCCGTGAAGGGCAATTTCGTTGCGGTGGAGGTGCGATCGCACAGCCGGATACGTCCGTAAATTATCGATTTGCGTCAGCACGTTTTCAGCCACTAGCGTCGCTAGCTTTTCCTTCGGACCCAGATGGCCGTAGTTTTCTTCCACCATTTCGCGTGTGGACTCGGTGTGCTTCAGCCAGTTATACACCAGCGGCATTTTGTACTCTAGCTCACCCACCTGCAAAAGACCCTTCATCGCCCCGCAGGTGGTGTGCCCGCACACGATAATGTGCTCTACTTCCAGCGACTTAATCGCGTATTCAATCGTGGCTCCTTCGCCGCCATTGGTTGCGCCATAGGGCGGCACAATATTGCCCGCATTGCGAATCACAAACAAATCACCTAGATCCGACTGCGTAATCAGCTCTGGCTGCACCCGCGAGTCAGAGCAGGTAATGAATAAAATACGCGGATGCTGGCCTTGCGCTAGCTCATGCAAAAATTCTTTGTTCTTAGGAACGTAGCTGCTCTGAAATTCTTGCAGCCCCTTAATCAGATCTTTCATAACCTTCGCCGTTGTCTCGTCTTTCTATAATCCCACGTCGGCAGGCTATTTACTTCGCTACGCGCTATGAGCTGACAACCACTATCTTTCAAAAAGAAATCTGCCGTTATTGTCTTAATAACTTCAGCGGCTAAGCCTATAGCCCGCCCAGTTATTAGGCGTACAGCAGCCGGTTCTCAATCTCACAATTTGTCAGCAAGCTCAATAAAATTCCAACTCTTTGAGCGACTTCGTAAGCACTTTTCTGAGGAATGACAATGATCCCAAAATGCTGCTCACTCCCTGTTATCGATTGAATGTGCAATCGTTCAAAATCAACACGATTGTGAGTCAAAATGCATCTGCCTATAGAAGTTGCATACGCTAGCTGTTCACGATCAGTTTTTCGGCTCTTCAGGAACTGCCGTGCAAGGCCCCTACATCTAGTGTTGGGATGAGTCAAAACCTTGTGGGAGAATGAGAGTAGATGTGATGTA
>QBMP01000198.1:0-2950 GCA_003242115.1 Phormidesmis priestleyi
CGGGGTGAAGAGCCATAAGCCCGGTGACCATGTGATTCCGCTGTATACGGCGGAGTGCCGCGAGTGCGCTTATTGCCTCAGCCAAAAGACGAATTTGTGTCAGGCGGTGCGCAGTACCCAAGGTAAAGGGGTGATGCCGGATGGCACTAGCCGATTTTCGTTTGAAGGCCAGCCGCTGTATCACTATATGGGTACCTCAACGTTTGCAAATTACACGGTGCTGCCCGAGATTTCGCTGGCAAAAATTCGCTCAGATGCCCCGTTTGATAAGGTTTGCTACATCGGCTGTGGGGTGACCACCGGGATTGGTGCGGTGCTGTTTACGGCCAAGGTGGAAGCCGGGGCGAATGTGGTAGTCTTTGGCCTCGGCGGCATTGGGCTGAATGTGATTCAGGGCGCGAAAATGGTGGGCGCTGATAAGATTGTTGGGGTGGATCTGAATTCGGACAAGCGGGCGATCGCTGAAAAATTCGGCATGACCCACTTCGTCAATCCCAAAGAAATCGAGGGCGATCTGGTCAGTCATCTCGTCGAGCTAACCGGTGGCGGCGCAGACTATTCGTTTGAATGCATTGGCAATGTCAAGGTGATGCGGCAGGCGCTAGAGTGCTGCCATAAGGGTTGGGGCGTGTGCACTATTATTGGCGTTGCCGAAGCAGGCGCAGAAATTAGCACCCGGCCTTTTCAGCTTGTTACGGGTCGGGTCTGGAAGGGCAGCGCTTTTGGCGGCGCAAGAGGCCGCACCGATGTCCCAAAAATCGTGGACTGGTACATGGACGGTAAGATCAACATTGATGATTTGATCACGCACACCATGCCGCTAGACAAAATCAACGATGCCTTCGATCTCATGCATCGAGGCGAATCAATTCGTAGCGTTGTTTTATACGATTGATGGGTCAAAGCCTATAGACTTGAACATAAATTTGAACATAGATTTGAACGTGGAATTAACAGAATGGGCTTAAAAGAGACTTCGCGCATTAAAAGCTTTGGCGGCACCACAAGATTCTATAGCCATCGCTCTGAGGCGTGCGATTGTGATATGAATTTGGCTGTTTATGTACCACCGCAAGCTGAAGCCGCTCCGGTGCCAGTGCTGTACTTTTTATCAGGGTTAACCTGCACCGAAAAGAACTTTATCGAAAAAGCTGGGGCGCAGCGCTATGCCGCTGAACATGGCCTGATGCTGGTAGTTCCTGATACGAGCCCTCGCGGGGTGAACTTGCCGGGAGAAGATGAGGCTTGGGATTTTGGCTCAGGGGCAAGCTTTTATGTAAATGCAACGCAGGAGCCTTGGGCAAAGCACTACCAAATGTACGACTATGTGGTGCAGGAACTGCCGAGCTTGATCAAAAGTAGCTTTGATGTGAAGGGCGATCGCGCAGGCATTTGCGGTCACTCTATGGGCGGTCATGGAGCCCTAATCTGCGGCCTCAAAAATCCTGACAAATACGCTTCTGTTTCTGCCTTTGCGCCCATTGCTGCGCCCTCTCAATGTGCTTGGGGACAAAAAGCATTTACCGGATACCTCGGTTCCGATCCGCAACTATGGGCCGACTATGATGCAACAGAGCTAATAAAGTCGCATCAGGACGCAGGATCAAAATTTGGTTCAATCTTAATAGACCAAGGTGAAGCCGATCAGTTCTTAAAAGATCAGCAGCTACTGCCCGAAACTTTTGCAGCAGCCTGTCAGCAGGCCAATCAACCGCTGACACTCAGACTTCAGCCAGGATACGATCACAGCTACTATTTCATTGCTACCTTCATCGGCGACCATATTCGGCATCACGCCGCTGTTTTCTCAGTTTAGGCTACGCTCTAGTTCAATCAATTTCACGCCGCATGTAGCATTTTTAGATTTTGGAGAACCACTTGAAGGAATCAACAAACCATGAGAATCGAGTTACGAACTTCACTTCGTGTATGCCATTAACATCACACGTTAATCTCCCATGTAGGGTTCTGAAATTATACGGATAGTTTCGAGGTAATCATGCCAATCAATATTTATCATCAGACCGAGGATGATTGTGAGCCATTAGTCTATCTCTGTGCAGATGACTGGGACTTACCATCACAAATTTTTGAACTTGAAAACTGGCTGACTGCAAATATCTCCTCTATTCTTGGAAGTTCATACATTGCAGATCTCGGTTTTCATATAAGAGAGGCGGCTTCTGGAGGAGGCGCAGTCGTTTCACTAAAACTCATGAAAATGATGACAAGCATCGGAATGGAACTGTATCTTTCTGAATATCCAAATTGATTTCCTGAGTAATTTTTATTGCTTTCCTTTGTGGGTGTCTTTTGCTGAGAATAGGTACCGCCAATAGCCGTAAAATTTTGCGGGATCTTAGCTCTAGTCTAACCAGCCTCTGCAAAAGATGATCGAAAGACTTTACTGGCCAACGCTTTAACTCAATCTCACGTCCCTGATAGGGCTGTCGTTAGACCGTCCGCTGCAATTAAACTATTTCTTGAGGATGGAGCCGGTGCACCTCGCAGCATCCCTTCTGTACTCAAATCCTCAGCGATCTCATCCTAGTGAATTCCATAACCACCACCGCAAATTTCCCAATTTGAACGTTGATCGGGTGTGGCATTAATACCAAAATACCCATACCAAGCCTCCCATAGATTTTCCTGAATCTTTTTAGATGCTGAAGAACCATTAGAATAAATAAGCGAACCATAAGTTCAATGCTCTTAATTTAACGGGGCTCCCGGCAAACCTTTTTAGACACAGTTATGGCCGACAATCAAACTAACAAAGATTATCTTCATCCCCAGTACAGAAAAGATCGTGAACTGCTCAATACGATTTTAGCGGGTGAGCCAGAGCCTTTAAGCATGGCAGAATTGGCTAGGCTGCGAATTCGCTATGACGGTTTTCAGGGCGCACGAGACATTCAGCGAGACTTGGATAAAGCGCTCGAACAGTGGA
>QBMP01000198.1:2960-8592 GCA_003242115.1 Phormidesmis priestleyi
ATCAAAAAGAGACGGTGTTTACGCCGACCTGGATTAAAAAAGGAGAAGATTGGAGCTAACCTAATCAGCCCTAATTTAGCTTATCCATTTGCCAGGTAGTCAGCGTGCCAATTGGGCTCCACAGCAAATAGGGAATGAGTAAAGCCGCTGCTGCCCCCGATACCGAAAGTAGGCTCAAAGCTAGCACTAAGCTCACAACAAATCCCGCACCGCCAACATACGAGCCTAGCTTCAAATTGTGCGACCACAATAAAGTAGGGGTGAAGGCAACCGTAACTAACTCCAGCAAAATGTAAGCCGCCATCCAACCGCCAGACTCAGCCCAAGACGGTGCCTTCTCCCAAACAATGTAGGCCGACCAGCCACCACAGACGAAGACAACCGACCAAATCACCGGAATCAGCTTTTCAAACGTCAGCCAGCTTGGCCGCTGCAACCGTCTAAACCATTTCACATCTTTGGGTCTGATAACGTTGGCCACTAGGGCAATGGCAAAGACCACACCCGCAATTACCATCCAAGATTTCAACATAGTATTAGCCCGTCCAAGGGGTACGAAAGGAAGGAAACAACGTCAGGCCCCCATCAATGAATAGGGTTTGGCCCGTAATGTAGGCCGCATCATCTGATGCCAAAAAGGCCGCTACAGCCGCCATTTCTTCCGGTGTTCCTGAGCGGCCCATAGGAATGTGGCTTTCAATATCAGCCTTGCGCTGCGGGTCGTCTTTCCACGGATTGATCGGCGTTAGTGTCGCACCGGGTGCAAAAGAATTGATGCGGATATTATCGCGGGCATATTCCAGGGCTAAGGTGCGCGTCATTGCCCTCAGGCCGCCTTTACTCATGGTGTAACCGACGTACTGAGGCCGAGGAATTAGCTCATGAACGCTCGAATCGTTCACAATGACACCGCCGCCGTGCGCCAAAAAATGAGTAATCGCCTGACGAGCGCACAGATAAGCGCCTTTCATGTTGATATCGATCATTTGGTCAAACTGATCGAGCGGAATCTCGTGAGAAGCGCCTTGAATCTGCATCCCGGCGTTGTTCACTAAAATGTCTAGCCCACCAAAAGTAGCGATCGCCTGCTCAAACATAGCGCTGACTTCTTCGGCTTTGGCCACGTTGGCCTGAATCGTCATATCTTTGAGGCTACCGGGCGCGATGCCTGCGGCTGCACTAGCTGTGTGCATTTCAGCAATGGTATTAGCCGCTTCTTCTTCGCCTTTGTGATAGTTTACGGCTACATGGGCTCCTTCAGCGGCAAACCGAACGGCTATAGCCTTGCCAATACCGCTACTTGCTCCCGTAACCAAGACGTTCTTACCTTTCAATCCGCGCATAGATAATCCTTAATTCAGGTGGTTTTTGTAGTGTAAGTCTTTGCCGCCTAACTTTTGCCAGATAACTTCTGCCGTGCAAATTTTGGCATTGATGAGTAATCTCTTTGTGCACCTAAAGACATACAGCCGCCGAACCGTTTTTTTTATTGCTCTGTCTTGCTGAGGAACAGACTTCTCTCTCATAGCAGAGGCCAGCAACTCGACAATTCTATACACTGTTACGGGTTGAGACACAGATCGATGTTGGATCTTATAAACGCTATGGAAAATACAGATAGTCAGGTCAAACAAGCTGCGTTAGACAACAAAAGCGCTTACGCAGGCAACGTCTCACCAGATCCAGAAATGGACATAGAGGAGTTAGGAAAGCAGGCCGGTTTAGATATCCAGCCAGAAAAACCGCTCTCGGTCGCCGAAGACTTTATCAAGCGCGATCGCAACCGCTATGAACTTGACCTCAATTCTAAGGCGGACAGCAATCAGCCAATACCGGCAGATGACGAAGACGACATCGAGATCACTCAAACTGAAACCGGCCAAATTGAGGCGATTCACACTCAGCCAGTTCAATCTGGCCAGTACGACAGCTGAAAGGCGTTCCACAAGAGCGTCGCTGAAAGGTTGATTACGAAAAAAATAGATTACTAAGAGGTCATGAATCCTATGGAAACTAAAACGTCAGGCGAAGCTTTTGAAGAGGCCAAAGATGGCGCAGCCGCTCTGCTAGACAAAGCGGACAAAGTAGAAAACCAAGCGCTCAATGCCGTCAGCAAAGTCCAAAATGCAGTTGGCAAGCTCACACCCGTACCCACCGATTTTGAGGCGGTTTCTTCGCCGTCTGATCTCAAAGCTCGGCTAGATTGGGGTGAGCCTGCTTTATCAATTTTGGATGTACGCGATCGCTCCGCTTTTAACGAAGAGCGCATCACAGGTGCCATGCCAATGCCCATGACTGACCTGATAGATCGTGCTAAAAACGCCCTTTCCGCTCAGCGCGACCTATTCGTCTACGGCGAATCGGACGAACAAACCGCAATGGCCGTCGCTCAGCTACGCGATGCTGGCTTTGAAAGAGTCAGTGCCGTCAAAGGCGGTTTACCCGCTTGGAAAGCAATAGATGGCCCCATCGAAGGACAAATTTCTAGGTAATTGTTGAGATTGAAGCCGCCTTCATAAATCGAATATTCTAGCTGCTACATAGTTTAGTGGCTTCGGTAAGGGCGTTAGCGACAGAGCTAGCGCCCTTATTTAGCTTTAACCTAGCGGGCACAGATTCTGAGCACATCACATTTCTAGGCGCATCACATTCATAAGGATCGGTTATCGCGACTTTGCCCCCTGCTCAGTTCCTTATAAATTAGGAATTAAATTAGCACTCGATAGGTTAGAGTGCTAATTTTTGAACTCAGACCCGCATGAAAAATTCGTAACAACCGGCAATATGGCGAAATTAGTATTATTCAATGAAAAGTCACGCCAAGCGCTTGAGCGTGGCGTCAATGCCCTAGCAGATGCAGTCAAAATCACAATGGGGCCAAAAGGCCGCAACGTCGTTTTAGAGAAAAAGTTTGGCGCACCTCAAATCGTCAACGACGGCATCACTATTGCTAAGGAAATCGAGCTAGAAGACCCGTACGAGAACACTGGCGCTCGCCTCATTCAAGAAGTTGCCTCGAAGACCAAAGATCTCGCAGGTGATGGTACCACCACAGCAACTGTCCTGGCTCAAGCGATTATCCGCGAAGGCTTAAAGAACGTAGCGGCTGGCGCAAATCCCGTCAGCTTGCGCCGTGGCATCGAAAAAGCGGTCGCGCAGCTAGTCACTGACATTGCTGCTGCTGCCAAACCCGTTGCTGGCAACGACATCGCTCAAGTTGCCGCCGTTTCATCGGGCAACGATGAGATGGTAGGAGACATGGTAGCTCAGGCAATGGACAGAGTGACCAAAGACGGCGTAATCACCGTTGAAGAGTCTAAATCTTTAGAGACTGAGCTGGAAGTGGTAGAAGGGATGCAGATAGATCGCGGCTACATGTCGCCCTATTTCGTCACCGATCAAGAGCGGATGATTGTCGAGCTAGAGAACGCCCGCCTGCTGATCATTGATAAAAAAGTCAGCTCTGTGCAGGATCTCGTCCCGGTACTAGAGCAAGTGACGCGCTCAGGTCAGCCCCTTTTGATCATCGCAGAAGATGTAGAAGGTGAAGCCCTAGCAACCCTGGTAGTCAACAAAGCGCGCGGTGTGCTTAACGTCGCTTCGATTAAATCCCCTGGCTTTGGCGAAAGACGTAAATCGCTCCTAGCTGACATTGCCGTGCTTACAGGCGGTCAGGTAATTTCTGAAGAAGTTGGCCTCAGTTTGGAGACTGCCACGCTTGACATGTTAGGCGTCGCTAGCAAAGTCACCATCACCAAAGACACAACCACCATCGTTTCTGACGGTGGCAACAAGCCAGACATCGACAAGCGAGTTGAGCAAATTCGCAAAGAGATGGCCCTCACCGACTCTGACTACGACAAAGAAAAGCTGGCCGAGCGTTTAGCTAAGCTAGCAGGCGGCGTTGCCGTGATCAAAGTAGGCGCAGCGACTGAAACCGAACTCAAAGACCGCAAACTGCGAATTGAAGACGCCCTCAGCGCGACTAAAGCTGCGGTAGAAGAAGGCATCGTGCCCGGTGGCGGCGCGACCTTGCTGCACCTGGCCCAAAAGTTAGATGGCCTCAAAGCATCTCTTTCGGACGAAGAAAAAACCGGTGTAGATATTGTTCAACGCGCGCTTGAAGCACCTCTGCGACAGATCGCTGACAATGCTGGTGCAGAAGGCTCCGTAGTGGTTGAAAAAGTCAAGGTGATGGACTTTAACTTCGGCTACAACGCCATGACCGATCAGTACGAAGATCTGATGGCTAGTGGCATTGTTGATCCGGCCAAGGTCGTTCGCTCGGCTTTGCAAGATGCGGCCTCGGTTGCTGGCATGGTGCTCACCACTGAAGTGCTAGTCGTCGAAAAGCCTGAACCCGAAGCACCGATGCCAGATGGTGGCATGGGCGGCATGGGCGGCATGGGCGGCATGGGTGGCATGGGTGGCATGGGAATGATGTAGCGTGAAATTCTCTGCTTGCTAATCGTCCGTTCTTTTGCGAGTTTCTCAGTAGGTTTCGGTGTGTGTGGGTTAAAATTGCCAATCACACCGAAACCTACACCAAAACCCATAGAAAAACCCATAGAGAATGAGCTTGGTGACTTTAGCAACATTGGGCTGCTCCTGGCTTAGCTACGAAAAAGCCAGATCTACCCATTGATCGAACGATTGAGAATGATTACAGTGGCGAATGGCCAAGGCTAGAATGCCTACTTTTGGATGGAATTTAGAACCTTGGGTTTGGGCGGGCTAGATACGCCCAATGAATGTGTGTTTTTCCATTGAGAAAGTACGAAAGTCGATTGAGAAAATCCTAAATTGGGACTTTAATCGAGTTGTTATGGCTCACGGCAGCATCGTGAACCACAACGGAAAGGAGAAATTTAGACAGGGATACGAAAAATTCCTGAGCTAAGCTGCGCTTTCTATAAAACTTTTTTAGGTAGATAAAGATTGTTCGCTATCACTCACCTGTCTTTTATCCCGACGCTCAATCAAAGATTAGAGCCAAAGATTAGAGCGCGGGACTTCCCTCAGAAAAGCTAAATTAGTATGTGCGGCAGTCGGAAAGCGCACTGCTAAAAGGCAGGTTAAGAACCCTCTTGCAGCCGCTGAAGGTAGGCCGTGCCACCTAGCTGGCTCATTTGAGTGAGAATCCAGCCTTGGCGGTCTAGCACTTCCCAGGAAGGGGCTTCTACGCTGTAAAGTTCTGGCCCAGGTAGCACAGCAGCGAGAAGAGCGGCTTCTTCGGGGGTGAGGTCTTGGGCGGAGATTTGAAAAAACTGCTGACTGGCGGCTTCCACGCCGAAGGTGCGATCGCTAAATTGCGCAATGTTCAAATACATTTCCAAGATCCGCTGCTTGCTCCACATCAGCTCTATGAGGAGGGTCAGCCAAGCTTCTATGCCTTTGCGTACAAAGCTACGCCCTGGCCAGAGGAACAGGTTTTTGGCTACTTGCTGGGTGATGGTGCTCCCTCCACGCAGGCTAGCGCCGCTTTCAGCATCTCTAATAGCAGCATTGATGGCATCTATATCAAACCCGCTATGCATCGGGAAGCGTTGGTCTTCGGCTGCGATCGCAGCCAGAGCCATATCAGGTGAAATTTGCTCGTAGGGTTGCCAGCGATAGGCATAGAGACCATTGC
>QBMP01000199.1:0-7020 GCA_003242115.1 Phormidesmis priestleyi
GCTCAGCCCGCTTTTGCCTGTTTTTAGAGACGCTGAGCGGGATAGAGGGTCTGATTCCCGATCCGTACTTTGAGGGTAGTGGCGCTCATGCGCTTGCTAGCGGCCACCAGATGGCAATGCCTGCTAGCGCTGACTGGCATCCTCGGCTCAAGCTCAATCGGCGGCTAGGACTGCTGGTGTATCTAAATCCGGATTGGAACGAGCAGTGGGGCGGGGCGTTAGAGCTGTGGGACAGCGGCAGTTTGGATCAGCGGGCGACCATTGCCCCAAGCTTTAATAAAACGGTGATTTTTTCGACGGATGAGCGGGCTCAGTATGGCCATCCGAGTCCTTTGGCTTGCCCAGAGGAAGTGATGGCGCGATCGCTACATCTTTACTATTACAGCAGCGGACGTCCAATGGCGGCTTATGCCCCGACGCCTCAGATGCAGCCAGTTAGTGCGCCTTATCTGGAGACGTTTGAGCCACCGCTGCGATCGCGCCGTAAAAGCAGCCTATCGCCTAAGTCTGTAGCCAAGTCCTTGCAAAAATCGATGCCCAAAGCCTTGATCAATCTGTATCGGGCCGGGAAGCGATCGCTCAGGGGCTAGGCAAAAAATGTAGGACAAAAAACAGGGGTGCGATCGCTGTTAGACTAAATCACCTTTGCCTTTGAGCCGATGTGCTAGCGGGCTTGCTATAAAAAATTGCCTATGAAAAAAATCGCCATTGTGCATGAGTGGCTAACTGCTCATGCAGGCTCTGAAAAAGTCGTGGAGCAAATGCTTCAGGTATATCCTCACGCGGATCTTTACAGTCTGGTTGATTTTCTGCCTGAGTCTCTGCGCTATTTTATACAGCACAAGCCAGTGACGACCTCTTTTATTCAAACCCTACCGTTTGCTAAGCAGTACTTTCGTAATTACTTGCCGCTGATGCCGCTAGCCATCGAACAGTTTGACCTCACTGGATATGATCTGATTATTTCCAGCAGTCATGCGGTTGCCAAAGGCGTACGGACGCGGCCCGACCAGCTCCATATCAGCTATGTGCATACTCCCATGCGCTACGCCTGGGAATTTCAGACCCAGTACTTACAGCAAGCTGGACTGACGCGCGGACTTAAAAGCGCGATCGCTCGTCTGAGCTTGCACTATTTGCGGCTATGGGACTTTGCCAGTGCGCATCGAGTAGATCGCTATGTGGCAAATTCCCACTACGTAGCGCGCCGCATTGAAAAAACCTACCGCCAACCGGCAGATGTGATTTACCCCCCAGTTGATACGGAACGGTTTCGAGCCGATGGTGCACGATCTGATTTTTATTTAGTGGTGTCGCGATTTGTGCCGTATAAGCGGGTAGATTTAGCCGTGGCGGCCTTTAACGAACTGAACCTACCGCTTGTGGTCATTGGCGACGGCAACAGCCGTAAAGATCTGATGCAAATGGCTAAGCCCAATATTCGCTTTTTGGGTCAGCAGCCCGATAGCGTCGTGACCGATTATATGCAGCGCTGCCGGGGCTTTATTTTTCCGCCGGAAGAAGACTTTGGCATTACCCCTATTGAAGCTCAAGCCGCAGGCGCACCCGTGATTGCCTACGCTAAAGGCGGTCAGAGCGAAACCGTGATACATCAGCGCACGGGGTTGCTTTTTGAGCATCAGACAGTTGATAGTCTGGTACAGTCTGTCAAACAGATGGAGGCGAGTGTGGATCAATTTGAAGCGAGTCAGTTAAGGATGCAAGCTGACATCTTTTCGATTGTGCGGTTTCAATCGCAGTTCAAAAGCTACGTTGAAAATGCTTGGGCACAGTTTCAGGGAAAGCTATCTCCAAACAAACCAGATACTAGCCCAGATATTGGCCCAGATATTGGCTCAGATACGGGACAAGACAAGCGCTTGCCAACTGACTAGCAACTAGAACTGGGATTCACTGACAGAAATCAAGACAGGTGCTGTGACCATTCATCCATCCTCAGCGCTAACCAGTGCGCTTTCTCCTAGCCTCAAACGGGCAATCTCTCAGGTGTCCACTCGTCCTTGGCTGATGCTGGCGGCGCTGGTGAGCAGCGATTTTTTGTGCTTGATATTAGCAGGTACTGTCAGCGTTTGGCTGCGACTGGTGTTCGATGGCAGCTTTCACCCGTCTTTGTATTGGCGGCTATGGCCAATAGCTATCGTGTTTGTACTGGCCTACGCTCTGGCCAATCTATATCCGGCAACCGCGATGAGCCCGGTAGAGGAATTACGCCATTTGACGCTGACTACTACGCTGCTCTACCTGCTGTTGGGATCTTCGATTTTTTTATTTCGTGGGGTGGCCCTTTATTCTAGGGCGGCTTTTTTGATGGCTTGGCTGCTCTCGCTGGTTTTTGTCTTGTTGGGCCGCTATAGCCTGCGGGCGCTGTGTGCGCGATCGCCTTGGTGGGGCTATCCGGCGCTGATTATGGGAGCCGGTAAAACTGGAGAAATGGTGGTTCGCACATTACAGCATCAGCCTAGCTTAGGGCTAAAGCCAGTGGCTTTTCTGGACGATGATCCCAACAAGCGCAGTGCCATTGCCGGTGTTCCGGTTGTGGGTACTTTGTCGATGGGGCCAGCGCTGGCGCGAGAATTCAACATTCCCTATGTCATTGTGGCGATGCCGGGGGTAGCTCCCTACCGGCTGTCACAGACGCTGGAACGCTACGGTCAAGCCTTCCCCCATGTGATGATTATTCCTGATTTATTTGGGATGGCTAGCCTGTGGGTAGATGCTAAAGATTTAGGCGGGGTGCTGGGCTTAGAAGTTCGTCAGCAGCTGCTCTTGCCGGGGCCTCGGCTGCTCAAAGCGATTTTGGACAAAGGGTTAGTGGTTTTGATTGGGCTATTGTCTTTGCCGCTGATTGTTGTAATTAGTGCGCTGTTGGTTTGGGACGGGCCAATTTTTTATAGTCAGGCGCGGATTGGGCGCAATGGAAAAATGTTTAGGGTGTGGAAGTTTCGCTCGATGGTGGTCAATGCCGACAGCGTATTGGCGGTGTATTTGGCTCAGCATTCCGATCTGCGGTGCTGTTTGGAAAAAGATCACAAGCTCAAAAATGATCCTAGAATAACTTTGCTCGGACGTTTTTTGCGCAAGACGAGTTTAGATGAATTACCACAGCTCTGGAATGTGCTGCGAGGCGAGATGAGTATGGTCGGGCCAAGGCCGATTGTGCGTGAGGAGGTGTGGCACTACGCCGATAAGTTTGGGCTGTATTTGCAGGTTTTGCCGGGAATAACGGGGCTATGGCAGGTGTCGGGGCGCAATCATGTGAGCTATGAAGAACGAGTAAATTTTGATGCTTATTACGTCAGGAACTGGTCGGTGTGGCTGGATGTCTATATTTTGATTAGAACCATTAAAGTTGTTTTGATAGGAGATGGGGCTTACTAACGGTAATATCTGCTTTAGCGTCAAGGGCCAAAGATTGGTCTATTGATGGGTTGAACGGCAGATTTAAAGCGTGAGGTACGTGAGTTGGGTCAAGGAGAATTTAGGGCTACTGCCCACCGCTATGGGCCTCTGCAAGAGCAGCTGTGGTTGATTGGGCTAATGGCTTTGCCCTATACAAGCTACGCAGGATTGGCTGTGATGGCTAGCTTATATGTCATGGCACTGGTGCAGCGGGGCGATCGCATTATTAAACTGTGCGAACAGCGGGGATTTAGCTGGCTAACGGCGGGATTAGTGATCAGCGCTAGCTTTGGGTTAAATCGGGGTGAGGCTTTTTTGCAGCTCACTAATTTTTTGCCTTTCTTCTTGTTATTTGGGGTGCTGGCGACGGTGCCTGCCCTGGCAGTGCGGCCTTTTGCTCAGTTAGAAACGCTGGCTCGGGGGCTGTTGATCGCCTCAGTGCCGATGACGGTGTGGGCTGTTGCTGAATTTATCTTTAAGTTCGAGGCAATCGCTCCTCGCATTCAAGCTTTGCCCTTGCCAAATTGGCTGCTCACCCGACTCTATGAACCTGACTTTGGCCATAGAGCCCGCAGCGTTTTTGGCCATCCGAATGCGCTTAGTGCTTATTTGGTGATCATCTTAGGCTTGGGGTTGGGCTTGATCCTTAAGAGCTTGGCACAGCAGTCAGTTGAGACATCGCTGAAGCAAACGGTAAGGTCGCAGCGATTGATCGAAGCGGTTGCCGTGGCCCTGTGTTTGGCTGCGATTTTTTGTACGGGCTCTCGCAATGGGGTGCTGATTGCGGGAGTGCTAGTTGCGATCGCGCTGTACGCTGCGCGGCGGCACTACTGGGTAATGCTGTCGGGGTTGGTCGGCCTTGGGGCGATTGTAGCGGCTGTCGTGAGCTTAGGAATTGGAGGGCGACAGATCTCACTCGCTCTAGTAACTCAAGATCCTCGCATTGGTGCCTGGCAGCTAGCTATAGCCATGATTCAACAGCGGCCCTGGCTAGGCTGGGGCTTTTCTGGACTGCGATCGCTCTATATTCCAGACAGCATTCCGGGCTACAGCAGCATTGCTCACGCTCACAATGTCTGGCTATTTTTGGCTTCAGAAACAGGCATTCCCGTGATGATGGGCTTTTGCGCTGTCATTGGCTCTATTTACTACGGAGCTATCAAGACCCTTCTCAAAGGCTCTCCGAAAGATGGATCGTCAGATGGATTATCAATAGACAGCCAAGCGATTCTGCTCGGCTATCTATTAGCTTTTACGAGCTGCTTATTATTTGGCCTATTCGATGTGGTGCTTTTTGACGCTAGGCTAAATGTCCTAACTTGGGGACTTTTAGCTGGTCTTTACGTCATGAGCCACCGCAAAGCGCTCAAACCGCCCACCAAATTTTAAATGATCTTTAGATGATCTTTGCGGATCTGAGGCCAAAGTAAAGACCCATCCCGACTCCAAACAAAGCCGCTAGCCAAGCTACATAAATTACTGCGCCGCCCATAATTATCTCCTAAACTTAGGTTTTAAATCCTTCTCTATTGAAGCACAAACCCCTACCCTGCTTTTAATTCTTATGAAAGCTACGATTCGCGTCAACATTCCTCAAACCCCCTATGACGTTCGCATTGCTCCGGGCGGACTAGATTATTTAGGCGCTTGGCTCTCGGCAGGCAGTAGCCCTTTAGTTAAACCCAACCAAAAAGTGCTAGTTGTCTCGAATCCGGTGGTGTTTGATTTGTATGGTGAGCGGGCTATAGCTTCTTTGCGTCAAGCAGGCTACGAGGTTTGTGACTGCATTTTGCCCGCTGGTGAGCCGCACAAAACCCTGGCCTCTATTGAAAAAATTCATGATGTTGCCTACAAAAACCGCCTAGAGCGCAGCTCCGCGATGGTGGCTTTGGGTGGCGGCGTGATTGGTGATATGACTGGCTTTGCAGCGGCGACCTGGCTACGGGGGATTGCGGTGGTGCAGGTGCCGACCTCTCTGCTGGCGATGGTCGATGCCTCTATGGGCGGTAAAACTGGGGTGAACCATCCTAAGGGCAAAAACCTGATTGGTGCATTTCATCAGCCCCGGCTAGTGCTGATTGATCCGCAGGTGCTTGAAACGCTTCCAGTCAGGGAGTTTAGAGCAGGCGTTGCCGAAGTTATTAAGTATGGTGTTATTTGGGATTTGCCGCTGTTTGAAACCCTAGAAGCCGCTGATCGCTTAGATGACTTTACGTGCGTTAGCGATCAGCTTTTGCAGGCGATGCTAGTGCACTCCTGTCAGGCCAAGGCCGATGTCGTCAGTCAAGACGTGCAAGAATCGGGCATTCGCGCCATCCTCAACTACGGTCATACGGTGGGCCATGCGGTAGAAAGCCTGACGGGCTATAGCCAAATCAATCACGGTGAAGCCGTAGCGATTGGTATGGTCGCGGCAGCCAAAATTGCTGAAATGCTCTCTCAACCGCTCTCTCAACCGCTTTCTCAACCGCTGAGCCAATGGGACGCTACTGCGACCCAACGACAGCAGCAATTGCTCGAAAAAGCTCAGCTACCCAGAACACTGCCCGCAGGCATTAAGATTGACGATATTTTAATGGCGCTCAAAAGCGATAAAAAGGTGCAATCAGGCAAAGTCCGCTTTGTGCTGCCAAAGTCAATTGGCGAAGCTTTTGTGACTGACCAAGTAACGGACGAAATGGTTAGCAGCACGTTGGAAGAATTAATCTCAAAAAATTAACCGTTTAGACGTGAGCCAGAATACGGCTCTAACGCCTACATAGCGCAAAGCTCCCCGCTCAAAGCCGCCCTGATGAAAGCGATTGTGTTGATCACCTATGGGCGATCGCTAGGCAAATTAGAGCCGCGCTACAACAACTTGTTTTACGTCATTAAAAAAGCAGATCGCGCGATCGCAGCGAACCCTGAAACAGCCTCTGAAACAAACGCTACCGTTGGCGACGTCAAAGAAGCCCTAAGCATCTGACACCATTGGCCTTTGCGGTAAACAAGCCTGCTCTTGCAATCCCTCAATGGCAATCCCTCAATTGGGTACTAATCGCTGTTTAAGCCACTGCTTAATCAATCGGCCAATCAAGGGATTCAGTAAGCTAATCCAGTAAACTAAAAAAGCTGCTTACCAAACCTAAGTGGCTTTTCACAGCTATTGAACATTAGCGAACATTGGTGGGCGTGACTGACATGGCGGACATATTGGTAATTGGCTCAGGGCCAGCAGGGCTATCAATGGCTGCGGCTTTGGCTCAGCGCGGGTTGAGCGTAGAAGGATTGAGCGCCGATGATCCGCAGGCTCCTTGGCCTAATACCTACGGCATTTGGGTTGATGAGCTAGAAAGCTTAGGGCTGAGCGACTTCTTGGCGCACCGCTGGCAAAATACGGTGGCGCATATGGGCGCGACGCCGATCGCACTGAACCGGGACTATGGCTTATTTGATAAAGCTAAGCTGCAAGGTTACTGGCTGAGTCAAAGTCAGCATCATGACATTACCTGGCATATTGGCAAGGCGCTCAAGGTTGTGCATTCATCTAAGCGTTCGGAAGTGACAGATGAAACCGGAAAGGTTCACAGCGCTCGTTTAGTGATCGATACTAGCGGCCAC
>QBMP01000199.1:7030-8585 GCA_003242115.1 Phormidesmis priestleyi
GCTTATGGCATTGTCGGCAGGTTTTCTCAGCCGCCGATTGCGCCGGGGCAAATGGTGTTGATGGATTACCGAGATGATTATTTGCCTGCGCCAGAGCGGCTATTGCCGCCGACGTTTTCGTATGCGATGGATTTGGGGGACGATGTTTATTTTGTTGAAGAGACTTCGCTGGCTCATGCCCCGGCGATTCGGTTCGATACGCTAGAGCGGCGGCTGCATCAGCGGTTGGCGCATCAGGGAATTCAGGTGGTGGACGTGCATCATGCGGAAAAATGTTTGTTTCCGATGAATCTGCCGCTGCCGGATCTCGATCAGGCGGTGGTGGGCTTTGGCGGATCGGCGAGTATGGTGCATCCGGCAACGGGCTATATGGTGGGCTCTTTACTGCGGCGGGGGCCGGATTTGGCTAGTGCGATCGCTCAATCTTTAGAAAACGCTCATACCTCGCCGCATCAAGCCGCCCAAGCCGCCTGGAAAACGCTCTGGCCTGACGATAGGCTGCGCAAACACTATCTCTACACCTTTGGCTTAGAGAATCTGATGGCGTTTAAGACAAAAGACTTGCAGCAGTTTTTCACAACCTTCTTTGAACTCGATCAGTCTCAGTGGGCGGGCTTTTTGGCTGATACGTCTAGCTTGCCGGAAATTGTACAGGCCATGCTGATACTATTTGGCCGTACCTCTAACCCGGTGCGATGGGGGCTGATGAGTTCGGTGTTTAGTCACGGCAATCTGTTGCGGAGGACGTTAACCGCGTGAGGGATTTGCTGGCCAATGAGATCTGTTTATTTGACCATCGGCTACAGCTACTAGACGACAAAGCGCTATATTTGCCAGAAGCAGAAGCGCTGTTGGTTTCAGACGTGCACTTAGGAAAAGCTGAAACTTTTCAGTCGATGGGCATTCCGATTGCCAGTCAAATCAATCAGGAGAATTTAGACCGGCTGCGGGGGCTGCTGGCGCAAGTTCAGCCGAAAGAACTGTTCATTCTAGGTGATTTATTTCATTCTAAACAGTCTCTCGTACCTGAAGTATTGATGAGTTGGGATACGTTTTTAAAAGAGACTCTTACAAACGTTTCTTTAATTATTGGCAATCATGATCGGCGCTTAATCAATTCACTGCCGCCATTACCGATGAACTATCAAGCCGATGCGGTTGCGTTGGGCTCTTTTTTGCTCAGTCACGAACCTGAAAGGCCGCGCGACGAGGCACTGAACATTTGCGGGCATATTCATCCGGTCGTGCGGCTAAAGTCGCGTACCGACAGCCTGCGGCTTCCTTGTTTTTTTGTAGAGCGGCATCACCGCCGACTCACGCTCCCCTCTTTTGGCGAATTTACGGGTGGATATGAAGTGGATCTTGTTGAGAACACCTGCGCTTATGTGGTCTGTGAAGGAGAAGTGATTGCTTTTTTGGGTGGGTAGCGCGAAACCCTCAAGCCTCTACCTCATTTGAAAAGTCCGCTACTTTGTCGAATTCAAAGGGGCCTGCAACGGAGCCCCACAGCAGCTTATCGGTGTTAGGGTCGCGGCCTCGGTCGTAGCTGGTCATG
>QBMP01000019.1:0-221 GCA_003242115.1 Phormidesmis priestleyi
GAGGTGAATTGCTCGGCAGGTTGAGCCCCCACGCGCTGAGTCGGGCTATCGGGCGTTAGCAGATCAGGATATTGCGTCTCAAGGTCTTGCAGCTCACGGTAAAGGCGGTCGTAGACTGAATCAGGCAGGTCGGGCGCATCGAGCACGTAGTAGGCGTAGCTGGCTTTTTGAAGCTGCGATCGCAGCTCTGCTACCCGTTGTTCGACATCCCGTTTTTTGAC
>QBMP01000019.1:249-1811 GCA_003242115.1 Phormidesmis priestleyi
CCTCTTTATTAGCGCTGAGCCCCATCACATCCTCCTTCGACCGTAAAGAACCTGCAAAGAACCTGTACAGAACTCGCTAACGGCGCGATTGCAGCTTGCGGTACACGGCTTTGATATCGACATCGTGATGCGCGAGGGCAACTAGGGTGTGATACAGCAGGTCGGCGACTTCGCCCGCAATTTCATCCGGGGCGTCGTCTTTGCAGGCCATCACCACTTCTACGGCTTCTTCGCCAATTTTTTGCAAAATTTTATTGTCGCCGCCTGCAAACAGCTTGTTGGTGTAGGAGTCAGGCTGCGGGTTGGCTTTGCGATCGCAAATCACCCCATACACCTGTGACAGTGTATCGGCTGGTGGCGCTGCAATCTGCACCCCCGCTGCTCCCGCCACCTGATGAAAGCAGCTGCGCTCACCCGTATGACAAGCCACATCGCCCACCTGCTCCACGGTGACAAGCAACGCATCGCTGTCACAGTCGTAGCGCAGACCCCGAACTTTTTGAATGTGCCCGGAAGTCGCGCCTTTGTGCCAAAGTTCTTGGCGCGATCGGCTCCAGTACCAAACTTCGCGGGTATCCATCGTTTTTTGCAAGGCTTCGGCATTCATCCAAGCCATCATCAGCACCGTGCCATCGAGATAGTCTTGAGCGATCGCAGGCACTAGCCCTTGGTCGTTATAGCGAATTTTATCAACTGGCACCGCCAGCGGCTCCAAACAATCAGCCAAAAGATCAGAAGGAGAATTAGCAGCAGAATTAGATAGCGTCATGGAGCTTAGGCGTCATCGAAACGAAAAGGAAGCATTGCGTCTTTATCTATGCTACAGGTAGGCCCACCAATACATTCCTTAACATCACGAAACATAGCGCCACCCAACCCGCTACGATAAAAAACACTGCTATTTATTTAAATGCTATCTAGCAACGCCACAGAATAATTCTTTTATCACTCTCTTTAAGTAAGGAGCGCGCTTTGGTTAGCACCACGACTCTAAAAACAACCAAGTCTGACGAGATTTTTTCAGCCGCCCAATCGCTCATGCCCGGGGGCGTCAATTCGCCGGTTCGCGCTTTTCGCTCAGTCGGCGGACAGCCAATTGTCTTCGACCGAGTAAAAGGAGCCTACGTTTGGGATGTAGACGGCAACCAATATACCGACTATGTAGGCAGTTGGGGGCCAGCCATTTGCGGCCACGCTCACCCGGAAGTAATCGCTGCGCTCAAAGCCGCGCTCGATAAAGGCACCAGCTTCGGCGCACCCTGCCACCTCGAAAATGTGTTGGCCGAAATGGTGATTGAAGCCGTGCCCAGCGTCGAGATGGTGCGTTTCGTCAATTCCGGCACCGAAGCCTGCATGGCCGTACTCAGGCTGATGCGGGCCTTCACAGGCCGCAACAAAATCATCAAGTTCGAAGGCTGCTACCACGGCCATGCCGACATGTTTTTGGTCAAAGCCGGATCGGGCGTAGCCACATTGGGCTTACCCGATTCTCCCGGTGTGCCCAAAGCCGCCACTGCTGACACACTCAACGCCCCCTATAACGATCTTGAGGCCGTCAAACA
>QBMP01000019.1:1821-5140 GCA_003242115.1 Phormidesmis priestleyi
CTCTTTGCTGACAATCCGGGCGAGATTGCGGGCGTCATTTTAGAGCCAGTCGTCGGAAATTCGGGCTTTATAACGCCAGATGTGGGCTTTTTGGAAGGACTGAGAGAGATTACGAAAGACAACGACGCTTTGCTCATATTTGACGAGGTGATGACGGGTTTTCGGATTGCCTACGGCGGCGCACAGCAAAAGTTTAATGTCACGCCTGATCTGACTACGCTAGGCAAAGTGATTGGCGGCGGCTTGCCGGTAGGCGCGTACGGCGGCAAACGCGAAATTATGGAAATGATTGCCCCCGCTGGGCCGGTGTATCAGGCCGGAACCCTGTCAGGCAATCCTTTAGCTATGACTGCTGGGATCAAAACGCTGGAGATTTTGCGGCGTCCGGGGGCGTATGACCAGCTAGAGCGGGTCACTAAAAAGCTGAGTGAGGGGCTTTTGAACGCGGCTCGGGAGGCAGGGCATGAGGTCACAGGTGGCAGCCTTAGCGCTATGTTTGGCCTATTTTTCACAGGCAATGTCGTGCATAACTACGATGATGCCAAAACTTCTGATCTTGAAAAGTTCAGCCGCTTCCACCGAGGCATGTTAGAAAACGGGGTATATCTCGCACCTTCTCAGTTTGAGGCGGGCTTTACGTCTTTGGCGCATACCGATGAGGATGTGGACTTCACCCTGGCGGCGGCTCGCCGCGTGTTCGCCGAAATTTAATGGGAATGGGTGTCAAGGGTTCAATGACCAGCAGGAACGGCAAATACAGTGGATCCATATGAAGATGAATTGGCGGTTTTAGACGCAGAAGTCGGCAGGGAAAGTCCTTTCGATCCACTCGATGAGATGGCGCCAATCGGGCAAGAAACTGAGCCTGCGCCCAATGCAGACAACATGCTGCTGCTGCTGCATCACCCGGATAAGCAGTGCCGTATTCAGGGGGCGCGCGCTTTTTGTGAGATCAAAGATGCGCGATCGCTCCCCTTCCTAATCGGGATGCTAGCCGATCCTTGTCCGCTCGTCCGGGTCAGCACCGCCTACGCCCTAGGCCGTAACACCAGCCCAATGGCCGTAGAACCCCTAATTGCCCAATTCAACCGAGATTGGAACGGCTTTGCCCGCAAAGGCATCGTTTGGGCGCTGGGCAATACTCGCGATGCTAGGGCGATTAGCACATTGGCAGACGCTTTAAAGCATGACATTTCGGCGGTGCGGCTGTGGGCGGCAAGTGCTTTGGGTCAAACCCCCAAAATCGACTACGCCTCGATGATCAAGGCGATGCCGTCGCTGATTGGTGGCTTGCGCAGAGATCCCATTGCCTCGGTGCGCAGCAATTGCGCTTGGGCAATTGGGCAAATTTGCGCCGAGCTACCTTCCAACGTTGTATATGCAACGGCGATTGATGCGCTGATTGAAGCCTTTGCCGAAGACGAGGAGTTTGGGGTAAAAGAAGACGCCCGCACCGCGATTTTGAGCGTGGGCGACTCGCGGGGCTTGCAGGTGATTGAAGAAATTGAGCAGGATGGATATTTCTAACGGTGCTTATCTTGAAGCGCTAATACTCAACGGTGACGGGCGTATGGTCGCTGGGCCTTTCGAGTCCGCGCGGATGGGTGTCGATGGTGCAGCTTTTGGCCTGTTCGTACAAAGTGGGTGAGAGGTAATGGTGATCAATCCGCCAGCCGGTGTTGCGCGCAAATGAATCGGTGCGGTAGTCCCACCAGCTAAAGTGACCGCCCTCATCAGTGAATTTGCGACAGGCATCGGCGAGGCCAATCGAGAGTACATCGCGCAGAGCTTCACGCTCAATCGGTGAAGACATGATGTGCTTGTCTCTGCTTTTGTCGGTGTAGATGTCTTTGTTTTCAAGGGCGATATTGAAATCACCACACACGTTGAGCTTGGGGTGCAAAGAGAGTTGAGCGGCTAAGTACTGCTTCAATAGCGCCAGCCAGCTTAGCTTGTAGATATATTTGTCGCTGCCAATCGCCGATCCATTCGGAACGTAGAGATTGACGATGCGCACGTCGTCTAAAACGCCGCTAATGACCCGCTTTTGATCGTCTAAATTGCCGACGCTTTCGGTGTTCATCACGTCTGCAAAGCCCATTTGCACATCATCCAGCGGCGCTTTGCTGATGAGCGCGACGCCATTGTAGGATTTTTGGCCGTAGATATAGGGATGGTAGCCAATGTCAGTGAAGGCTTTTTCGGGAAAGTCGGCGTCCATCGCCTTGGTTTCTTGTAGGCACAACACGTCTACCGGGTTAGCTTGCAGCCAGTCAATGACGTGATCGAGCCGGGTGCGGATGGAGTTGACGTTCCAGGAGGTGACTTTCATAAGCGCTGGCATCTGGCATAAGGAGTGATGTTGGGGCGCGAAGCTTGCGGGTTCGGCTCTACATTCTACAAACCTGAATTCTACAGCTCTGAGGCAGCAGTCACCGAATTGAGCGCACTCCAGCTCTGCCGAATCAGCGGCACAGCGTTCAAAGCAATCAGCAGCGCGATCGCCCCACTTACAACACCATCGGCCCAGTACCAGCCAAATTTTGCTATCAGCCCCGCACTCACCAGCACCCCAGCGCAGCTACCGGCATCGGCCAGCATGTGCAAAAAAGCGCCGCGCAGGTTGAGATTATCTTCTGCATGTCTGTGTAGAAAGTAGGCATTCAGGCCATTGATGCCGAGCCCGACGGCGGCGGTAATCGCCACGGGGCCGCTGAGGATTTCGATTGGCGGCGATCGCCACACTCCCCAACACTCCCAACTTAGCCAAAAGCTAATGGCCAGCAGCAAAGCGCCATTGACCAAAGCCGCTAAAGCATTCAGCCGATCCCCATCGCGATCGCCCCGCTGTGCCCGCTGTGCCGTCCACAGGGCCAAAGCCATTGCAAACACATCGCTGACCATATGCCCAGCATCGGCTAGCAGCGAAAGGCTGTTGCTGTGAGCGCTTACCCAAATTTCTGCCACCGAAAAGCAGCTCACGAGTACTAGCGCGATTTTGAGCGATCGCACCTGATTAGGCGTAGACGGCAACGCGCCGTGACCGCCATGACCATAGTGGTCACAAGCTTGATCCGAAGAATGAACGTGCATAGGCGCTAAATTAAATTGAAAATCAAACTGAATAAATTAGAGACAGCCAATCTATTCAAAATGACTATAGCGTTAGCAAAAAAAGAAGCTGGTTAGACCTGTTCCAGATTTAAAACCATCTATAAGCACTTAGAAAAGAGGCTTTTGCATAGAAGGCCCAAACCATAGATTAAAGCAGGTAAAAGCCAGATAGAATGCCTCCAAGATGCTTGAAGAAATAGTCTTG
>QBMP01000019.1:5150-28255 GCA_003242115.1 Phormidesmis priestleyi
TCTCAGCAGCCTTTATTACCCCGTTAGATTCGATCATTGAGATTGACTACTAGAGTAATCACTGAGATATTAAGGTAATTTCATAATCTTAAAACTCGGGCTTTATGATGCGCGCTAACCGTTCTACCCTTGTTAAGCTGTGCTTGCTAACAGCGCTTGCCGTGCCGGTTCAGCGAGCTGCTATGGCCAGCACACAGCCGCGTAGCTCCGTTTACAAAGGAGAGCCTAGCCCCGCAGTAGAAGAATTTTTGGCAGTTGCGACTAGCTCAGATGGCGAACAGGCGATCGCTGATGTGCGCGAGGTTGAAACCGCTGCCGTTGCTCAAATAGCAGACCCCAAACCCACCGCCACTACCGCTGATGGCAAACTGACGGCCCGCACCGACGATGAAAACTTAGCTGTGATTGAAGACGCTAGTGGCACCTTAGTAGCAGGGCCGCTCACTGGCGCAGGCGGCGCAGTTACCGCACTAGCCTTCAGTGAAGACGGCAAAACCTTAGTCACCGGCACCAATACTGGCAAAGTTCGCTACTGGGGCATTGACGGTAATCCCAAAGGAGAAGCCTTTCAGGTCGTTATCGGGGGCGACAACACCATTACCGATCTTGAGTTTCAAGGCAACGATAAGCTATATGCCGCCGGAAGCCAGGGCAGAAGCGGTTTTTGGGGCCTAGACGGACTCTCTTACGGGGAAGGTACCGCCGTTGCCGCTGAGACAGGTGCAGGCGCAAGCTCAACAGCCAGCGGAGCAACCTCTCCGCTGTGGTGGCTGTTACCGCTTTTGGCGTTAGGCGCTGGTGGACTTTGGCTGCTAAGCAGGCGCAGCAAAACCGCCGAAGTTGAACCCAAGCGACAAACCGCACCGACGGCTACTGTGCCACCGCCCGTAGGCGATCCAGCCACTGATCGCGAGGTCTCAAACCGGGCTCAATCGGTGATTTCTACTGATCGAGTAGCTGACGAATCTCGAGCTATTCCACCTAGCGAACCGATCACCGCAGCGTCATTAGATCCTCTGCCGGTAGGGCTTCCTGGCCTCGAACCCGAACCGACTGCCTACGAATCAACTGCCTATGAATCGACTGATCTAGAATCCCCTGAGTTAGAAGGCACTAATTTCGATCTTTCAACACCGGCAGTACTGGGCGGATCTGCCCTGGGCGGCATTGCCGTGGGCGCAATCGGGCTAGATGCAGGCGTAGAATCTGATAGCGATGAGGATGAGGAATGGGATGACAACCTCGATCTCACTTTGGATGATACACCGATAGAAGCGATAAAGACGATAGAGAGCGAGCCAGCGCCAGCAGCTGATGAACCAGCGCTTTCTCTCACCACAGCCAATGCCGCAATGGCTGAACCTGAAGACTTTTGGGCCACTGGCACCGAACCGACTCGCGACACTGTAATTGCCGATCTGGCCGATATTTCAGCCCCGGAAGTAGCGCTGACGATTGAGCCGACCCGCGAAACCATCATTGGCGATCGCACGGTGATTTTTGATGGAGCCGCCGCGTCGATGCCTTTGGGCGCGGTAGCCGCTGGCTTAAGCGCTGGAGCCGTAGCCCGAATTGCGCTTGAAGACTCACAGAGCGACTCACCCGATGGCGTCAAATTTACTGAAGATGAACCCCTTATGAGCCAAGATGACTTGAGCAGCGCATCAGAAACCGAGCCAGTTATCGAACCGGCCATCGAATCGGCGATCGCACCGTTAGGAATGCCTACATTCACGGTAGAGGAGTTAGCTTCTGTCGATGACGGATTGCCTGATCTGCCCGATGGCTACGGAGACAGCAGACTGGTGCTGCTGCCTCGCGATCCCAAATGGGCCTATGCCTACTGGGATATCTCAAATGAGCATAAAGAAGCCTTGCGCCAGCAGGGCGGACAGCAGCTGATGCTGAGGCTCTATGACGTGACCGATATTGACCAGTCAAGTCAGTCGCCCCACAGTGTGCAGGAGTATGGGTGTCATGAGATGGCCCGCTCCTGGTATGTGGAAATTCCGGTGAGCGATCGCGACTACACCGCCGAAATTGGCTACCTCACCGCCGATGATCACTGGCTACTGCTAGCGCGTTCAGCCTCAGTTCGAGTACCGCCCATTTATCCTTCGGCTTGGGTCAAAGATCGCTTTGTTACCGTTGACTGGAATCAAGCGCTGGCAGAACAGACAGTTGCTGATTTGGGTCGCCCGGATGAGGATGCTCGTAGCGAGGTCAGCGATCGCGCCACCCCCGAATTCCCCCCTGTTTCTGATGCTCTTTTGGCCATCACCCAAGAACAACAGACCGCTATGCGAGTGGCAGGTTCTCTGTTTGGCTCTATGCACCAACTGCCGCCCGGTGCCCTTTCAGACTCTGGGATGGCATCAGGCCAAGTGTCTAGCCTCAATCTTTCTGGGCTCACCATGTCAGGGGTTGGTATGGGTTCCGGTGGGTTTGAACTACCGGAGCGATCGCGCAAATTCTGGCTCGTCGCCGATGCTGAGCTGATTGTGTACGGCGCTACAGAACCCGATGCCACCTTGACTATTGGCGATCGCACCGTCCCGCTGAGTGCCGACGGCACCTTCCGCTTCCACATCAGCTTCCCCGATGGCAAGCTCGACTACCCGATTCGAGCGATCGCCGCCGATGGCGAACAGTCCCGCTCTGTCACCTTGAACTTTGAGCGCGACACGCCTGAGCGCAACACCAACCCCAAAGCCGACGCCCAAGACGAATGGTTCTAGCGCTTTCAGGTCAGCTTTGGTGAGATTTTTTCAGCTTTTTTCTAAAGGAAGTATTCATGACCTATCTGCTCAGCAAAATTCGACGACGACAAGCGTTACAGATGTTAGCGGGCGCTTCGGGAGCCGCCTTGCTGCACGCCTGTAACGCTGCTAGCACCGATAAAGCCGCTAGCGAAGCGCCTGCCGCCGCCGATGAGACTGCTAGCTCAGCAGACAGCGCCATGTCGCTCACGCTTGGCACCATTTCTTGGATCGGCCAAGTCCCGATCTACATCGCTCAAGAAAAAGGCTTCTACAAAGAAGCCGGACTCGATTTCAACCTGCGCCTATTTGGCTCCGGCAGTGAATACATGTCCGCCTTTCTCACCAATCAGCTAGACGGTGTTTCCCCCGTTAGCTCTGAAGCCATCATCATGAAAGCTCAGGGCAAAGACTACAAAATTGTGCTCGTGCAGGATAACTCAGTCGGCGGCGACGGCATTTTGGCCAAAGACAGCATTAAAAGCATTGCCGACTTCAAGGGCAAAAAAGTTGCCGTTGATACCAGCGGCGTCAGCTATTTCTTCCTATTACAGGTGCTCAAAGAAGCCGGACTGAGCAAAGACGACATTACAGCTGTCAACACGGAGCCCGCTGCTGCTGCTGCCGCTTTTCAGGCCAACAGCGTCGATATTGCCGTTACCTACGCCCCTTACCTCAAGCAGGCCGACGACGCCGTTGAAGATGGCCGCATTATCTATGACTCCGCTAAAATGCCGACTGCCATCACCGACCTCTATCTATTTGACACGGCTTACATAAAATCAAACCCCGAAGCCGTTCAGGCATTTGTGGACGCCACCTTGAAAGGGCTACAGTTTCTCAAAGACAACCCAGAAGAAGGCATTGCAATTGGCTCAAAAGCGCTAGAAGCCACCCCAGAAGACATCGCCGCCGATCTGCAAGGCATAAAGCTACCGGATAAAGAAACCAATTTGAAAATGCTAGCGCAGCCTGAAGACGATCTTTTCTTGGCCAATTCTCTTGAAGAACTTGCGGCCTTTTTACTCAGCGAAGGCCAAATTGAAACCAATCCAGGCGACTGGGCAACCGTCATCGATCCTCAATTTGTTGAAGCAGTCAAGCTGTAAATTTAGTTACCCAACAGCCTGAGAAAAGCTTCAAACAAACCTGAAAACAGTCTCAAAACAGGTTAAAAACGGCTTCAAGAAAACGCCCATACGTTCTTGAAAACCAAGCATATCAGTGCTTATAGGTTCATCTATCGAGGTATAGATGAACCTATTTTTGATTATTTCTAAAGCCTGGGCAAAAGTCGGAATCTAGCCTTCTCATGAAGTAAAAAAAGCCGTAGAGTGTAACCACTTAGACGAACATTAAGTTTTCATAGATAGTTTTCCTCAGACTTTGCCTAGACTCTACCCAGACTTTTCCTAGACTTTTGGAGTGTTCGTGAACCATTCAAAAAGACGTTACCTGAAGCCTTCGGTATTTTGGAGCATTCGCCAGGGGTTTCCGGGCTGGTTGCAGCCTGCTTTAGTCGCGGCATCTTTAGCCATACCGCTGCTACTTTGGAGCTTTTTAAGCTACGGGGGTGACGACGGGCATAACCATGCTTAGCGATGGCGACTTGATGGTAGATATTATCGCTAGCTCAGCGCGAGTGATGGCTGGGTTTATCTTCGCGGCGATTGTGGGCATTCCGGTCGGCATTGCAATGGGCACGTTTTACAGCATGGATAGCCTGCTGGGCGGATTTGTGCGCACCGCCCGCTATATGCCGATCGCTGCCTTTGTGCCCTTGATTATTATCTGGGCAGGCATTGATGAAGCTTCCAAGGTACTGATTATTTTCTTTGGCATTGTGTTTTACAACGCGACGATGATTGCCGATGCGGTCAAGTTCATTCCCAATGAAACGCTCAACGTTGCCTATACGCTCGGTGCCACTCGGCGCGATGTGCTGGCTCGGGTAATTTTACCGGCTACTTTACCTAATATTCTTGATACGCTGCGAGTCAATATTGCAGGCGCTTGGAACTTTTTGGTGCTCTCTGAGCTGATTGCAGCTCAAAACGGGTTGGGGTTTACGATTGTGCGATCGCAGCGCTACCTCCAAACCGACAAAGCCATGTTCTGCATTCTGATAATTTGCGTGATTGGCCTGCTCACCGATTTTGCCTTCAAACTTGTTTTTCAGCTTTGCCTTCCCTGGGCTGAATCCAAAGTCAGCTAACCGCACTTGCATCGCGATCGCTGGCTTAGCGGTCTCTTGTGTAACAGACGCGATCGCCGCAGGCGCCTAGCATTTGATCGATCCTTAGAATTTCTGGACGCTCAGAACTCGCAAGCTATTAGATCAAACTTCCAGCATTTAGGTAACCAAATCCACCGCCCTATGCAAACTACGTTCCCGACGACGCTACCTCAGCGAATTGCCACGACTGCCGCCAAGCTCGAAATTCGTAACATCGTCAAAGTTTTTAATAGCAGCAAGCAGCCAAAGCTAGCAGTCGATCATGTCAGCCTGGAGCTAGCGCCGAATGAATTTAGCTGCATTGTTGGGCCTTCAGGCTGCGGTAAGTCTACGCTGCTGAGCATTGCCGCCGGATTGATCAAAGCCACCTCTGGGCAAATTTTAGTCGATGGCATTCCGGTACCGGGGCCAGGGGCTGATCGCGGCATGGTGTTTCAGCACTACACGCTTTTTCCCTGGCTGTCGGTGGCTAATAATGTTGCTTTCGGGCTCAAGCTGAAAAAAATGCCCAAAGCTGAGCAAAAAGCGCAGGTCGCCCACTATTTAGAAATTGTTGGGCTGAGCGGCAGTGCCAACGCTTATCCGAAAGAGCTGTCGGGCGGGATGAAGCAACGGGTAGCTATAGCCCGCGCGCTGGCTAACGAGCCCGAAGTGCTGCTGATGGATGAGCCGTTTGGCGCACTCGATTCTCAAACCAAAGAGCAGCTACAGTCGTTTTTTCATGACCTTTGGGAGAAAACCCACATCACGGTACTGATGATTACCCACGATGTAGAAGAAGCCATTTTCCTCTCTCAGCGGGTATATGTGATGGATCGCAGCGGCAAAATGCGCGAAACGGTAGACATTGGCCTGCCTCAGCGCCGAGAGCTAGATATGAAGCTGACGCCTGAATTTCTAGCGTATAAAAAAGCCATTATTCATATGCTGCGATAAGGTGTTTTAAATCCGGGAGTTTTCACGAATCCATTCTCGGAATAGTCGAATTAAGGCATTTTCTCTAGTCGTTTTCTTCAATTCTAAAAATCGTTCCATATCGGTTGCAGTGACCTGAGGAAACGCAAAACTGCGATCGCACGGCTGATAGGTTTGAGCCTTTAACCAATACATCATCAGCACTGCGCCGTCATAGCGCCACACTTCTGGAACCCCCAAAGCGGCATAAATGCTCAGGCGGTTGAGTGAGCTACTGCTCATGTCAATTTCGATTGCCAAGTCGGGCGGTGGGTCGATCAATAGATCAATCTGTTCCTTATCCCACACCGCCTGTTCGTTTTGAATGTAGTAGCACTGATCGGGTTCTAGACCTCGCGCCAAATCCTCGCGATCGCAAGTCCGAGAACCCAAACTCCGCACCTCAATCCCCAACTCCTCCATCAACGTTTCCACCAACCGTCCGAGCAGCTTTTTATAGCTTTCATGAGGATCTAGCGGCATTTTAATTTCTAGTATCCCTTGATCGTAGGTCAAGCGCGTGGCAGGCTGCTGCTCAAAGTCTTTTAGGAGCGACTGATAGGTTTGCCAGCTAATATTTTTAAGGAGAACGCGATCAGGGCTTTGAATCAGAGTTCCGGTCATGGTTCTGCCAAGACAGATGAGGTCATTGACATTCTATCTAACTGTAAGCGGAGCCTCTCTCGGCTGCCGTCGCTGACCAATCAATTAACCCAACAAACCCAGTCAAATCAGCGGCGAATGGCTCGCTAAAAGCTCTAACCAGGTTTGTCCAGTCCCTATAAATGCACTCAAAGGCATCAAGCACTAGCCCTTAGACCGTTGCTGGCTGCTTAATTTGAGTCAGCCTATCAGCCAAAAGCTGCTCTAGCTCTTCTAGGGCTTTAGTGAAGCCTTCAATCCCTTCAGCTAGCTTTGCAGTCGCCATCCGATCCGCTGCGTGCATCTCGTCAAAGGTGGCTTTGTCGATGGTTTTCTTTTCGATGTCTAAATTCTGGGCGTTTTCAGGGCACAGCTTGCGCGGCAGTTTGCCGTCCGTTTCAGCAAGAGGCTCTAGCAGCTTCGGCGAAATCGTCAGTAAATCGCAGCCTGCTAGCTCTTTGATTTCGTCGATATTGCGGAAGCTAGCGCCCATGATTTCGGTCTTGTAGCCAAACTTTTTGTAGTAGTTGTAGATCTCGGTGACCGAGAGCACGCCCGGATCTTCTGAAGGCGGATAGCTGTCACGGCCCGTGTCTTGTTTGTGCCAGTCGAGAATGCGACCGACAAAAGGTGAGATCAAGGTGACGCCTGCCTCGGCGCAAGCTATAGCCTGATGCAGGCCAAATAATAGCGTCAGGTTGCAGTGAATGCCTTCTTTTTCAAGGATTTCAGCGGCTTTGATGCCCTCCCAAGTTGAGGCAATTTTGACAAGGATGCGATCGCGACTGACCCCAGCCGCCTCATACTCTGCAATCAAATCTCTGGCGGTGGCTAAGGTGCCTTCGGTATCGTACGAAAGCCGAGCATCCACCTCAGTCGAAACTCGACCGGGAATAATCTCCAAAATTCGCTTACCAAAGGCCACTGCCAAATGCTTAAACGCTTCCATCGCCACATCTTTATCAATGGCATCTGTCCCTAGGCCGTCCATCGCCTGCTGCAACGTTTCATCAACAATGCTCTGGTACTGAGGCAACCCGGCCGCAGCCGTAATCAGCGAAGGGTTCGTCGTTGTATCTTGCGGCGTGAAGGCTTCAATCGCACCAATGTCGCCAGTATCGGCAACGACAACGGTCATTTCTTTTAACTGGGATAGCAAACTCATAGGTATCCTTGAGGGAAATTACTTGAATAAGTACGGTTTCGCTTATTGTAATCAGCCTCGCCAAACTCAACCCCGCCCAAAAGTGTGGGGAAATACATAACCGTTCGCTCAGGGTTTGTGGTTAAGCCAGCGTTTTTTGGCCAAAGGCTTTATAAAGCAGGCGTTTCAGCAGGAGGCAGGGGCGGCGATCGCCGCCAAATCATCACAAAATCTATCGATTTTACGGTTCTTATTTCTTAGCTTTGTGTTTAATTTTGTCTTCAGCTTGGGCTTCAGCTGGGTCTTCGTGCCCAGAGAGGCCATGAGCCGATGAATCATGATCAGGTAAATCATACTCAGACAAGTCATACAGCGGCAAATCAAACCAAAAAGTAGTTCCTACCCCGACTTTACTGACCAAATTCACCCGACTGTTGTGCTTATCCATGATATTTTTCACAATCGAGAGCCCTAGCCCTGTCCCTTCCAGGGTGTGTACCCGATTTTCCACCCGAAAAAAGCGATCAAAAATAGCCGACTGATCTTCCTCATCAATGCCTAAGCCCGTATCGTCAATTTCAATTCGCACGTTTTGAATCAGCTGTGGATTCAAGCTAGGAGCCCGGTAAGCGCGAATCACCACCTTGCCACCCGCAGGCGTAAACTTCAGCGCGTTGCCCATCAAATTACCGAGCACCTGCAACAGCAAATCGTAGTTACCGAGGCCCGCCGGTAGCTGGGGATCAATCTCTTTTTCTAACGTGATTTGCTTGTCTTTGGCATTGAGCTGATAGGTGCGCAACACCTGATCAATCGGCTCATGCAGCTCTACCGCCGAAAATTCATACCGACGGCTAGATTCTAGTCGAGAAAGATCCAGCACATCGTTCACCAAGCGCGTCAGCCGGTCAGTTTCGTTATTAGCCGTGGCCAAAAATTCTTTGCGCTCCTGCTCACTCAGGTCCTCGCCGTACTCATGCAGCGTTTCAATAAACGATTTGATATTAAATAAAGGGGTGCGCAGCTCGTGAGAAACGTTGCTGATAAAGTTGCTTTTAGCTTCGTTTAGCGCCACCTCACGGGTGATATCTTGCAGCGTAATCGCCATGCCTTTAACGTTTTCACGAGACTGATCGAGCACCGTATTGAGCAGCACCCGAATCGTGCGATTGCCGTCCATCAGCGACATCCGAAATTCGCTGCCTTCGTGATCTTTACCAGAGACGGCTTGCACTAATGGAGGCGCAAGCTGCGATCGCACTTCCGGCTGAAGCTTATCCAAAATGCTGCCACCCAGCGGCAGAGCTACGTCCCAACCCAAAATCCGCCGCGCTGCAATATTGGCCAGCACCAAGTTCGTTTCTGCATCCAGCAAAATCGCCCCATCCGCGATCGTTGACACCAAACTCTCCAGTTTGGCCTTTTCAGCCGTCAGCTCCTCAATATTTTGCTCCTCGTAGCGCTCTAGGCGCTCGGCCATGTCATTAAAGCTGTAAATAAGCTCACCGAGTTCACCGCCCAAAGGCAAATCTATGCGCTGCTTAAAGTTGCCCGTCGCAATATTTTTTACCCCCAGCAGCAGCTCTTTAATCGGCTGAGTGATGGTCAGCGCATTAATCACCGCCCCCAAAATCACCATCACCCAAATCGAAACGAACACGGCAATCGTCACATCACGAGTCAGATGCGAAGAGGCCACCACCGTGGGACTAGGGTTTATCCCCATCGCCAACATGCCTTTGTAGTTACCTTCTATCACCAGCGGCACAAACACATCGGTGACGATGCCCGCTGGCGTAAAATGCTGACGCACCATCGGCGCATCGGCGCTGCTGGTGTAGTTGGCAGGCAGCTTCATCCGCCTGCGCAGGGTCAAAGAGTTTTGAACAGAAGGCTCAGAGTAGGGAATGCCAAAGAAAATTTCGCCGTCTTGGTCGGCGTAGAGCATGTAGCGAACGTTGGAGGTATTTTCGTAAAACTGGTAGGAAAAGCGGGCGAGTTCCGACCGATCGTTGGTTTCGACTAACGGGGCAACGTTGGCTGCTAGCAAGAGGCCCAAATCTCGACCAAAGCGGGTGTCGTTGAGCTGAGCATCTTGCTGAATGGTGTTGACAGCCCAAAACGTCAGGCCGCTCATAATCAGCGACACCAGTAAGGTGGCGCCGGCCATCAGTCGCGTTTGTAGCGTAAAGTCACTCCACCATCGGGCGAGTAGCGTTTTGAGTTGGCTGAACAGTTGCATTGGCTCCCTTAGCCCAGGTACTTACATTCTATGGCACTAGCCGTCTGGTGCTGACTCATGGCGCTTGATCCGGTGGCCAATGTCTCGGCGGTAGTAGCTGCCCGGAAACTGGATTTTATCGATGGCGCTATAGGCTTTGGCCAAAGCGCTAGAAAAGTCCGGGGCAACCGCACTCACACCCAAGACTCTACCGCCCGTACTGGTTAGCTCGCCTTCACTCAGCCGCGTGCCCGCATGAAACACCACCGTTTCAGCATCTTCTGCCGTGGCGATGCCGTCGATTGCCAGTCCTTTTTTATAGTCGCCCGGATAGCCTTCAGCGGCCATCACAACACAGGCCGCAGCCGCATTTTTCCACACAAACGGCGGCATACTAGCCAAGCGCTGCTCACAGCAGGCCATCACAATGTCTTCTAAAGGCGTTTCTAACAGGGGTAGTACGGCTTGCGTTTCTGGATCGCCAAAGCGACAGTTGAATTCGATTACTTTCGGATCGCCCGCTGGCGTCACGATCAGCCCTGCATAGAGCACCCCCCGATAGTCAATGCCCCGATCTTGCAGTCCTTTCAGCGTGGGCTCTAGCACTTCTTTTTGCACGCGCTCTAATAGCGCAGGAGGCATCACTGGGGTGGGCGCATAGGCTCCCATGCCGCCCGTGTTCGGCCCGGTATCGCCTTCGCCAATCTGCTTGTGATCTTGTGCGGGTAAGAGCGGGCGAATGGTTTGGCTATCGGTGACGGCTAGCACGGAGACTTCTTGCCCGGTTAAAAACTCTTCAATGACAACGCGATCGCCCGCCGCCCCAAACTGACCGCTAAAGGCCGCTTTAATCGCTGAAATCGCCTCATCGAGAGTCATCGCCACCGTCACACCTTTACCGGCTGCGAGCCCATCCGCTTTGACGACAATCGGCGCACCCTGCTGTTGCACATACAACAAAGCACTTTCGGCATCGGTAAATACAGCCGCAGCCGCAGTGGGGACATTCGCTTCAGCCATTAAGTCCTTAGCCCAAGCCTTACTCGCCTCTATTTGCGCCCCTTTTTTTCCGGGGCCGAATACCCGGATTTCTTCGGATCTAAGGGCATCGGCTAAGCCTTGAGCTAACGGCTGCTCCGGCCCTACTAGCACAAAGCTGATGTTATTGACGAGGGCGCAGCGGGCAATGCCTTCGGCGTCGGTTTCGGCCATCGCGACATTGCGGCAGTTTGGCAATAGCGCTGTCCCGCCGTTTCCAGGGATACAGACCACTTCAGTGACTTTGGGCGATCGCAGCAGTTTCCAAGCCAGCGCATGTTCACGCCCACCGCTGCCTACAACAATTGCTTTCATAACTTAAGGACAATCCTGTCAAGAGTGGCGCACACCAAGCCTACATACTCTCATCAAAATTGTCTTAAAACTACGAATAGCAGATTACAAAAACAGCAAATGCAGCTTGAGAAAGGCAGGTTGAGGCACGATCGCTCCCTAAAACGCCCATTAAAATGCCAGTCAAAACCGCCTGCCTCCTTGCCTGACTACTTGATCGTTTCCGCTAGCTTGTAAGCCGCCTGCACCGCCGAACGCGCCTGCACCCGCTCAAACCAGCGCTTAAGATGCTCAAAATCATTGAGATCTTGACCCTGACCCTCATAGCCCGTAATCCACGGGTAGCAAGCCATATCGGCAATTGAGTAATCGCCTGCAATATAGTCGCGATCCGCTAGCTGCTGATTCAGCACGCCATACAGTCGAGCCGTTTCTTTGACATAGCGCTCAATTGCGTAAGGAATTTTTTCAGGCGCATAAATCGCAAAATGATGATTTTGACCCAGCATTGGCCCCAAACCACCCATCTGCCAATTTAGCCATTCCAACACTTCCACCCGATTCGGTAGGCTAGTCGGCAAAAATTTTCCGGTTTTTTCAGCCAAATACTGCAAAATTGCGCCTGATTCAAACACGCTAATGGGTTCACCGATTTCAGCATCATTATCTACAATGGCTGGAATCCGATTGTTTGGCGCAATTTTCAAAAACTCAGGCTCAAACTGCTCACCTTTACTGATGTTGATCGGGTGAATTGTGTAGGGCAAATCGGCCTCTTCGAGAAAAATCGTAATCTTATGGCCGTTAGGCGTCGTCCAGTAGTAGAGATCAATCATGGCGTTGACTGCGGCAAAACCGCGATGAAACTACACTTGCTATTCGAGTTTTGATGGTTGAGTAGGCGCTACTAGCAACTCTTAACAATCAAAAGCCGAGGTCTAAATTGTATAGACCTCGGCGTATTTGAATATTGGCATTAGCTGACATTTAAAGGCGTTTGTGCCATCAGGCAGATTATCTTCGGCGATGAGCAACAGACTTTATTTGGCGCGCGCGTCGCGGTTGTGATTCACTAAACCAGTCAGCGTAGTGGTATCTGAAAGCTGACGGGCGGTAGAGACTTGGCTTCCACGATTTGCCAAAGCGGCAGGCGCTAGAGCACTCATGCCAAGCACCAAAACAGCGGCAGATAAAATGAAGCGTTTCATAGGGGGGCTCCTAAAAGTAACGAGGTTTCGTTTATTTCCTTACCCCTTTAGGATGGCAACGCCCCCTGAGAACACTATGAGCCCTTTATGAGAGAATTGTCAGCGTTTCATGAGAAATATTAGTATTCCCTGATACAAAGATGAGAATTTTTGTATTTTGGGATACAAATACTTTTACGGCTACTCTTGCTGCTTCGTTATTCTACAGTCACCGATTTTGCCAGGTTGCGAGGCTGATCGACATCTAAGCCCCGCCGAGCGGCAATGTGATAAGACAATAGCTGCAACGGCACGACCGTCAGCACAGGTGAGAGCAGTTCATCGACGATCGGGACAGGCAATAGCGCATCGAAGGTGTCTTCCGCATCGGCATCATTCATCGGCACGACACCGATGAGACGAGCATCACGCGCTTTGGCTTCTTGAGCGTTGGAGAGCACTTTTTCGTAGACGGTGCCTGGAGTAGCGATCGCGACCACCGGCACTTTTTCATCGAGCAAGGCAATCGGCCCATGCTTCATTTCACCCGCCGGATAGCCCTCGGCATGGATGTAGCTGATCTCTTTGAGCTTCAGCGCGCCTTCTAGGGCAATCGGATAGTTAATGCCGCGACCAATAAAAATAAAGTCTGTGGTATCGGCAAAGTCGTGAGAAAGCTCTTCTACGTAGCGCTCCTGACTTTCGAGCACCAGCTCTAGCTGAGCCGGAAGCTGACGCAAGCCTTCAATCAGCTCAGCTAGTCGCGCCGATGAAATCGTCTGCCGCCGGTAGGCTAGCTCCAACGATAAAAAGTAAAACGCCATCAGCTGCGCTACAAACGTCTTGGTCGCAGCGACGCCAATTTCAATGCCGGCCATCGTCCCCATCACATGCGGAACCAGCCGACTCAAGGAGCTATCGACGCGGTTGGTAATGCCGAGCATTCTTGGGGCATGGCGCTCATCACAACTAGCTGATCGCCGAGTTTGCTCCATTTCTAGCGCGGCCAGCGTATCGGCCGTTTCTCCCGATTGCGTCACCCCAATCGTTAGGGTATTGGCCATCAGCGGCGCGGGCGCATAGCGAAATTCGGAGGCGTACTGCACCACAGTCGGCACGTTAGCGACTTGCTCTAGCAAATACTTACCGACCAAGCTGGCGTGCCAGCTCGTGCCGCAGGCCAGAATTTGAATATGCTCAAGGTCATCGAGTAGGGCATTGGGTAAGTTGAGGTTGATAGGCGATCGCCCACTCTGCTGATCCCAACTCGTATCCAAATAAGTCTCCAAACAGGTGCGCACTACACCGGGCTGCTCATAGATCTCCTTGAGCATAAAGTGCTTGAACCCCTGCTTTTCCACCATAATCGGGTTCCAGTTCAGCGTTTGAGGCTTTTTCTTCAGCCGATGGCCGGTAAAGTCGTACACCTCTACGCCCATCCGCGTCAGCCGAGCCAATTCACCATTTTCTAGCGTCAGCACCGCTTGCGTATAGGGCATAATCGCAGGCGTATCCGAAGCGCAGAAAAACTCACCTTGCCCAAAGCCGATCGCCAGCGGCGCTTGCTGACGCACCACCAGCAGCTCATCTGGGAAATCGACCGACACCATCGCCAAGGCAAACGCCCCTTTCAGTCGATTCACCGCCTGCCTAGCGGCTTCTAAAAAGCTAGACTGCTCTGTCAACACCGTATCCGAGTCTGGATTTTCAGCCGGATTTTGCAGGTACTCAGCGATCAAGTGCGGAATCACTTCCGTATCGGTGTCTGAGCGAAACTGATGGCCCTTGGCTTTTAGCTCTTCGCGCAGCTCTCGGTAGTTTTCAATGATGCCGTTTTGCACCACGGCAATCCGCTCTTTAGTATCGGTATGGGGGTGCGCGTTGTGCTCTTCGGGCTTACCATGCGTGGCCCAGCGAGTATGACCAATGCCCAGATGCGCCGGATCTTCGAGCCCTTCGAGCTTGGTTTGCAGGTTGATGAGCTTACCTTTAGCCCGCGTTCTCTGTAAGATTCCTTCACCGACCGTCGCCACGCCAGCCGAGTCGTAACCCCGGTACTCCAGCGTTTTTAAGCCTTCAACTAAAATTTTGCTAGCCGCACGGGTGCCAATATAACCAACGATTCCGCACATAGTTTTGGATACTCCTTTAAAACTGCTAGCTAACCAGCCAGCGCTAATCGCCTGAGCCGAAAAAGAACTCACCCAAAGCTAACTTGAATCATCAAATTCAACCAGATCAGTCCCATCAGATTCTGTAACGCCAGTCTCAATCTGAAGCCGCCTTAATCTAAAACGGCTACTGAGAAATAAACCCAATCAAAATCAAAGGCACAAAAATCGCTGCTACCAAAATGGCCATCACCGTCACGGGCGATCGCTTAATCAAATTTGGATCAGGCTTATTTTTTCTATTCATACGACTCAATCATGGGGTCAAAAAAGCCAAAAGTGCTTGCAAATACTATAGATAACCTGACAGGGCTTCACTAAAAACGGAATAAGGCTTTACCCCAACCAGCGTATCCACCAATTCCCCATTTTTAAACATCATCACTGCCGGAATGCTTCTAATGCCAAATCGTTTGGCCACTGCCTTATTAGCATCCAAATCCAGCTTAGAAACCGTGGCTTTACCCGCATACTCATCTGCCAGTTGATCCATCAGCGGAGAAACCAGCTTACAGGGGCCACACCAGCTAGCAGTGCAGTCCACCACTACGACTGGCTCATCTTTGATCAAGGCGTCAAAAGCCGTTTCATCAGCAATATATTCTGCGGGCATGGGGCGATCGCTCCTAAAAACCCAATCATACACCCGCAACTCACCTCCCTTCCTTCCCATAAAAGAAGCCCTCCCGATCAAACAACCGAGAGGGCCAAGGGCATTCAGCCACCCAAAACCGAATGGCTAAACCCTAAACTGACTGAAGCTTACCCGACTAAAGCCTATTTACCGGCCAGCTTCTTCACCTTCTGCATAATGCTCTCAGGATCTAGCCCCTGGTGGTAGAACTGCTCCCAAAGACCGCCGCCGCCTTCTTCATGCGTACCCGCATGAGCAAACTTAGGCGTATAGCCCCGCTCCAGCAGCCAAGTACCATAGCGAGCGCCGAGGCCAGTCTTCTCGTTAAACGACTCAACCACCATCACCAAAGGCGACTTACCCACCTTCTCCAGCATCTGCTCATCGACCACATTCAGCGTGGACTTGTTGATGAGGCCAATGTTCAAGCCTTCCTGCTTCAGCCGCTCTACCGCGTCTAAAGCGCGATACAGACCATCGCCAAAGCTGACAATGTAGCCATCGGTGCCTTCACGCACCACATCGTCTTTTCCAGGCACGAAGCTGTAGCCATCTCCGTACAGCCCATTGCCATCCGCATCATTCAGCATCGGCACCTTCGCCCGAGTCGAGAAAATAAACCGCAGACCGGGCTGATGGAACACCTTCTCTACACAAGCCTTCATCTGACGCGCATCGGCCGGGAAGTACAGCCGCGTTTCATAGCTATCGTCGAGGCCGTTATCAGCAAACATGTTATTGATACCGAAGTGACAGGTGTTATCCGCCATGTCATCAATGCCGGAGTGGGAAAAGTGACAGAGCAAATTGGCCTTGTTTAGCCTTGCCATCGTGATTTCAGAAATGCACATTTCCAAAAACGCGCTAAAGGTGGCAAAAATGCCTTGCTTGCCCTCAGCCATGCCAAAGCCTGCCGCTGCCGAGAGGTTGCCCCGCTCCATGATGCCGCCGCTGATAAAGATCTCAGGATAGGCTTTGTGAATATGGTTCAAGCCGCAGGAGCCCTCCAGGTCACAGTCCACTACTAGCACCTTTTCTTTGCGCTCGGCATCGCTCATTTTGCCCAACACTTCGACCGCCGCCTGACCAAACACGTTGCGGTTAGAGCCCATTTCATCGCTAGAGCCCATAAATTGGTAGCTATGGCTCTGCTTTTCAATCGCTTTGAGGTAGTCGGCAGCTTCCTGACGGCCATGCTTTTCGAGGTACTGAATCGCGAGGTCAGTTGGAATCACGTCGTGGCCGTGACAGCTGCCTTCGAGGCCGTCAATGCCGACGGTCATCGGGCGCTTGCAGATCACGGCAATCGGGCCATCGGTCGCTATAGCCTCGCAGATATTCGCATACAGCGCATCAATATCTTCACCATCGTTTACCAGCACTTTGAGCCCATGCCCTTCTAAAGTGCGCTGAACGCTGTAGCCCTTCAAATATTCAGACGGATGACCGGCAATCGTCACATCGTTGTCATCAATAATCAGCTTCACATTGATGCCTTGAGCCACCGCCAAACGCGCCGCTTCAGCATCGTCGCCTTCCTGCTGCGCCCCGTCAGAACCCAATAAAAAAGTCGTCTTACCAGGGTTCGCCAGCGCTACACCGTTCACAAACGGCCACATGTGACCCAAACGCCCTGAGCTGAACTTCACCCCCGGCGTCAGGCCCAGTTCTGGGTGACCGGGAAGGGTTGAGCCAGCGGCCCGGTACTGCATCAGCTGCCCGGCTGGTAAATCGCCATTCAAGGCCGACATCAAATACTGAGTACCTACTCGATGACCGGCTTCATCGAAGAAAATCGGCACAAACTTCTCGGCATTGCCGCGAAACAGCGCATCCATAATCATCACTTCGGGCACCGTATCGTAAGGGCCACCCGTGTGACCGCCCACGCCTCTAGCGCCGCCAGTCGCCGTGAAAAACACAATGGCTTCGCGGCAAAGCTGAATATTCGCCTTGAGCGCAGTGCGCTGTTCGTCAGTCAGCTTATTAACAGCCGGATCGAGCGTAATGCGCTGATACGCACTCAGATCAATGGGGAAAGTGGCTTTGGGCTTGGTTTGCATGGCTGTCATAGAGCGGTGTCCTAGATACGTCTACAGTTCAAAGCTACAAAATGTCAGCGCTAATAAAGCGATGTCTTAAAGGGGGCTTTGAAAAAGTTAATACTTCCATTCTCGCTGATCATGCCGCGATGGTTAAGCGCTAAACAGAAATTTGTGCTGCAAAAGACGGTTTACCGAGCAGATTACTGAGAAAATCACTGGCCAATTAAACGGTTGGTCGCTGAAAATTTCGGCGCAGAACTTCAGTGCGCGATCGCCACTCACACCCATCTACATGATCATTCACTATCCCCACCGACTGCATAAACGCATACGCCGTCGTCGGCCCCACAAAAGACCAGCCCCGCTTTTGCAAATCCTTGCTCATCGCCGTTGAAGCATCTGTCTTATTCAGCTCCAGCAAAGTCATATAGTCCAGCTTGTCAGGTCTATAACGGGCCGCCATCGGTTCATACCGCCAAAAATAAGCTGCCAGCGAGCCCACCTCATCCGCTAGGGCGATCGCTCGCTGCGCATTATTCACCACCGACTCAATCTTCTTCTGATGGCGCACAATCCCTTTGTCTTGCAGCAGGCGCTCCACATCCTGATCGGTAAACCGCGCCACCCGCTCAAAATCAAACCCAGCAAACGCCGAGCGAAAGTTCTCCCGCTTACGCAATATTGTCAGCCAGATCAGCCCCGGCTGAAATCCCTCCAAGCAAATCTTCTCAAACAGTCGGCGATCGTCAGCAACCGGCACACCCCATTCTTCATCGTGATAAGCCACATAGTCAGCCTTATCTCCCGGCTACCAGCACCGGCAGCGGCCATCTGCACCCAACCTTAAGCCATCCATAACTCAGTTCTCCTTTAAGCCAACAATTCATCCTTAAACGGAGCTGCCACCAGACTGCCATCAGACTGCCACAAGACTGTTGCGTCCTGACCCCTCTGCGCGATTATCTGCGCGATTAGAAGATAAATTAATATCAGCCATTTTGCGCAATTGGCACAACCTAAAACAACGAGTTTGCGTCAATACAGCCACATATGCCTAGTCCACCTATACAAAGTGTCCCTACCTTCAGCGCGAACCATATTCCCAAGCGATACAACTTAAACATGCGAAACAAAGAAAACGTTTCTAACCCAAACAACACTGTAATTCACCCTGCAATTCACTCTGTAATTTACAGTCATTCGCAATCTTCTTAACCTCTGCCTTTTTTAAGTGTCGCCCCCTAGAAAATTCTCCTTTTGAACGTTCTACTGTTACAAGCTCACCAGAAAAGACTACAGGCCACAGAAGTTCCAAATTCACTCCTTCAACGTTCCACGTTGTTATTCCAACCACCTTTTGAGGATAATTCCATGAAACTCTCTCGTATTTGGGCTCCCCTTGGTCTTGCTGCCGCTGCTCTTATTGCCGTTCCTTTTAGCGCTCAAGCTCAGCAATCTCCTGACTATAGCTACGTCGGCCTCGCTGGCGGCGACAACGGCCTCACTGTTAACAGCAAAATCTCCGTTTACGATAACGTCTCGCTGCGCCCCGAAGTCAGCACCGACTTTACCTACAACGATGATCGTGACCTCTCCTTCTTTGTTCCTGTCACTTATGACTTCAACTCAGTAGGTTCCGGTCGCACCGCCTTCAATCCCTTTATTGGCGCTGGTGTCGCTGGCGATATTGGCAACAACAGCAGCACTGATTTTGCCCTCACCGCTGGCGCTGACTATCGCTTCGCCAATCGCTATGTCGCCAACAGCTCTGTTCACTACAAGCCCTTCGCTGACAACAATGAACTTGATTTCACCGCTGGCATTGGCTACACCTTCCGCTAGTTCTGTCTGACAGTTTGACTCAATGATTTGACTCAATGATTTGACTCAATGATTTGACTCAATGATTTGACTCAATAGTTGAACCAGATAGGTCAAACAAACAACAGGCGGCTGCTGCTTGATTATTCAAATACTCACTGAGTTAGCCGCCCACCTTTCAATCGATCTTTTCTCTTTATTAACACCTACCTTTTGAGGACGCTTCCATGAAATTTTCCTTCTCTCGTATCTCTGCAACCTTGGCGATCGCTGCTGCTGCTCTTATTGCCATTCCTTTTGGCGCTCAAGCTCAGCAATCTCCTGACTATAGCTACGTCGGCCTCGCTGGCGGCGACAACGGCCTCACTGTTAACAGCAAAATCTCCGTTTACGATAACGTCTCGCTGCGCCCCGAAGTCAGCACCGACTTTACCTACAACGATGATCGTGACCTCTCCTTCTTTGTTCCTGTCACTTATGACTTCAACTCAGTAGGTTCCGGTCGCACCGCCTTCAATCCCTTTATTGGCGCTGGTGTCGCTGGCGATATTGGCAACAACAGCCGCACTGATTTTGCTCTCACCGCTGGCGCTGACTACCGCTTCGCCAATCGCTATGTAGCCAACAGCTCTGTTCACTACAAGCCCTTTGCAGATAGCAATGAACTTGACTTCACAGCTGGCATTGGCTACACCTTCCGCTAAGTTTGCTAAATCGCCGTACTTTTCTTTTAATGAGTAAGTTCTCCGAGTTAGCGTTTTAAGTAAGTGCATCTACGCTCCACCCACACCTCCGAGCACTCATGAGTGCTCGGAGGTGTTTTCTTAATTTTCTCACGTCACGTTTTTTTCTAGCCAAGCCACATCCCAGTAGCGCTCAAACTTTCGTCCGACTTCGCGAAACAGCCCTACCTGCTCAAAGCCAAACTTTTGATGAAGGGCCATAGAGGCTTCATTTGGCAAAGTGATGCAGGCGTAGGCCCGGTGTATATCTGCGTGAGCAATAGCCTCAAACAGCGCTGTATAAAGCTGGCTACCAATTCCTTGCCCTTGAGCCTCAGCTTTCAGATACACGCTTGTTTCTACTGAAGTATCGTAAGCTGCCTTTACGCGCAATCGACTGCTGGTGGCATAGCCTAATAACTGCCCGTCATGCCCCTGGGCAACTAGCAGACGGTAGCGCCCTGATGTTGCATAGTGACTCATCCAACTGTCTTGCCGCTGCTGAATCGTGTACGGCTGAAGGTCAAACGTAATCGAAGTCTCCAAAATATATCGGTTGTAAAGTTCGGTCAGCGCGACAATATCAGCAGCACAAAAATCTCGAACCAGCATTAGGTAGCTATAGCCTCATCAGTAGCTATTAGTTTACCAATGCTCTTTAAAGGAAAAGGCTCTTCAGAGAATCGTTCAATCGGACACTCGATTGAAGTCAGGATCTCGAAGGGCTAATTCTATGACACCTGCGACATTGATGCGAAGCAGCGATCGCCTTGAATAAGTGCCTTACCGTTGCGAAGTTTGCGTTACCGGATAAGCCCCTGGCCTGACGGCTAGCTCTACAGTTTGCCCGCCGCGCTTCACGGTTATTGCAATAGCATCGCCAACCGCCGTCGATTCAACGACTCGCTGCACCGTATCGGCGTCAGTAATAGGCTGGCCGTTCATTGACACAACGACATCGCCTAGCCGCAATCCGCCTTGCGCCGCTGGGGCATTGCGCGCAATCCCTAAAATCACGACGCCGGAATCTGCCTGTAAGCGCAGTCCAGCGCTGGGATCAGCATTAATTTCATCGCGTAGCGCGGGCGTCAGCGATCGCATTTGAATACCCAGATAGGCATGTTCGACGCGGCCATTGGCCACGAGCTGATCGGCGATCGCTCTAGCTTGATTAATCGGAATCGCAAAGCCCAAGCCCTGAGCATTGCCAATAATCGCCGTATTTACCCCAATGACTTCGCCACGCTCATTCAGCAGCGGCCCACCAGAATTGCCGGGATTAATTGCTGCATCGGTTTGGATAAACTGTACGCGCTTATCGGGTACCCGAATTTGAGCGCTGGTACGACCAGTGGCGCTGATAATACCCGCCGTAACGGTGTTGTCTAGCCCTAGCGGATTGCCAATAGCTATAGCCCATTCACCGGGTCTAAGCGCATCCGAATTACCGATGATAACGGTGGGTAAATTATTGGCATCAACTTTAATCACAGCTACGTCGGTGAGCGGATCTTCGCCAATCACTTCGCCGCGCAGCTCACGCCCATCTTTGAGGGTCACGGTTACCGTATCTGCTCCTTCGACCACGTGGGCATTAGTCAAAATGGTGCCGTTGCCGTTGAGAATAAAGCCCGATCCGGTGCCGCGCTCTACTCGCTGCGCAGGCTGCTCCGGCACGCCCATATCACCAAAAAAATCGCGAAAGAAGGGATCGTTAAAGATACCGGGGCGGCTAGTGGTCGTTACCGTGCGCGCCGAATCAATGCGAACGACTGCCGGGCCCACTCTTTCGACGGCTGAGGCAATAAAGTTAGCGTCGCGCACTAGCGCACTGGTGCCTGACGCTTGAGCTATCAGACTATTTGAAGCTGCTTGTGAAGCTACTTGTGGAACTACTGCTAGCGACTCGAAGGGCGCAGTTGATAGGACGATGGCATCGTATTGAGCCGTTTTGTAGTCAGTGTTTTCGTAAAGAACGTTTTCATAAGCAGGCTGAACATCGCTTTGGAAAGTAGCGCGATCGCTTACCCCCAACACAGTAGTAGCGCTAGCTGCGGTCATTGCCGAAAAGATTAGCGCTTGGCGAAGAACCCTAGCCATTGGCATCATCAATGGTTGATTCGCAGAAAGCTGCGGCTTTGCAATTGGCGGGTGTTTTGGGTTAGAAAGAGTCTTTTTGGAGCGATTCATGCCTTATTTTTCTGCCAACGTCTTTATTAGAGGTTTTTTTGTTTTACCAGATTGTCGAAAAGACTGTGGGGTGGAAAGGTGACAGTTCTATCAGATGTCTCTTTAGAACATTGGGGAGACCTTGAAGAAATCGTTGAGATCTAGTTGAAATCTATATGAAGTCGTTCGAGTGCGATCGCACTTCAAAAAATCTGTGTCGTCGAGCGCGATCGCGATTTAAAGAGCTTCTACAGAATTTATCTTCACGTATCGTAGGCGGAAATATCCCCTTATAATTCAGAAACAAAACCTACCCCAAATACAGCCCACCCATATATCCCACATATACAGATTTCCGTATGCTTTTACGACGCTATATCTAGTAATCTATAAAGCCACTATTATTTTTGCAGGTATTCTTACAGGCATCTGTAAAGGTCATTAGGCTCGCCTTTAGCAAGCGCTTAAAAAAGGCAGATTCATTCAAAATTAGCGGCAAAAATTAGCGGCATAAGTGCTTCCAAATGTGAGCGCCTCGGAGAGGGGCTCAAAAATTATCGACGCTGCTCAAAGCTGCCTTGAGTAGATCTGTGGACGCGATCGCTCATCATAAGTATGCTCCCAAACCCGCAAAACCAAAGAAAACCCGGCGAGGTAAATCTATGGCTCACCTAGAAGACGATCTTTGGAATCAGGTATTAGCCAAGCTCGAAGGTCAGCTTAGCGGTCCTACCTTCGAGACTTGGATTAAGCCAACCCGCATTCAAACCCTCACCGACCAGCAGCTCGTGCTGCTAACAGATAACCCTTTTGCCCGCAATTGGCTGCAAAAGCACTATCTCACCCAGATTTCTCAAGTCGCGGCAGAAGTCATTGGCCATGCCGTTGACGTTTCAATCACGGTCAAAACCAACGGCATCGCAACGCCCGTTCCCAGCGACGCACTACCGGCCACCGCCACCGGCCACAACACAGAGCGTCGGAATGAGCGGCCCTATGAAAAAAATGGTGAGAAAAATGGTGAAAAAACCGGCGAACGGGCTGACAGCGAGTTTCCTGACTTAAATC
>QBMP01000001.1:0-5545 GCA_003242115.1 Phormidesmis priestleyi
ACGGGGGCTTCAGCATCCGAAGCTCATCTACGATTTAATTAAGCTGACCTACTTAACTGCGGTTTTAGTGACAGCTTAGTTTCTGTCCCGAAGGTATATTTTCACAAAATTTGTATAAATAGAGTCGATATGTTTTTTCTAACCGTACGCAGATTTTAGTCTTGATAAATTGCATTGGCTCAGGCAATCTTCATAGGGATGGAATGGCTTTAAGTCTATTGGTAGAGCTTGGATACTTATGAAAATTATGCTGAAAATTACGCCGACTAAAATTCCGGACGTGCTGGTCATCGAGCCTAAAGTTTTTCGAGACGAGCGCGGTTTTTTTTTGGAAAGCTTTAATCAGCGGGCATTTGACGAAGCAGTTGGCACACATTACACCTTTGTTCAAGACAATCATTCTTCTTCGACAACCAACATTTTGCGAGGGCTGCACTACCAAGTCAAAAATGTGCAGGGTAAGCTCGTGCGGGTATCGGTCGGCAGTATTTACGATGTCGCGGTAGATATTCGAGTCGGTTCACCCACGTTTGGTCAGTCAGTGGGTAAAGTGCTGAGCGCGGAAAATAAAAAGCAGCTGTGGATTCCGCCGGGGTTTGCTCATGGCTTCTATGTGCTCTCTGAGGTCGCTGATGTGCTGTACAAAGCCACCGATTTTTATAGCCAAGCGCATGAGCGCAGCTTGCTTTGGAATGATCCTGATCTCAATATTCAGTGGCCAACAGCCGGTCAGCAGCCGATTCTCTCGGCCAAAGATGCAGCCGCCGGGAGTTTAAAATCTGCCGATTTGATTGAAGTAGCTGATTGCTCAGTAGGCGTAAGAGAGGCGTAAGGGGATGAGTATTTTGCTTGTGGGCGCTCAAGGACAGGTGGGCTTAGAGCTGGTGAAAACGCTGGCTCCTTTGGCCGAGTCGCTAGGGCCAGTGACCGCTTGGAGTAGAGCGCAGCTTGATATCACTGATTTAGAGGCAATAGCCACTCAAGTTCTCACCCTTCAGCCCAAGCTAATTATCAACGCCGCTGCCTACACCGCTGTCGATAAGGCCGAAAGCGAGCCCGATTTGGCCTACCGAATTAATGCAGAAGCGCCCAAAGCCTTGGCTCAATCGGCAGCGAAATGTGGTGCAGGACGGTGCATATTTCTACAGACTATGTGTTTTCGGGTCAGGTCGGTTCGCCGCGCTGTGAAACTGACGCCACTGGCCCTTTGAGCGTGTATGGCAGCAGTAAGCTAGCGGGCGAAAAAGCGATTCGATCCGCGCTCGATCAGCACATTATTTTACGCACCGCTTGGGTGTATGGCACTCAAGGAAAGGGCAACTTTCTGAAAACGATGCTGCGTTTGGGAGCCGAACGCTATGAGTTAAATGTGGTGTGCGATCAGGTGGGTGCGCCGACTTGGGCGCAAGATGTGGCTAGCGCGATCGCGCAAATCAGCCCCCACATCGCTCAAATCCCAGGCACCTATCACTACACCAATAGCGGCGTCGCTAGCTGGTATGACTTTGCCCTAGCGATTTTTCAAGAAGCCAAAGCATTAGGAATACCGCTCTCCATTGAAACCGTCAACCCCATCACTACCGCCGACTATCCTACCCCCGCCGTTCGCCCCGCTTACTCAGTGCTCAACTGCCAAAAGATTACGCGCGCGCTGGGCCACAGCCCGCCATACTGGCGCGAAAGCCTCAAAGCCATGCTCAGCGAGTATCTAGCGAATACCTAAAATCCATCTCACTCAGAAAACCTACGAAAAATATGAAAGCACTCATTCTTTCGGGCGGTAAAGGCACTCGCCTTAGACCCCTAACTTACACGGGCGCAAAGCAGCTCGTGCCGGTCGCGAATAAGCCAATTCTTTGGTACGGCATCGAAAGCTTAGTCGCCGCTGGGATTACCGATATTGGCATTATCGTCAGCCCCGAAACTGGCCCAGAAATTGAGGCCAAAACCGGGACAGGCATCCTTTTCGGCGCACACATTACCTACATTCACCAAGCCAGCCCAGACGGCTTAGCCCATGCGGTCAAAATCGCTCAGCCCTTTCTGGGTGACTCTCCTTTTGTGATGTATCTGGGCGATAACCTAATTCAAGACCCGCTAGCAGAATTTGTGGCCGACTTTCAGAGCAGGCCGCTAGCCGCTAGCATTATGCTCAAGCAGGTCGCGAATCCTACCGCGTTTGGGGTCGCTAAAATTGCCGCTGATGGCAGCGTGGTTGAACTGGTAGAGAAACCGAAAGATCCGCCCTCTAATCTAGCGCTAGTGGGCGTGTATTTATTTTCACCCGCAATTCATCAGGCAATAGCCCAAATCAAACCCTCGGCTCGCGGTGAGCTAGAAATCACCGACGCCATTCAGCAGCTCATCACCACCCAGCAAAAAGTTGCCGCCAGAGAGCTATCCGGCTGGTGGCTAGATACCGGCAAAAAAGACGATTTGCTAGAAGCCAATCGGATCATTCTAGATATGTACATCACCAGTCCAGATGTACAGGGCACGGTCGATGAGCGCTGCAAAATCAGTGGCCGAGTAGTGGTAGGTAAAGGCTCACAGCTCACCAACTGCACCGTACGCGGGCCAGTAGTCATTGGGGAAAACTGCCTGATCGATAACTGCTTTATTGGCTCTTACACCAGCATTGCCGATAGCGTCAGCATGAGTAATATCGAAATTGATCACAGCGTCGTGCTCAAAGGCGCAAAAATTTCTGGCGTTCAGCGGCGAATTGTCGATAGCCTGATTGGCGAAAGAGCCCAGCTCATGGTCAGCGATCATCGGCCTAAAGCGCTGCGGTTCATGGTAGGTGATGACTCCATTATTGAACTTGTCAGCTAACTGCTGGCTCACTTTAGCCGACTCACTTTAGCTGGCTGGTGTGATGCTGAGATCTGCTGCCGTTCTAACTTTTTGATCTTCTATTCTCTATACAAAAACCTATGTCAAAACATGTGCTGATTACCGGCGGTGCCGGGTTTATTGGGTCAAATTTTGTGCGCCACTGGTGCAAAAATCACCCAGATGACAATGGCCGCGTGGTGGTGCTCGATATTTTGGGCTATGCGGGCAATCCGGCCAATGTCGCGGATCTCGAAGAGCAGGAGCGGTTTTCTTTGGTGAAGGGTGATATCTGCGATCGCTCCCTCGTCACCGAGCTACTCACCCGCGAAAAAATCAATACCATCATCCACTTCGCCGCCGAATCTCACGTAGATCGCTCTATTTTAGGCCCAGCCGCCTTTGTGCAAACTAATGTAGTCGGTACCTTTACGCTATTAGAAGCCTTTCGCCAGCACTGGGAAGCGCAAGCCAAACCCAGTCACTACCGCTTCCTTCACGTTTCAACTGACGAAGTATATGGCAGCTTAGCAGCCGACGATCCGGCCTTCACCGAGACCACGCCCTACGCGCCCAATAGCCCTTATTCCGCGTCCAAAGCCGGGAGCGATCACCTGGCGCGGGCTTATTTTCACACCTACGGAATGCCGACGCTGATTACCAATTGCTCTAATAACTACGGCCCCTACCAGTTCCCAGAAAAGCTGATTCCTTTAATGTGTCTCAATATTTTGCTAGGGAAGCCGCTGCCGGTGTATGGCGATGGCCAAAACGTTCGCGATTGGCTGCATGTGAGCGATCACTGCACCGCGATTGAGACGGTATTAAACCAAGCTAATCCGGGCGATGTGTATAACATTGGCGGCAATAATCAGGTCAAAAACTTAGATATTGTCCATCAGCTTTGCGATTTGATGGGTGAGTTAGCGCCTGCAATGGGGATGGAGTTGCCGACAGCGCCGCGCGAGTTGATTACGTTTGTGCGCGATCGCCCTGGACACGATCGCCGCTACGCGATGGATATTTCTAAAATCGAGCGCGATTTAGGCTGGTCACCCGCCTACAACTTTGAAACCGGCCTCAGGCAAACCGTTGAGTGGTACTTACAGCATCGCGATTGGTGGCAGCCGCTGCTCTCTGAGGAGTACAAAGGCTATTATGCAAAGCTCTACGGCCAGCGCTAAGCAGTCATCTAGGCGTTAGCAGGGCATTAGGGCATTAATAATTTATGGCAGCTTAACTTTGGATTCGCCTTTCTTTAAGCAAACCTGACCTACTGCCTAAGTAATTTGAGTATTATTTCTGATAGGTAAATCCTAAATTTGCAGAGATAGGGTTTGTCTGCGTGTAATTTCAGTCCGCAATTTCCCTAACACGCAGTATTTAGAAAAGTATTTGAAACTTATTGAGATCAGGGTTAGTTTTTATGAAGGTACTTAGCGCTCCTCGCATCAGAGCGGCAACGTCGCCAGTAGGCTCTAAAAGAGTGCAAAAGATCCAGCTTTTAAGCTTTTGTGTCGTCATTGCTGGAGCAGCCTTACTGCTGTTTTATCATCTGGGTATCCGCACTTTAGATGATTGGGATGAGGCTATTTATGCTCAAATCTCGCGAGAAATTGTCAGCACTGGCGACTGGCTGACGCTGCGTTGGGGAGGCAATGAGTGGTTTCACAAGCCGCCCCTTTTTATGTGGCTAACAGCCATTGCCTACCAGCTTTTTGGGGTGAGTGAGTTTTCAGCAAGAGTCGTCTCGGCCTTTGCCGGTGTGGGCGTTGTCGGCTGCACTTACCTGATTGGCCAGAGACTGTATGATTCGGTAGCGGCACTGTTAGCAGTCGTCGTTTTACTCACTAATTTTGCTTTTGTGTTCTACGCTCGCTTTGGCACCACCGACATCACATTAACGCTGTTTATTTTCATCGGTGTTTACGCTTATTTGCGGGCCTCACAGCCCAGCGAAGAAAGCAGTCGCAACGGTATCAATCGATTGGTTTATCCATCACCAGCCTGGTGGTATTTATTTTGGGCTGCGAGTGCATTGGCCTTTATGACTAAGGGCGTCGCTGGTCTGATTCTGCCAATCACAGTGTTCCTAACGCTAGCTATCAACCGGCAGCTAGCCAAAACGCTCAAGCTCAAACCCTTTTGGGTGGGCATCGGGTTGGCGCTACTGATCGCATTACCTTGGCATATTGTGGCGATCGCTCAGCACGGCCAAGCCTTTATTGATAAGTACATTTTGTACCACGTCGTTGAGCGCGCCACTGGTGAGCTGACCGAAATAGAAGGGCATCAGGCAGGGCCGAGCTTTTACTTTTTAGAGCTGGCGAAAAACTTTTTTCCTTGGGTGTGGGTGCTGCCGATGGCCTTTGCACTGCAAATTAAGGACGCGATCGCCTATACTTCCAACCCAACAGCCAGACAGAGCGGACAGCGCGTTCAAGGTAGCCGTATTTTGCTGGTGCTGGTGGTTGTCGTATTAGGCGGCTTTACCCTAGCAGGCACCAAGCTGAGTTGGTATATCGTGCCCTGCTACCCAGCGCTGGCAATTTGGGTGGGCTACTTTATTCGAGTCGCCAGTCAATCGGCCAGTCAATCGGCCAGTCAATCGGCCAGTCAGAGCTTGCAGCCAAATGCTGATGAACCTCACAGCGCCAAAATTTACGCTGCCACATTCTTTAGCTTGATAGCGGCAGCGGCGGTTTGTTTT
>QBMP01000001.1:5555-34661 GCA_003242115.1 Phormidesmis priestleyi
GCTGACGCCTCAGCGAGTTGTCTTTTTATCGCCTGCAATCAAGGGTGGGGTGGCTGCTGTTGGAGTGATTGGGCTACTGTCGATGATTGCCCTTCTCCTGCGAGTGATCAACCGCAAAACCCGTGGCAAACAGGCGGTCGTGCTACTGCTGTGCGGCGTGCTGACGCTCTCTGGACTCAGAGAGATTAGAGGCCTTTACTTAGCGGTCAATGATCCGGTACCGGAGCTAGCTAGGCAGGCTGGTGAGCGTGTCACCACCAGTTCTGAGGCAAATCTTGCTAAGACTCAACCGCTAGTCGTCATCAGCTTGTCTGAAAAGCTCTTTATGCCAACGGCCATGTTTTATAGCGATCGCCCGGTCTACTGGGTCAGAGCGATTGACGAGCTAGAGGCGATCGCAACTGGAGACGCGATTTTGGCCAAAGCAGATCTCAAGCAATTAAGCCCTCTATACGATATCCAAGTTCTTTCTGAAGCCCAAAAATTGGCTTATGCAACCCTCACAAAACGCTAATTATCCGCAGCGTGATCGCACGTCCGCAGTGATTAAACCCACTTTCAAAACCACCCTAAAAGAAACGCTCTTTGCCATTGCCACCCTGGCTCTAGTCGCACTGACTATCAACTTCAAAATACTGCACGACGGCATTATTTTTGAAACGCACGACTTGCATATTCACCTCAAGTGGCTGCAATTCTTTTCGCAGCAGCTGTCGGAAGGTAGCCTATATCCCCGCTGGCTAGGCGGGCTAAATTTTGGCTATGGCAGTCCGACGTTTACGTTCTATCCGCCTGCGGTTATGTACTTGGGCTCGGCGCTAAAGGCGCTGGGCCTGAATGCAGAACGAGCGATGGCTGGACTAATCCTGCTAGCGACCTTTATGGCGGGCCTCGGATTCTACTTATTTGGGCGATCGCGCTGGCACTGCGTCCCGGCCCTGTGCGGCGCAATTGCCTATATGAGCGCGCCTTACATGATCTACAACGTCTATCACCGAGGCGCGATCGCTGAAGTATTAGCGACTAGCCTATTGCCCTTCGGCCTGCTATTTACCGATCAGCTCCTGCGCCAGGGTAAACGCTGGCTGGCGCTGACGCTCTGTTTCACGTTCCTGAGTCTGACTCACTTACCGAGTTTGCTGCTGTATGCGATCGCTTGGGCTATTTACGTCATCAGTAACATCGCCATCCAGCGCCTACCGCTTAAGCGCCTGTTTCACCTGATGACTGCGCCCATTATTGGCTTTGGGCTCAGCTCGTTTTATCTCATTCCCGCCGTTTTAGAGAAAAAACTCGTCAACCTAGACTACATGCGCAGAGTCTCAGGCGGCTTTGCTGCTAACTTTTTGCCTTTAGTCGGAGCCCCACAAGAAGGCTTATCTGGCCACTTAATCTCAATGTTTCGCTACGGCGCTGCTTCGACAGTGGTTTGTGTGATCACAGCAATGGCGCTCGGCATATGCTTTTCTCGCTCAGCCAAAACCACTTGGATTCAGCGCGCTTTACCTTGGCTGGTGAGCCTAGCCATCGTGGGCTTTTTAATGACCTTCCCCGCTTACAGACTGTGGGCCGCCAGCCCAACGCTGCAAATGGTGCAGTTTCCGTGGCGATTAATGGGATTATTTGCCCTGATTTACGCTGGAGCACTCGGACTAGCGGTTGAATCATTCTGGGGCTTTTGGACTTGGAAACGTCCGGCATATGGCTGGCTGGCTGTAGGGCTATTGCTGTGCTTACTCGCCTGGAATATGAAATATAGCTATGTGCTCAGCACCCGCTACCCCGGATTTTACGCCCCAGGTGACATTGCCGCCGCCCGAACCGAGCATAGCTGGCAAGCTCGCGCATATGACCGAGTAGCTTTGACTTTGAGCGCTCCCTTCTCAAATCAGTTGGGCGATGTCGCTGAGTACTTACCGCTGTTACCCAACAGTGAAGTTGTCGTTGCCAGACCGTTGCGCGACCAGCCGCCCGTTACCATTGCCAAAGGCCAAGCCGTAGTAACGATAGACCAATGGAAAGGCGACTATCGCCAGCTTTCGGTAGCGGTGCGTCAACCGAGCGAACTGCATGTACGCACCTACAACTATCCGGCTTGGCACGCCTATGTCAATGGGCAAAGCGCCCCGATTCAAACCACCAGTAGCGGGCTCATCGGGTTGACATTAGCTCCGGGTGACTATCGCATTGAGCTGCGCTATGAGGCGACAGCGGCGATGAAGTTGGGCCGTCTCTTTAGTGGCCTCAGCTTGCTGTGTTTGGGTGCTTTGTGGGTGGCTAATCGCCGTAGTCGGGTAAAATCACCTGCAAAAACTATTAGATGTTAGGCGCACTAACCGCCGTGACGATCTTGATCAAGCCGCCGTACTTGATTCACGTCGACATCCTCTCGGCAGGCTGAGTCGCCTTCAAGAAGCTCTTCTAGCGACCATTTTTTTCGGCATTATTTTTGAATCATATATATTGACACACTCATATCATGTAGCTACAGCAATTTTCCTAATTAGCCTCAGTTCGGGATAAGCAATTGCTGAGATGTCAGCCTGCCAGCGTTTTTGATTTTCGCAGCCTGAAGTAAATCCCTTCTGGAAGGGTGGCCCGTAGGGTCGGAATGTCCCAGACTTAGCTTAATTAGCGACTAAGCGAAGGAACAGTTTACCTGTGCTGGCTAGTAGGCCAACGTTTGGATTCTATCGATGGAGTAGGCTTTCTATCCTGGTCTTACCAACCCTGAAATTTTGATGAATTTGGATCGCAACAGCTCATGACGGCGCTCCGAAGCGATAGCCTTTACCGTATACCGTATGAATTAAAGCGGGCTGATTGGGCCGCTCTATTTTTTTGCGTAAAAGTCGCATTTGAGCCGCAAGGGCGTTGCTACTAGGGGTTGTGCCTTTACTCCAAACGGCGGCGTAGATTTGGGTATGGGTGAGCAGATGGTGGGGCGATCGCATCAAATAAGCCAGTAGCTGTACCTCCTTTTCTGAAAGTTTAGCAGTACGATGACCGCGACGAGCCACCTGATTTTCGATATCTAGCTTGAGATCGGCAAACTCTAAAATATTCTCACAACTGTTTTGGGGGCTGCTGGCAGAACTACTTTCTAGCCCCAGCGGACGGCGCAGCAAAGCCCGAACTCGCGCCAGTAATTCACGCAGCTCAAAGGGTTTGACGAGGTAGTCATCTGCGCCTGCATCAAGACCCTCTACTCGGTCATCCAGCGTATCTTTGGCGGTGAGAAATAGCACCGGGGTGGACTGAGGCGAGAGGTCTTTAGCGTCACGGGGCGATCGCACCTCCTGACAAATCTGCAATCCGCTTTTACCCGGCAGCATCCAGTCCAAAATCAGCAGATCATAGTGGCCGCTAAGGGCCATCTCACAGCCCTTCTCGCCATCATCAGCGACCTCCACCTGATAGCCCTGGCGCTGCAAAAGGCGGCTGAGCGGCTCGGTAAGCTCTACTTCATCATCAACTAATAGAATTCGCATAGCACTGGAGCAAAAGGCTTTTACAAATTATCCGTTAAAACTTCAGCCGCTGACAATGCCTGACCACTGCACCTTTTTCCCCCGGCTGCGGCGATAGGAGAAAAAATTATCAGGATCTTGGTAGGTACAGTGCGGAGCGATCGCGATTTGCGCTTGATCCAAGCCCATTTGCTCCAACTGCATTTGATTAATTCGGCGCACATCCAACCGCACCCGCCCCGGCTGATTGTCCGGCAGCAAAGGCGAATTTTTTTGTGCCAGCAAAGTCTCCATCAGTGCTTCTGGCGCTAGCGGCAAATTCACGACGGTGAGGCCAATTTCACTGGCGACATCAACCCCCACCTGATACACACAGCCCGCGATCGCTGGGCCTAAAGCAACCCGCAGATCTGTTAGCTGACTGCCTTGTGCTTGCAGTCGAGCGATCGCTATTGGCAAAATCTTTTGCGCAGTTCCTCTCCACCCGGCATGAACCGCTGCCACTTGCCCCGTCACCACATCTTCAATCAGCGCCGGGGTACAGTCTGCCGAACAGGCCCAAACAGATTGCTGAGCGCGATCGCTGACAATGCCATCAGCCAAAGGAAACGCCAGCGGAAAGGCCAGCGGAAACGGCGACTTTTGACCATTTTCCAATAGTGGCAGCTCTGAGTCGATAGCACTCACAATTTCGCTCGGGCACATCACATCACCGCTATGCACCTGCTTAACTCGATAAACGGGAATCGAGGCGGTAGGGGTAGCAACCAGTGCCTCTACCAGCACTTCAGGAGAATCTGGATAAAAATGCCTAGTAAAAAAACCGTGAGGCTGCTTGAGCAAACTGCAAGTGAGCAAAGGTTTATTTTGCCAAACTTGCCAAGTCCAAATGGGCACAGAAGATTGCATAAAAAGACGTTGCTCTGTAAGGAACCTTAAAATCGTTAAGCGCATGGCTAGCCGCAAAACCTGCGGCAGAAGGCTAGGTGAGCAATGTCACCAACGCTATCGTAGTCAAAATTGATTAAATTTGGCTGAGATTTCCAACCGCTTACTGGCTCGAAACCGTAGCCTCGACTAGCAAAAAAGTTGTGGCTAAAATTTCTAAGAGATGCGATCGCCAGAGACAACAAAAGCGTGACAAAAATACGACTTCACCGGCAAAGCCCATCGGTCATTTTAAGCTAACTCGAAGCATGATTGCGCTTGAAAAGCACGAATCGTTCCAGCCCCTAAGGCGTATATTGCCAGGAAGAGAAGAGGGTGAAAACCACCATGAAATCTCTCTCTTTTGAAGCAACCCAACCTGCGTTCACAAGTGTCATTGCTTACGCAACACATCCAACTGCGGTATATCAACAATATATCAACTGTTCTCACCAAAATTGGTGTTCCGACGTGAAACAACAATCGCATTCTTCCTTTAACAAGGAATTTCTTTTCTCACTATGAAGACTATTTTTCAAACACTCTCTTTTTTACCGCTAACTATTCTGGCTGTAGGTGCAGTTGTGGCTCCTGTGCAAGCCCAGTCCATGCAAAACGGACAGTCCATGCAAAACGGACAGTCTATGCAGAACGGACAGTCTATGCAAAACAGACAGACGATGAGCCCCGCTTCCACTACCAACTCGCCCGACAGAATCGGCATAGATGCTAGCGATCCTTACTCAGAGCAAGTGTACTCAGGTTCACAGAACACGGATATGAACAGTGTTAGTACGCCTAGCAACCAGCTTTCTGTCAACTCTAATGAATCTTCCAATCCGCTTGCGCAACGGACTCCCTCACAGCTACAGCAGATGCGTTATGAAGTATTAGACAGACCTAGCAGCTAGGAGTTGATAGCTTGTTTCTAACCAGCCTATTCCTGATCTTTGAACCGAGTAACTAGATAATTATCTGCTCAATTAGTCTGATCGGAGTACGATTGGCAGGGTGACGTTAGCGCATCCTGTCTTTTTGATTTTCAGCTTTGATTTGAAGCTTAGGCGATCGCAAATTACTGAACGCAGCTGATTAAAGCATGTCAAAGCATGGGAGAAAAAAGCATTTCTCAGAGACAGCTCGGCGAGAGGGCTTTAAAGGGCAGCTTGTCAAAGATCAGCTGATGAAGAGCAATGCTAAATTAATCACAGTGGAAAACTGCTATTGATCACGGCGCTAAGCGATGATAATAGAAAGGTAGACGTAGGAGTTCTTGGGTATGGATGATGATCAGAAAAGAACCGCATTATTCATCGGTTCAATTGCGTCCATCTTTGTGGTGTCCATATTAGGGGTAAGAAGCGCTCTTGGCTGGTTAATTCAATCCAATGCCAATAACACCGCTGAAGATCGTCTGCTCGCAGCCGGTGAATTTACCGCCGACAGTAACAGCGTCAGTCAATTTACGGGTCAAAACGGCGATCCAAACGGCAATTCGAGCGGCACTCAAACACTGAACCCGGATAATAATGCGATCGGTACGGATCAAACTGCTGATAATCGGGTGGTTTCCCCTTTAGAACAAGCTGGTACCTATGTGCAAAGGCAACAGCGGGTACAGGAGGACAGTGCGATCGCTCAGACCCCAGTAAATATAGTGCCAACGAGTGATACAACCCCTAGCACGCCCGCGCAGGGCAACACCACCACGCCTCAGCCCGCGTCTACAACTACTGTCACCGAACCTGCTGCGCCCAGAGTTAGAGCGCTATGGTAAAAGTCTGACACTCAGCTGCGAGTTTTTAATTATTCAACTATGACCCAGGCAGCAAATCAGCCAGATGTATTAATTATTGGTGGCGGCACTATGGGGCTAGCGATTGCCCTTGAGCTAAAGCAGCAAGGCCTCTCAGTCACCGTTTTAAGCCGAGACTTTGCAGCAGCGGCGGGTCATGCTGCGGCTGGGATGCTGGCTCCCCGCGCTGAGCAGATTGCCTCTGGGCCAATGGCCGATCTCTGCTTGCGTAGCCTTGAGCTTTATCCCACTTGGGCTAGCAAACTCGAAGCGCTTACCGGCCAAGACAGCGGCTTCTGGCCCTGCGGTATTTTATCTCCCTATTTGGCTTCCGATTTAGCGCCTGATTTAGCAGCTGATCTGGCATTCAATTCAACCGCCGAAGCGCCATCCGCTGAACAAGCTGAACAACTTGCCTCGCATAGCTCTCCATCACACAGTCCGCTATTATTAAGCGCCGAAGCGACTCACCACTACCAGTCAGGACTCAGCCAAAACGTCACGGGCGCTCATTTTTATCCCGAAGATGCCCAAGTCGATAATCGCGCGCTCATGAGTGCTCTGCTAGCGGCTGCTCAAGACCAAGGCATCGAGATTCAAAACGGTGTGACGGTAGAAGGCTTTATTCAGCGACAGCAGCAAATTGTTGGGCTGCGCACCTCAGCCGGTGAAAAGCGAGCCGCTCACTATGTTCTGGCAACTGGCGCTTGGTCGAGCGAACTTTTACCCATCCCGGTGACGCCTCGCAAAGGTCAAATGCTGTCAGTCCGAGTGCCGATTGGGTACGCTCAGCCTCAGCCCCTACAGCGAGTCCTTTTCGGTCAAAATGTCTATATTGTCCCTCGTCGCGATGGCCGCATTATTATCGGTGCCACCGTCGAAGACGTTGGCTTTACCCCGCACAACACACCCGGCGGCATTGCTCAAATTTTGGCGGCAGCGATCGCGCTCTACCCTACCCTACAAGCCTTCCCGATTGAAGACTACTGGTGGGGCTTTCGGCCCACTACCCCCGATCACTTACCGATTCTCGGCGCTGGCCCTTACCACAACCTCACCCTCGCCACCGGTCATCATCGCAACGGCATCCTGCTTACCCCCATCACCGCTAAACTGATCGCCAGCCATATTCAAGGCCAAACCGACCCGCTGCTCTCACCTTTTAGCTATCAGCGCTTCACGCATTCTACGCTCCCTCTCGCCCTTCCTCTGGCCCTTTCTTCTCCCATGCAACTTACCACCGCTAGCCGCTCTACTTTAACCCCCGTCGCTACTACGTCCGACACCCTCACGATTGCGGGCAAAACCTTTCACTCCCGCCTGATGACCGGCACAGGCAAATTCAGCAGCCTCGACACCATGCGCCAGAGCCTTGCCGTTAGTGGCAGCGAAATTGTCACGGTAGCTGTGCGCCGGGTACAGACTAACGCGCCGGGACACGAAGGTTTGGCCGAAGCCATTGACTGGCAAAAAATCTGGATGCTGCCTAACACAGCGGGCTGTAAAGACGCTGAAGAAGCCATCCGGGTCGCGCGGCTAGGTCGAGAAATGGCCAAGCTGCTGGGCCAAGAAGACAATAACTTTGTGAAACTAGAAGTCATTCCCGATGCGAAATATTTGTTGCCCGATCCGATAGATACGCTAAAAGCAGCCGAGCAGCTCGTGAAGGAAGGCTTTGCGGTGCTGCCTTACATCAATGCCGATCCGCTGTTGGCCAAGCGACTCGAAGAAGTCGGCTGCGTGACGGTCATGCCGCTCGGTTCACCCATTGGCTCTGGCCAAGGCATTCGCAATGCGGCCAATATCGAGATCATCATTGAAAATGCTGGGGTGCCAGTGGTGGTCGATGCTGGCATCGGATCGCCCAGCGAGGCGGCTTATGCAATGGAATTAGGGGCCGATGCGCTGCTGGTTAATAGTGCGATCGCACTCGCCAAAGATCCGGTGGCAATGGGTAGAGCAATGGGCATGGCCACTCAAGCGGGTCGATTAGCCTATCAATCTGGGCGGATTCCGGTAAAAGCCTACGCCAGCGCTAGTTCACCGACAACAGGGACGATTGCTTAGCAGATTGCACCGGCAATTCCACGCGGTGTGCTTGGGTCTGTCAGTTTGCAAGTGGTCAGTTTGTAAGTGGAGTGATTTGGTCTAAATCTAGCGAATCTAATTTAGTTCTGATTCAGCTTGATCTATTCGGCAGTTTTACTGGCAGCAGTGCGCTGTTCTAGATCTTGAAAGGCCAAACGAATTTGTTCTAACCGCCGCCGATTGACGCCTAAATCTGATTCACCCAAACGTGCTGCTGCCCTGATTTGGATCACGCTTTCGTCTGCGGGAAAGTAAAACTCGCTGTCATCGACAAAGCCCATCAGTCGGCTTTCTGACATCGCCAAAATGTAATCATCAGATTGTTGAACAATTTGAGTGCGCGGCACAACACCTAAGATATCCACCAGATTTTGACGCGCGGTGGCTAAGTCTGTGGTGTACGTGATGGGCGCTATGGCATGATCCGCATCCGCCCTTTGACTCACCACACAGTTTGGGGTCGTTGGACAGTTGGCTAGCTGACCGTCTATTATGCCAATGCCCTCTGGCTGAGTGCTGGTAAAAACCCCTTTCAAACCGGGCAATACGGCCATTGTTTCGGCCTGCGCCGAAGCGCCAGAACTCAGACTAAAACTCATGAGAGTAATCAGCGCCACCGCTAAAATAGTCACAGTCATTGATAAAACAGATTTCACAGCGATCGCGCCCTCCTTAGAAAATTATTTGAAAATTATTTGAAAATTATTTGATGGAAAATAATGTGATGGCAGTAAGACTATCCTAAACCTTAGGAGTACATCCCCATGATCCACATGATCCAATGGCTATTGTTGATCCAACCCTGGGCCGACTTATCAGATTCATTGACGACACTAAGCAACTTTGCCACTCAGGTTCAAAAAGCGAGCGAGATGGTGCTAACTCATCCAATTTGGGCGATTTTGCTGCTAATTTTTAGCATTGGCTTTTTGCAGCTCATTGTTGACCTAATCAAACGCAGCGTCAGAGCTAGTCTAACTTTTATCCTAAAGCTACCGCTGATCGCTAGCCAATGGCTGTGGCAGCGGGCAATCGCTTTGCCTAACCCTGATCAAGCCAATCATCAGCCCGATCAAATCGAGCAACTGATGGCTCGATTAGAGCAGTTGCGCCAAGAACAAGATCAAATTATTACCGATCTTAAGACATTGCTATCTGATTCGCCTAAATCCCCATTTAGCGCCTCTTTCATAGAATCGTCCTCTTTCATCGAATCCTCTACGGCAACACCGTCTGCGGCTGTAAGTCCAGCTCAATCAGCTCTCCCGAAATAGGCTGAATCACCTGAGTACCATTACCTGCGATTTTGATCTGCGATCGCAATTCCTCGGCCCCGCCCGTCCTACTCAATACTGGCGCTAGCAGTCCTTCATAGATCACCTGCCCGTCTTCCGCCGTCGGTAGCATCACCTGTGGCTTCAGCAATTTAGCTATTTGCGTAGCCACCGCTGCGCCTCGAATCACTGGCGCAACCCCCATCAGCGTAATATCAGCCATCGGACTAATCACCACATCTACCGGGCCAGCATTCTCCACAAAGTCCTGCAAATGGGCGACATCTGGGTAGCCGTGGGGCTCATAATATAGCCGAATGCCGGTCGATAAAAAAGTCAGCACATAGGCATTTTCTCGTTTTGTGGGGCCTACCACCGCGCCGGTAAAAGTTCTAATTTCGACCCCAGCCAGCGTGTTTACCTCACCATGCGCTGCCACCGTCACCGACTGATAGCCCAGTTTTTTAGCGATCGCTGCCCCATCGACCGAAGCGACCACCGGAATAGACTTATCTAGCTGCCCTAACGTTTCAGGATGCGCATGATCGGCCAGCCCTTGAGAGAGCAAAATCAGGTCAATATCGGGCGGAATGTCTACCGGCTGCGGCCTTATTCCCTTCACCAGCCAAGGCGAATTTGCAAACACCAAATCCCCCAGCAACCAGGGGTCTACCAAAATTCGACAGCCGCCTGCTTCCCATAGCCAAGCGTTCGCATCAAACCAAGTTAACTTCATCAATGGTTCATAGCTAATGTTGATAGCTAAATAATCAGCTCCTCTACTGTGCCGAATTTTGAGGGCTGCTGACAACTTTTCAGCTATTTTCATATCACAAAAAAGCTTTATCTAAACTCAAAAAAATACGCTTAGAGCAACTTGCCGGCAGCCAAATAGCTGAGAAATCGTCCTGACAAATCGCGAATTTGCTTCGATAAATATGTGTAAAAGCCTTGCTCTGATAGCAAAGTACGTAAAACCATCACCGTATTTAGACGGAGATAAAATATTAAGATTTTCTTATAGCTCCGCAAGAATCAGTGCAAACATTTAGAAGCGTCAAGACTTTGGAACAGCGATCCCCGTATAATTTCGTAATTGTGAAGAGGATGTAAAACAATCAATTTTTCGTCAATTTCTTTCTAAAGGGTTGCGCAAGCATATCTCTTGAACTCTTTCATGCGACTTCAGTCAATCAGCCACACAGCGCCGAGCGCCCCTAAGCGTAGGCGTCGTCAGCCCAAAGATTCTTTGGAGATTACCCTCACACCTCGGCGCGGGTTTGCGATCGCTCTTTTAATTCTGGGCATTCCAACCCTCTCACTAGGCGGCATTTGCTTCTCGCTGCTGCAAAACAACCTGCACCTCAGTCAGAAAAATAACGAACTTGAAAATATCGCGACTGAGGTAAAAGCCGAAGTCGATTCGTTAGGTCAAGAGATTGACTCGCTGCGTGAACGGGCAGGTGTGCCAAAGACGGCTCAAACGGCGGCTCAAACGGCAGCTCAAACTAAACGGGCTCAAAGCAGCCGAGATCTTCGCTTTAGCTTTAAAGGAGGCCCTGCCGAATCAGCCGATGCGCTGGTGCTACTAAAAGACGCCAAGCAGCAGATGCCTGAGCTGAACAAAGCCCTAGATTCAGCCGTAAAACCCGCGCTCGAAGACGCCTTAGCCGCAGAAGCCGCCTATCCAGCCGGCCAGCCGGTTGTGGGCAGCGCCGAAGTATCCTCAGAATTTGGCATTCGCAGTAATCCATTTGGTGGCAGCGGCTTTGAGGTTCATAAAGGGCTGGACTTTGTGGGTGAGCAGGGCGATATTATTGCCGCTGCTGGCGATGGCGTGGTGACGCTAGCAGGCCAAAACGGCGGCTATGGAATTGCCGTTACCCTCGATCATGGGAATGGCTATGAAACCCTATATGGCCACATGTCTAAGCTGCGGGTACAGGCGGGCGATCGCGTCAAAAGCGGCCAAATCATCGGCTACATTGGGAGCACTGGCCGATCTTCCGGCCCTCATCTGCACTTCAGCCTCTATAAGGGCGACATAGCGATTGATCCCAGAACTGTCCTAAAACTGCCTGAAACCGCTAAACGCTCTGTCAAACCTGATCAATAGGTTCGCTCGATGTAGACTGCTAAATGTAGATTGCTAAATACGGTAGGATCAAGCTGGTCTTTGAATTCTTTACTTCCACCGCATTCGGTCTCTCATGGGCAATACCTTCGGACATTTGTTTCGCATCACTACCTTTGGTGAATCTCACGGTGGCGGCGTTGGCGTCGTAATTGATGGCTGCCCGCCGCTGTTAGAAATTTCTGCCGAAGAGATTCAGTTTGAGCTAGATCGCCGCCGCCCCGGACAAAGCCGCATCACCACCCCTCGCCAAGAAACCGACACCTGCGAAATTGTTTCGGGTGTGTTTGAGGGCAAAACGCTGGGCACGCCCATTGCCATTTTGGTACGCAACAAAGACGCCCGCTCTCAGGACTACGATGAGATGGCGCAAACCTACCGGCCCTCTCATGCCGATGCCACTTACGATGCTAAATACGGTATTCGCAACTGGCAAGGTGGCGGGCGCTCATCGGCTAGAGAGACGATTGGGCGAGTAGCCGCAGGCGCTATTGCTAAAAAAATTCTCAAACAAGCCTGCGGCGTCGAAGTGTTAGCCTACGTCAAGCGCATTCAAGATATTGAGGCCACGGTAGACAGCGATACCGTCACCTTGAAAGAAATAGAAAGCAATATGGTGCGCTGCCCCAACCAAGACGTGGCTGAGCAAATGATCGAGCGCATCGATCAGGTGCGCAAAGACGGTGACTCGATTGGCGGCGTCGTCGAATGTGTGGCGAGGAACGTTCCCAAAGGACTAGGCTCCCCCGTATTTGATAAGCTCAGCGCCGATCTGGCCAAAGCAGCGATGTCACTTCCCGCCACCAAAGGGTTTGAAATGGGATCAGGCTTTGCAGGCACCTTGCTCACCGGATCTCAGCACAACGACGAAATGTATCGCGGCGAAGACGGCGGCTTTCGCACCCGCACGAATCGCTCCGGCGGCACTCAAGGCGGCATTTCTAACGGTGAAAATATTGTCCTTAGAGTCGCGTTTAAGCCGACAGCTACTATTCGTAAGGCTCAAAAAACCGTCGATAGCGCTGGTCAAGAAACTATTTTGGCGGCCAAAGGTCGCCATGATCCCTGCGTTTTGCCCAGAGCCGTACCGATGGTAGAAGCGATGGTGGCTCTTGTTCTCTGCGATCATTTGCTGCGGCATCAGGCTCAGTGCGGTACGCTTGCGCTCAGCGATCAAAATGACAAATAGAAACGATAAATAGCAATAAAAAATAGGCATGGCCGATAGCACAAGTAAAGCAGCTAGACCTGACAAAGCAGCTAGATCTGATAGAGCAGCTAGACCTGATGAAAATCGGATTCTGTGGGAAGCAAACAGGCTTTGGCCCCGGCTACAGGCCACTAGCCAGCACGGCCTAGCGGTGGGCGCACTGCAACCGATTGAAACTATCGTTGAGCAGATTGAATCAGGCGGCGTGCGCTTTGTGGTGCGGATTTTGGCGAATCTTTCGCGTAAGGAAAAAGCCCGCCAGCAGCAGGGCAAAACTATTCCAGCTAATCCTTTTTTGCCCTACGAACCCGATCTCTACGTCACCGACATTTCACCCACTCACCTCTGCTTGCTGAACAAATTCAACGTAGTCGATCACCATTTTCTAATCGTGACCCGTGAGTATGAGCCGCAGGAAAACTGGCTGACGCTGGCCGATTTTCAGGCTTTGGCGCAGTGCCTGTTAGCCATAGATGGCCTTGCCTTTTTTAACGGTGGTAAAGTTGCCGGAGCCAGTCAGCCACACAAGCATTTGCAAGTTGTGCCCTATTCTGATCAGCTGACGGAATTTCCGATTGAGACGATGATGACTGCGGCCAAAGAAAATAAGTGCAAACTAAGTGATGAGGTGCAGTTTTTACCCTTTCCTTTTTGCCATGCAGCTCTTCCTTTCAGCTTTGCTGGCAACTTTACTAGCGATTTTACTGGCGATGCTTTATCAGTCGCGCATCGGCTCCTAGTGGGCTACTACCAGCTTCTTGAAACCGTAGGGATTACGGGCTCCCCCTGGAAAGGCACTCAAACGGCAGGCTACAACTTTCTCTGCACTCGCCAGTGGATGATGATAGTGCCCCGCAGCCAGGAAAAATACGCCGGCATTTCAGTCAACTCGTTAGGGTTTGCCGGTTCGCTGCTGGTCAAAAACAGAGAGGCGCTTCAGCAGCTCACAGATGTTGGCCCCGTGAATTTGCTGCAACAGGTAGGCTTTAGCCTCGCCCCTGAGCGCTAGGATAAAGGCACCGTATCTACCGTATCTATTTATTAGGCATAATTTTAGGCATAAGATGAGGCTTAGATACCGAAACGATTAGCCTAAAGCCGTCGCATCTTCGCCGCATTCATCAACGAGGTAGCACAGCGCCCTAAACCGTAGCATCATCAGCTGATCGTACAGCGGGTTGATTTTACACATGGGCGGAATTCGCAGCAGGGTATGACCGCAGACTTTGATGTCTCTTTCAAAAGGGCAATCAGCGGGGATCAGCGCCACAATGCGATGTGCAACGTTAGGGTTCTCAACCGAGATCTGCTCAATCCGACGCTTTACTGGCTGCAAGAGATCTAAGGCTTTCTTTTTTCTAGGCAGAGAAGAATACATGGTGACAGAACTGTTTTCAGCTCAAAGAAAAGGGTGATGGATTTTGATGGATGTAGTGGCTGTCGTTATACAACGTACCCAAGGCGATAGCAAGATCCATCGAAGTAGAAGGTGATTTAGCTCAAACAACAGACATTAAATGAATGGGTTAAAGCTCTGATAAAGAGTGCATTAAAGACGGCGTGAGAAGAACAGACCGGAGCAAGTCGTTTTGACTAAGCTTGACTCAGAGCTATCTATAGGTTAGCGGCGGCTAACCACGACTGCTTGGTCAATGTGTCACATTTGCAAAGCATCATAACTGGCTGTTTCTATGGATATGCTTTCGGGGGCTTCGAGCGCGGTCTTAAGTTCATAGCCGCTGGTGTTTTTCATTTCGTCAATTATTTTATATTCGCTGACTATTTTATATTCGCTGACTATCTTAGACACAGAATTTTTGTTTGCGGGTTCACTGAGAACATTTCCCCAGGAAATATGTAAAATTTACATATCGCCCATGCGTCTTAGCCTGATCTTTACTGTTTGATGGCGTGTTTTGGTAGCCTGCTTTCGACAGCCTAATCCCGACTGGCAAAGGCTTATGGCCGTAGTTTTGCTAGGAGACATTAGATAAATATTTAGATAAGCAACAGTCTTGTTGTTAAACGCCAGCTTCTATTTTTTTATAGATCCATCAAGATTCCCCTTCTATACCCTTCTATACCCTTCTAAAGGTGCCCTCTTGAAGCTAAATCGTGGTTAAAGCTTAGGTAAATGCACTGGTAAGAGAGCTTCATCAACAGTTCCAAAACGCCATGAAAACGCCTCTAGAACGGCTTTTTTGCAAAGCATTCCCAGAGGCGTAAGATTTGTTTTATTAAGTGTCTTATTAAGAAGATTATGAGAATTCGCTGATGAGCGGCTGCCGTTAGCGCATCGTCACAAATTCTTCGGCGGAGCTAGGGTGAATGCCGACGGTGGCGTCGAAGTCGGCTTTGGTTGCACCCATTTTGAGGGCGATCGCGATCCCTTGAATAATCTCGGCAGCGCTATCACCGACCATATGTGCGCCCAAAATTTTGTCGGTTTCGGTATGCACAATCAGCTTCATCAGCGTCTTTTCGTCCTTATTCGGTAGCGTGTAATACATTGAGCGGAAACGAGAGCGAAAAACGTGAATGTTGTCTTCGCCGTATTGAGCGATCGCCTCATCTTCAGTGATCCCCACACTCGCGGCTTCAGGCGTCGTAAACACCGCCGAAGGCACTGCCTCGTAGCTCATCAGGCGCGATTTGCCGCCATAGAGAGTGTCGGCTAGCGCGCGGCCTTCATTAATCGCTACGGGCGTGAGGTTAATGCGGTCGGTACAGTCACCGATTGCGTAAATGCTAGGTTCAGCGGTTTGGCTGTATTTATCGGCTGCGATCGCGCCTTTGCACGTCTCTACCGCCGTATTTTCCAAGCCTAGATTGTGCAGCTTAGGTCGCCGTCCGGTCGCAGCCAAACTCACCGCATCCGCCACAATCACATGTTCATCCCCATCATTAATGGTGACCGTAACCCCCTCACTGGTTTTCTCGATTCCCACAATTTCCGCATTGGTAATCAGCTTAATGCCCTGCTTCACCAGCGCCTCGTGCAGTTCATTGCGCACGTCCTTATCAAAGCCATTCAAAATTTGGTCTTTACGAATCACCTGAGTCACCTGAGTGCCGAGGCCATTCATCACACAGGCAAATTCGCAGCCAATATAGCCGCCGCCCAAAATCACCATCCGCTTAGGCTGCTGGGTCATTTCAAACATGCCATCAGAGGTAATCGCATATTCTATGCCCGGAAGATCTGGCTTAACGGGTTCGCCTCCCACCGCAATCAAAATTCTCTCAGCCGTCACCTTCTGATCCCCGACTTCGAGCGTATGGCCATCTAGCAGCTTGGCATGAACCGGAAATATTTTCACCTCAGCGCTATCTACCATTCGCTGGTAGATGCTATTCAGTCGCTTCACCTCATTATTGACATCGGTGATCATCTTATTCCAGTTAAAGCTGTTGGCCTGCATATCCCAACCATAGCCAGCTGCTTCTGACAGATACTTAGGAAAACGAGAGGCGTATACCATCAGCTTTTTAGGAACGCAGCCGCGATTGACGCAGGTGCCGCCAAGGCGATCGCTCTCCGCCACCGCCACCTTTGCCCCATAAGAAGCCGCCCGCCTAGCCGTTGCAATTCCACCCGAGCCACCACCAATCACAAAAAGGTCAAAATCGTAAGCCATAAGCCGCTCCTGAAGAAAAAAATAATGTCAATACAGATACAGATAAATATCCTTTTAAATAGCCTTGAGAGCTGCCTGTCAACATCGATCATATAAGGAATTAATTGGAGAGTGTTCCTCAATGCCCAATAAAAGCCCAATAAAAGCCCGATAAAAGCCCCCTCCTTATCCTAGATAACGCTCAAAACTTAGAGCGCTATCTCATCCAAAAAGGGGGCAACAAATAGGCTTGGGCGCTGATGGCGCTATTAGTAGTACTACCAGAGCACTACCAGTAGCGCTACCGATTAAGCCACTCCTAGCTTGCTAAAGTAGGCTTCCAAATCATCAGAGCCCCCAATTAAACGCCCATCGATAAAGACTTGAGGCGTCGTACCCGCATCTGAAACCGCATACAGCGCCTTGGTGGTAATGCCATTGCCAAGCTCTACCTGCTCGTAGCTCATGTCATGCGCATCTAGTAGGTCTCTAGCCTTAGCGCAGAACGGGCAGCCGGGCTTGCTAAACAAAAAGACGCGGTGAGGCTTACCGGCTTTTTCGTTGATGTAGTTCAGCATCGTATCAGCATCAGAGACTTCAAACGGATCGCCAGGCACGTCGGGCTCAATGAACATTTTCTCAACGGTGCCGTCTTTTACCAGCATAGAATAGCGCCAAGAGCGCTTGCCAAAACCCAAATCTTCTTTACCGACCAACATCCCCATGCCGTCAGTAAATTCGCCGTTTCCATCCGGAATCACCCTAATGTTGTCGGCTTCTTGGTCTTTGGCCCAAGCATTCATAACGAAGGTATCGTTGACAGACATACAGATAATGTCATCTACGCCGTTTTGCTTAAAGAGTCCAGCGTATTCGTTGTAGCCCGGTAAATGGGTAGACGAACAAGTGGGCGTAAACGCGCCCGGCAGCGAAAAGACAACAACGGTTTTACCGCTAAATAATTCATCAGTAGTCACTTCTACCCATTCATCATTTTGACGGGTGCGAAAAGTGACGTTAGGGACTTTTTGACCTTCGCGATTTTCTAATGCCATGAAACAATCATCTCCTAAAAAATAAAATTCGATGTCAGCGCGAAAGTGCCGTATCTCTGCCGTATATAAAATAAGGCGGTACAAAGCCACGTAAAGGCCATATAAAATTGACCCTGTAAGCTCGCAGGGTCACGCTACAAATTTACATAACCAACCACTAAATCATACTCATTACGAGTACGATTTAGCGACCGATAAGATAAATCTATCTAAAGAAGTAGATTTGAAAAGGCATTGAGTTTGAAAGGATTTTGATGCCTTTATCCCGGCAGAAAATCGTCAGACCAAAGCCCTTTGCTCACAAGCCACTCCCGGTTAAATATTTTGGACTGATAGCGAGAGCCACCGTCGCAGAGTATCGTCACAATCGTATGCCCAGGCCCCATTGATTTTGCCAGCGCTACGGCTGCGCCAACATTAATGCCGACAGAGCCGCCCATAAACAGTCCTTCTTTGTAAAGCAGCTGATAAATCACTCTGAGCGCTTCGTGATCGTCTATTTGCAGCGCATCATCAATTGGTGCGCCTTCCATATTGCCAGTCACGCGGCTATTGCCAATGCCTTCGGTAATAGAATTGCCTTCAGGCTTGATTTCGCCTGTTTTAACATAGCTGTATAGCCCGCTGCCCATCGGGTCAGCGACGACACAGCGCACATTCGGATTTTTCTCCTTTAAAAACATGGCGACGCCCGCGTAGGTGCCGCCCGTGCCGGTAGCCGCCGTCCAGCCGTCGATTTTACCGTCGGTTTGGGCCCACATTTCGGGCCCAGTCGTTTCGTAGTGAGCCTGACGGTTGGCGAGGTTTTCAAACTGATTGGCCCAGATGGCATTGTCTAGCTCATCGGCCAAGCGACCCGAAACTTTAACATAGTTATTGTCATCTTTGTAGGGCACTGCCGGGATGGTGCGCACATCTGCGCCGAGAGTTCGCAGCAAATCAATTTTTTCTTGAGACTGCGTTTCAGGGATAACGATGACGCACTTGTAGCCCTTCGCGTTGCAAATATGGGTGAGGCCAATGCCCGTATTGCCAGCGGTACCTTCGACGACGGTGCCGCCCGGCTTCAGCCTGCCATCTTTTTCAGCCTGCTCGATGATAAATAAAGCCGCTCTATCTTTCACCGATCCGCCTGGGTTTAGAAACTCTGCTTTGCCCAAAATTTCGCAGCCCGTTTCTTCGCTAAAGCTATTCAGCCGAATCAGAGGCGTATTGCCTACCGTGCCGACAAATCCTGATTTAATGTCCATCTGCTACTACACTTCGTCATTCCACCCTTTTATCCTAATGGGGAACGGGCGATCAGGTTTCTTTTGATGATTCAGCTGTGGACGGATCTAAGGCGAAATTTTTTAAAGTCAGTTTGAAGTAAAGGGTCTGGGATAGTTCTTTAAGTGGGAAAAGGAGATAGGTAAGCGGATTGATGGTGACAATAATGTTGCGGACATCTCGCTTGGCTAAAAAGAGAATTGTCCGAGCAATAGCATTCGCATTCATAATTCCGTAAGGATTTAAGTTACTTTTAAACGGCCCTAGCACCAGCTTGCGAATCACGCACGGCGCATCCGTTCTACGCAGATTTATAATATCTCCGATTAGCCGCTTAGAGATTTCATACAGCGGGCTGAAAGCAGGGTTCACTTCAGCTTCGGAGGTATTGATCCACACCTCTTTAGTGGCACGGCCTGTGCGATCATCAACCGTTTTCAAAAAGATTTCCATTAGCCGCCAAGCGGACAAGGCATTGACTTCTAAAGATTGTTCAATCGCGCCAATCGATCTTTCGCCCATGACGTTAATGCCGTGATTGATGATCAAAATATCAATTTTATTGAAAGCGTCGCGCAAATTCGCTTCTTCTCCAGTTTGCCAAGCAATAGTTTTGGTGGCCCCTGAGATATTGACGGATGCAGAAGTCGTTAAGGCAATTGGTTTTGCACCTTGTTTGGCCAAAGCTTGAATTAACGCCCGACCCAATGTGCCGGATGCGCCAGTGACGGCAACGGTTTTACCTTTGAGTGAAAGGGCAGTGCCGAGAAGCTTGTCGCTAATCGGGAAAAGCCCTGCGTAATAGGCGTTGGTATCGTCGAAGTGATGCCGCCAGTGATAGGTGCGGTTGACTTTCCAATAGCCTGGAATGCCGGTGAGAGGGCCGGGTTCGTGGGTGAGATCGGTGCTAGTGAGCAAACCGCGCGATCGCGCCACCGCCGCCACCAAAAAACCAGCCGCATAAACGACGCCTGCCCAAAGCCCGCTAATGCCAGTTGCCAAAGCCGCTAGCGCCATCACCGCGATCATAAATGCAGATTCTGGAACGTCATTATAGAGCTGCGCTTTGCGATAGATCTCGGTGCTCAGCGGTGAAAAATCTTTTTTGTAGGCGCGGTGATGCCAGCCATGCAGCCGCTGTAATGGAGCCCACTGGTGGCTGAGAAAATGGTACAGATCGCGCACCATTTCGACTAAAACGATGGCCGCGATCGCCCACCCAACCTGAGCCATCTCAATCTGCGCAAAAAACTTTTCCAACCCATCAAATGCAGTAGCTGCCATAGTTAAAATTCAATAGTTATTTAATAGTTTAGAAGCCAAAAGTTTAAAGATTTAAAACAGTGCTCAATGCTGCTTAAAAGTAATGGTAAAACCCCCAGTAGCGCTCAGGTGAAAAAGTCTGCGCGATATTGGTTTGGTCTAAATGGCTTAGCAGCAATGCCTACTGTCACAATCTGAAATGTACAGTGGCCGGAAATCCGGGTATTCTACTATCAAGGATTCTTGGTATACACCGACACTTAGGGGTAAAAACAGGCCATGACGGCGCTACACACAGAAGAAAAAAATAACTGGGCTCAGGCTATCAACTATAGCCAAGTTGCGGCAATTCCTGAAGTGTGGCCGATTGTGGCGAAAAAATACGGCAATAGCCTCGCCCTGCGCGACCCTCACACCAATCCTGAAACCCGTTACACCTATGCCGAGCTAGCCGCTGACATTAGGCAGTTTGCGATTGGTTTACAGAGCCTCGGCGTGCAGCCCAATGACACTATCGCCCTTTTTAGTGAAAATCGCCCGCGTTGGCTAGTCGCTGACCAGGGGATTATGACCACTGGGGCAGTGGATGCAGTACGCGGTGCGAATGCTGAAACTAGCGAACTAATATTTATCTTAAATAACAGTGATAGCACTGGTTTGGTCGTGCAAGATGTGACCACTTTACAAAAGCTTTCAGAGGCCTTGGCCGCTGGTGTGGGTCAACTAGAGCGGGCTTTGCGGTTTGTAATTTTACTCACAGACGAAGCGGTTGATCCAGAGGCTGCCAAAAGCTTAGGAACCGACGTACCTTTGCTGAACTTCGCTGAGCTAATGGCGCTGGGAAAGGCTTCAGAGCGCCCGTTTACGCCTGTAGACTATGGGCGCGATCGCACCGCCACCTTAATCTACACCTCCGGCACCTCCGGCTTGCCCAAAGGCGTGATGCTCAGCCACGACAATTTGTTTTCTCAAATCTCCGGGGCGTCTGCCGTCGTAAATGTTGGCCCAGCGGAAACGGTGATGAGCATTTTGCCGATTTGGCACGCTTACGAGCGTTCCTTTGAATACTTTGTGCTGTCTCAGGGCGTCACCCAAATTTATACCAACATCCGCTACGTCAAAAAAGACCTTAAAGACTACAGCCCGCAGTATATGGTGGCTGTGCCTCGGCTGTGGGAGTCAATTTATGAAGGGGTGCAAAAGCAGTTTCGCGAGCAGCCGGAGAGCAAGCAAAAGCTGGTGAACTTTTTCCTCACGCGCAGTCGCGAATACATTGTGAGTAAGCGCACGTTGGCTGGATTAAACTTAGAAAATCTGGACAGTTCGCCCGTGCAAAAGCTAGTCGCGGCGCTGAAGCTGGTTTATCTTTGGCCGATTCATCAGATTGGCGATCGCGTCGTCTACACCAAAGTCCGCGCGGCTATGGGCGGCAAGGTCGATTATCTAGTCAGCGGCGGTGGCTCCATTGCCGACTATCTGGAAGACTTTTACGAAATTGCTGGGATTGAAATTTTAGGCGGCTACGGCCTGACTGAAACCTCCCCGATTACCCATGTTCGTCGCCCCTGGCGCAACCTACGCGGCGCAGATGGACAAGCCGTGCCGGGAGCTGAAACCGCCATCGTCAACCTCGAAACCCGTCAGCCAGTGCCCGTTGGCCAGCCCGGACTGGTTTTACTGCGCGGCCCGCAAATTATGCAGGGCTACTACAAAAATCCTGACGCTACCGCCAAAGCCATTGATGCAGACGGCTGGTTTGATACAGGCGATTTGGGCCAGCTTACTGCTCAGGGCGACTTGATTATTACTGGCCGCGTCAAAGACACCATTGTGCTTACCAACGGCGAAAATATTGAACCCACCCCAATTGAAAACGCCTGTCTGCGCAGCCCCTACATCGATCAAATAATGCTCGTTGGCCAAGATCAAAAAGCGTTGGGAGCGCTGATTGTGCCGAACAGGGAAGCCTTAGAAGGTTGGGCTAAAGGCCAACCGATTGATCTCAAAGCTGAGGCCGTACAGAACCTGTTCAAGCAAGAGCTAAAGCGCGAAGTCGCTAACCGTCCTGGCTATCGCCCTGATGATCGCATTGGCCTATTTGCTTTGTTAGCAGAACCGTTTACCGTAGAGAACGGCTTGCTGACGCAAAAGTTGAGCTTAAAGCGGCATGTGGTGAGCGATCGCTATCAAGCAACCATTGCCGCTCTCTACGCCTAACCATCCCCTGTATAGACCAGTACCTAAGTAAAACAAAAAATGCTCTGTATGCTTAACTCTAAACGCAATTCTAAATAGCAGTTGGGGTTGCTCTACTGGCCATCTGGCTCTAGGCTAAACCCGTCATTGATGTTTGATTTTTCATTCAAAAGCGCTTCAAAAGCGCCTAAAGCCTCAAATTTTCAGCCGTTCACCTATTTTTATAACTTCAATCATGGATGTTTCTCAGTCTCAGCTGCTGCTTAAGCGGGTCGTTAATATCAAAGCAATTGTTACCCCACTTTGGAAAGATGAAGCTCAAAAGCAGCTACAGGATCAGCTCAATCAAATTGACGGTCGTTTGCAGCAGCTTGAAATGCAGAGTCAGCGCATCTTAAGCGAAATGCAAAAGCAAGGCGCTAGCCCTACCGACGTCGCCGTCTCGCAGCAAATTACCAGCGTTCAGGGCAAGCTCAACCAGGATAAAAGCCAGCTCCTCCAGCAAAAAAACCAGCTGCTTCAGCAGCTTCAGCAAGTACAGACCTTAGAACTCGACAAAGAAGTCAGCCAGGGTCAAATCGACGGCTTTTTCCGCGTTGCCGTGGGCGATCACATGATCAAAAAAATGCAGGTCGAGATTTTGCTCCGCGATGGCATCGTTGAAGATATTCGCGGCGAACTTTAAAGAGTTCTACAGAGAGTTCTACCAAAGAGTCAACTAGAGAGCCAACGCGGCACCCCACAACGCCACGCCACGGGATACAATAAATCGCGCTGGCGGTTGTCAGCTTCTCCTAACTGTCCACTCCCCAACCCTCCATCCATGATTCGCGAAGTCTTCATGCCTGCTCTTAGCTCTACTATGACTGAGGGAAAGATCGTTTCTTGGGCCAAGTCAGCTGGCGATAAGGTCGAGAAAGGCGAAACTGTCGTCGTTGTCGAATCTGATAAAGCGGACATGGATGTCGAGTCTTTTTATGAAGGCTATTTGGCAATCATCATTACTGAAGCGGGAGAAATGGCTCAGGTCAATGATGCCATTGCTTTTCTTGCGGATACCGAAGCAGAAATTGAAGAAGCCAAGCAGAGAGCGACTGCGATAAAGAATGGGAGCGCTTCAGCTAGTAGTAATGCGACAGTACCTGCAACAGCCACCGCTGCGACAGCTAAGCCAGTTGAAGTCGTTAAGGCAATAGCCACCCCAACGACGTCAGCAGCCACTGCTCAAAACGGCGCTGCCACGACTGCTGGCACCGTTTCGGGTCGAACCATCGTCTCTCCTCGCGCCCGCAAGCTAGCCCAGCAGCTAAAAGTCGATCTCAGCGGCCTCCAAGGCTCTGGCCCTCATGGCCGAATCGTGGCGCAAGACGTCGAGCTAGCCGCTGGTCAGACACCGACGCCTAGCTCCACAGCTACGATTCAAAAAGACACGATTCCGACCGCCACGATGGTAATGCCAGCCACCGAGGCCAAAGCACCGACTGCCGCAGCCACAGCTACCTTTACACCGTCTGCCGCCACGCCCACTACACCGGGCGAACTTGTCGCCTTCAATACGCTTCAGCAGGCTGTCGTTCGCAGTATGGACGCCAGCCTTTCAGTGCCCGTGTTCCGAGTCGGCTACACGATCACCACTAACGCCCTCGACAAGCTCTATCAGCAAATCAAGCCGAAAGGCGTCACCATGACCGCGCTATTGGCCAAAGCTGTCGCGGTTACCCTAACAAAGCATCCCCTCGTCAATGCGCGCTTTGCCCCGACCGGCATTCAGTACAGCAGCAGTATTAATATTGCCGTAGCGGTTGCCATGCCAGACGGTGGCTTGATTACACCCGTGCTGCGAGGCGCTGATCAAATGGATATCTATTCGCTGTCTCGCACTTGGAAAGATTTGGTGGCGCGATCGCGCACCAAGCAGCTAGCTCCTGAAGAATATAACAGCGGCACCTTTACGCTTTCTAACTTAGGGATGTTTGGAGTCGATAGCTTTGATGCAATTCTGCCGCCTGGGCAGGGGTCGATTTTGGCGATTGGTGGCGCAAGGCCACAGGTTATCGCCACGGCTGACGGCCTCTTCGGCACCCGTAATCAAATGCGAGTGAACATGACTAGCGATCACCGAATTATCTATGGCGCGGATGGCGCGGCCTTTCTCAAAGACCTCTGCGACTTGATTGAAAATAACGCCCAGTCTTTGACGCTATAGAGAACGCTACAGAGTGCTTTAACCCCTTTAAAAAACAAGTACCTCACCGAATCCAGCCTTTGCTTTAGAAATCTTTTGATGAGAATTTTCTAAGCGCTAAGCCGTTTTGAGTGAGGTACTTATGTTTTCTAGTGACTTTCGTGAGACTCAGAGGTGGATTCGTCGTCTTTGTGAGACTGCTCTAGCAGCCGCTCAAAGCGTTCTTTGCTCCAGCGATCAGTAGCGTAGGAAATGGCGCTGATTTCTTCTAGGCGAATTAGCCAGACGGTTCGCTGATAGGGCTCATCGGGAAGTTCTTCGTCTTCAAAGCCTTCGGCGACATCGACATCGACCACTTCAACGTAGTCGGTATCTAAAAAAATAGGAATGCCTACTAAGCGGGTTCCCGGCATTCGGAACCAGACTTCACTACCGGCATGTAAGGCTTCTTCAAGACGGTGATAGAGTCGGCTCGGCGTGGAAGCAGCGTAAGTGGCGGAGCGATCGCCAGGAGCGTGTTCCTGACGGGTGCTGTTCTTCATCATGCCTTCTGCCATAGTTTTCCTCCTAAATACAACCGGCGGCATCCGAGGGCTGCTGCACACGAAGGTAGAGTTCCGTTGCCTTTGATCAAAACTTTGTAGCCCATAGCTGCGGTTATTGTATCTTTACATAAATCGTGGCAGCTTAGCTTTACGTATAACAGCTCATCAGCGCTTATACAAGATAGCAAATACCAGTTGTGAGTTCTCAAAGATGCCAGTGAAATGCCAGTGAAATGCCAGTGAAAAGGCTGTAGCTAAGTAGACCTACTGAAAGGCAAATCAATCGGTTTATTGAGCCAACCATTTGGGCTGAGCGAACTTATTTGGCGAGTCGTACGCGCATGAGTGGCTGACCAAATTCAATGGGTTCTGCGTTTTCAACCAAGATATCGACGATTTCACCCGAAATTTCGGTTTCTAGCTCGTTCATGAGCTTCATAGCTTCAATAATACAGACCGTTTGACCGCTTTGAATGCGATCGCCCACTTCCACAAAAACCGCTTCATCTGGCGTCGGCGAGCGGTAAAAAGTCCCGACCATCGGTGCGGTGATTTCTACTAAGGTCGGATCAATCATGGGCGCAGCAGGCGGTGAGGCAGCAGCAGGCGCAGCCACGGGACTAGAGGATGGCAGGCTCGCCGGAGCAAGCGGCCAAGTCGCTGCTGCTGTTGGGGCCGAATTCGTGGCCACAGCCGCCTGGATAGCCGCAGGCTTACGCAAGGTTAGCTCGAACTCAGCGTTTTTAAAGGTTAATTCGGCGATGTCAGTTTGATTGAGCGCGGTAACTAACTCGCGGAGTTCGTTGACACTAAGATTCACGTATTAAACTCCATATCTTAAAACTAGGTTCCTAAATGAAAAGGCACCCAAATCACCTAATTTTCGCGGCCTAGATAGCTGCCATTGCGGGTATCCACTTTGATTTTTTCGCCCTGAGCAATAAACAGAGGAACCATCACCTGAGCGCCCGTTTCAACGATCGCAGGCTTGGTGCCGCCCGTTGCGGTATCGCCTTTAACCCCCGGATCAGTTTGGGTGATTTCTAGCGTAACGGAGTTAGGCAGCTCTACTTCTAAAACTCGGTTATTCCACATCAGCACGGTGACTTCCATCTCGGCCTTGAGGTATTTGACGCGATCGCCAATTTGGTCTTCACTCAGGCGGCTTTCTTCATAGGTTTCCATATCCATAAAGACGTATTGCTCACCGTCTTTATAGGTGTGCTGCATGGTGTTTTTCTCTAACACTGCCTGGGGCATGGTTTCGCCCGCTCTAAAGGTTTTATCGACCGTGCTGCCGGTCTGTACATTCTTGAGTTTGGTACGCACAAACGCAGAGCCCTTACCCGGTTTAACGTGCAAAAACTCAATGACGCGCCACACTGAACCATCTAGCTCGATGCTGGTGCCAGTGCGAAAATCATTGCTTGAAATCATGGTAATAGCGTTAAGGGAGTGCAGTTAAAGTGCGCTTGAGCGGTGTCGGCGGATGATGCAGTTTCGTAACCGAAGTAATCGGTACTTATCGGCACCTATTGTACCGCTCAGAGTGTACCGCTCAGAGGTGACTTGGCTATGAGGTGACCTTGGGTGTGACCAGACTAATGGCAGGACTAATGGCAAGACTATGGCAAGATCAAAAGTGAACGCCGATTTTGCCCCTTTGAAAATTCTTACCAAAATTTTTCCATGAACTTGCGATCGCCTTTTTCTATCGGTCGGTTAAGCCTGATTAAACAACCGTTTATCAGCTTAGCGACTAGCTCTATTTCGGGCCTCATTTTGAGCCTCATTTTATCTGCTAGCTGTCTTTTTGGGGCAGCGGCTCCAGCCCAAGCTAGTCTCATTGGCAGCGGCTTTAGTCCGCTCCTAGCAGGGTTGCCGCCAGGTAATGCAGTGACCGATGGCGCGGCGCTGCTGCGGTATTCTTTGCCGATTGACAATCCAGAGATTCGTTCGGTGCAAGGTGACTTAGAGGGCCTCTCAGAGTGGCTGCGCAGCAAGCGCTGGGGGCCGATGAAAAAAGATGTGACGAAAGTAGAGCGGGTGCTGACTCGCAAGCGTGAGGCGATTTTGGCGGCGGTACCGGCGGAGCGACAGGCGCAGGCAGGCGAGATTATTGATAGCTTGAGCGCTGATATAGAGCCGATTTTGGCGGCGATCACCGCCAAAGATAAAGAGAACGTGTGGGTGCAGCGCAAGCTGATGCTCGATCAAATCGGGGCGCTAGAAGAGCTGATGGTGAACGGCTATCCATTTGAGGTGCCCACAGAATACGACAATTTGCCTCAGCTCAAGGGTCGAGCAACGGTGAAATTCACCACGACTCAAGGCAATGTGACGGTTGTGGCAGACGGCTACAGTGCCCCCGTGACAGCGGGTAACTTTATTGATTTGGTGAATAAAAAGTTTTACGACAATCTGCCGTTTATTCGGGCTGAAGACTTTTATGTGCTGCAAACGGGCGATCCGGATGGGGCAGCAGAGGGCTACATCGACCCAAAAACCAATGAATATCGGGCGATTCCGATGGAAATTTTGGTCAAAGGAGATAGCAAACCAATTTATGGCTACACGCTAGAAGAAATTGGTCAGTATATGGACGAGCCGATTTTGCCATTTAACTCGTATGGCAGCTTGGCGCTGGCTCGCCCTGGCGATGACAATAATGGCGGCTCTTCTCAGTTTTTCTTCTTCTTATTTGAGGCGGAACTGACGCCTGCGGGCCGCAATATGCTGGACGGTCGCTATGCGGTGTTTGGCTACACAATCGACGGCAAAGACGTGCTGAGAAAGCTTAAAGCAGGCGATCAGATTCTATCGGCTGAAGTGGTGGATGGATTGGAGAATTTGGTACAGCCAAGGGTTTAGTCTCGTGATTCTGTGAAATAGCAGTGTGGAATATGCAGTGTGAGATGACGGTTAAATGGCAGAGCAGCGATCATTGACCATTGCGGATCTCGGTGAGCTAGACCTGATTGAGCGGCTGAAGCCTTTTTGTGCACCCAACGCGGTGGGCGATGACGGGGCGCTAATAGCTGTCGATGCAGGGCATCGCTTGGTGGTGACAACAGATGTGCTGGTGGACACGGTGCATTTTAGCGATCGCACCACTCCCCCTTTTACCGTTGGCTGGCGGGCCGTTGCGGCAAATTTGTCAGATTTAGCCGCGATGGGCGCAGCCCCATTGGGAATTACGGTGGGCTTAGGGTTACCGCCCGAAACCCCTTGGGCCTGGGTCAAATCCCTGTATGAAGGCATGGCCGCTTGCTTGCGCGAGTATGGCGGTGCGATTGTCGGTGGCGATGTCTGTCGGGCGGCGCAGCGAACGGTTTCAATTACGGCGCTAGGGCAGGTCTGGCCAGAATGGGCGATCCGTCGAGATACTGCCGTGCCCGGAATGAGCGTGGTAGTCACGGGAGCGCATGGCGGATCGCGGGCGGGCTTGGCGATGCTGCTAGGCGAGTTGGAGGGATGTGACACCACCGCAGCAGCGGGCTGGATTCGATCGCATCAGCAGCCGGTGCCGCGATTTGATGCGATTTTTGAACTCAATCAACGAATGCCATTAGCAGGCCCAAGACCCGCGATCGCAGGGATGGATAGCAGCGATGGGCTGGCAAATGCGTTACTGCAATTGAGCAAAAGCAGTGGGGTGGGGATGGATATTATGCGATCGCGCATTCCTTTACCCGCTGGTCTCAGCGCTGCCGTTGGCCGTGATCTGGCCATAAACTGGGCGCTTTATGGCGGCGAAGACTTTGAATTGGTGCTGTGTTTGCCGCCCGATTTGGCCACCTCGTTTGCCGCCGCTAGCGGGGCGACTATCTTAGGCAAAACCACTCATACGGGCATTGTGCAAGTGCTCTTTTGGACAGCGGACGAAAAGCCTACGCCAATGAGCATACCGCTGAGCCACAAAAGCTTTCAGCATTTTTAATCGCCTTTAATCGCACCTCCATTAAACCTAACTGACAAAATATTTGGCAGAATATTTTGCGTTAGCCCTTTCAAGGGTTCCAAAAATGCACTAAACTAGCAAGGTTGAAATCTTGTAGATTTAAGTTACGCACATGGC